>JABMNC010000116.1 GCA_013205365.1 Cryomorphaceae bacterium | reverse complement strand
GGTTTATAGGGCGTTAAACTGGTCTTTGAGGGTGGCTACGTCGTCAAAAGGGTGCTTGACTCCTGCGATTTCTTGGTAGGTTTCGTGGCCTTTGCCGGCGACCAAGATGACGTCTCCGGGCTTGGCCAGCTGCACGGCAAGTTTGATGGCCTGCGCGCGGTCGCTGATTCTGAGCGTTCTGCGTTTTTGAACGGGGTCTAGGCCGGCTTCCATGTCGTCGAGAATGGCCTCGGGGTCTTCGCTGCGTGGATTGTCGCTGGTGAGTATGGCCTTGGTGCTGCGGTCTGCCGCAATACCTGCCATTACTGGGCGCTTGCCCTTGTCGCGATCGCCTCCGCAGCCTATAACCGTGATTATTTGCTGGTCGCCTTGATTGAGTTCCTGAAGCGTTTTAAGCATGTTCTCGAGCGCATCGGGAGTGTGGGCATAGTCAACTATTCCCATGCGGCCGTCGGGCCCGGGAACCTTCTGGAACCGGCCGTCTACGCTTCGCACCGCGCTAAGGGCTTGAAGCGCTTCGTCTGCCGGAATTCCCAGCTCAACAGCGACCCCATACATTGCAGCCATGTTGTAGGCATTGAATCCGCCAATGAGCTGCGACCAGCACTCCCGCTGGTTGATGCTCAGAAGGGTTCCTTGAAGGTGTGATTCTAAAACCTTAACCTTGATGTCTGCCGGGCGCTTGAGTGCATAAGTAATTTGGCGCGCTCCGCAATTTAAGAGCATGGTTTCGCCGTGCTTGTCGTCGGAGTTCACTAGGGCAAAGCCTTCTGGAGCCAGCCCGTCGAATAGCAACTTTTTAGCGGCCACGTAGTGGTCCATGGTCCCGTGGTAGTCGAGGTGGTCGCGAGAAATGTTGGTAAAGACCGCTCCGGCAAAGCGCAAACCCGTCACGCGGTGCTGCACCAGACCGTGCGAGCTCACTTCAATAAACACCACCTTGCAGCCGGCGTCCCTCATGCGAGCCAAATGGCCTTGAAGTACCCAAGCATCGGGAGTGGTATGGGTTGCGGCTTCTTCGGCGGAGTTCACGCAGACCTTCACGGTGCTGATCAGGCCCGTTTTGGTTCCGCGGTACATCAGCATGTGGTAGAGTAGGGTCGCCGTTGTGGTTTTGCCGTTGGTCCCGGTTACGCCGACCACGCTCATGCTATGGCTGGGCTGGTCAAACCAGGAGCATGCAATTTGGGCGTAGGCCTCGGCACTGTTGTCGACCACAATCCAGGTGACACTGGTTGAGGGAGCGCTTGGAAGCTCTTCGACTATCAGGGCCTTTGCGCCTGCTGCAATTGCCTGATCAAGGTATCGGTGTCCGTCGGATTGACTGCCCCGCACTGCGATAAAAAGGCTGTCGGCACGCACGCTTCGGCTGTCGGATGCCACGAATTCCACCGCCAAATTGGTGCTGCCCTGTACGTCGGTCAGGCGCAGGCCATAGAGCAAGTTCTTCAGCAGCTTCATCCTAAAATCAGCATAATGGTTTTGCGTCCGACGCCAGGATTCCAGGAACGCACGCGTCCGTTCCCCTTGGTTTGCACGGTGTAGCCCTTGCGTTCGAGCAGGCGCAGGGCGTCGGTGGCCTTCCAGCCGGTCCAGTTGGGCATGGTTCCGCGCTCAAGGTCGGCTTCGGCATCGGCCCATTGCTTTTCGCTCGAAGCAGACTGCTTTTGGGCAATGTTTTCGAGGCCCTCCGTCCAGTAACCCTTGGGCGGGGCCTGCTCGTCGGGAATAAATCGGGTAATGCCAACCGCTATGTCCTGAAATACGGGCGCAGCCACCACGTTGGCGTAGTAGCCCATGCTTTTAATGGGCCGTGAAACCACCACTACGCATGAGTACTTGGGATTGTCCGCCGGAAAGTAGCCTGCAAACGAAGCCTGGTAGCCCATTCTCTCGGGATTCCAGTACTCCAGCTGGCAGGTACCCGTCTTGCCGGCGAGCTTTAGCGAGTCGAGCCGGATGTTGGTAGCGGTTCCGCGCAGCACGACGTTCTCCATAAGGTTGCGGACCTTGGCCACATTCTCCTTGGACGCAATGCTGCTGCGAATGTATTCCACTTCCGATTCGGCAACGACCTGACCGCGGTCTATAGTTCGCTCCCAGAGGCGGGGCCTCACCATCTTGCCTTCGTTGGCCAGGGCATTGTAAAAAACCAAGGTTTGAAGGGGCGTGCACTGCACTCCGTAGCCAAACATCATCCAGGGCAGGGTGGTACCAGACCAGCGAGCGCTGCCGGGTTGTGGAATGAAGGGCTTGCTCTCGCCGTTGACTTCGATGCCTGTTTTGTCGCCCAAGCCCATTTGGTACAGGCGGTCAATAAATTCCTGCGGGTTGGCGGCATACTTGGGGTAAATTGCCTTAACTACTCCGGTGTTGCTCGATACTTCCAAGGCGCGTCCGAGCGAAATCACGCCGTAGCCGCCTTTGTGGGAGTCGTTTACTTTTTTGCCGTAGACCATATAAACGCCTCCGTCGGTATCGACTTTGGTGGCGGTGTCTACCACGCCGTCTTCGAGTGCGGCCAAAAGGGCAGCAAACTTGAATGTGGATCCGGGCTCGGTTCGTTCCCAGACGGCATAGTTCCGAAGCTCGGTGTACGTCGAGTCGCCTTTTTCGCGTCCCAGGTTAACCATTGCGCGGATTTTGCCCGTGGCCACCTCCATCACAATCACGCAACCGTGTTCCGCCTGAAACTGTACAAGTCGCTGCAGTAGAGCCCGATGCGCAATGTCTTGAATGCGCGTGTCAAGGGTAGTTTCGATGTCGGCTCCGTCGCGCGGCTCCACCTCGTAGTTGGCTTCGAGCGGCTTCCACTGGCCCTTGCCAAAATGCTGCATCCAACGAAGTCCGTTTTGGCCGCCCAATACTTTATTAAAGGTGGCCTCGAGTCCGGCCTTGGCGTCGGGCCTCCAGTAGCCTATGGTCCGCTCGGCCATCATGCCAAGCGGCATGAGCCGGGTGTAGCGCTCCTCGGCAATTAAGCCGTATTCAAAGGGACCACCATCAAAAAGGGGCAGTTTACGCACCCTTCGGTACATGCTGAAGCTTAGGTTTTTAGCGATTAGCGCATAGCGTTTTTGCTCGCTTTGCTGCTCCTTGAGGTAGGTGAGCCATTCCCAGGCACTGCGCTCGGGCAAAAGAAGCTGCAGACCAATGGCGGTCTTGTTAATGCTCTTGTCAAAGTGCTCTTGGTTCACCAGCGAGGCATCCCAACGCAGCTCATACACGGGCATTGAGGTGGCCAGAAGCTGCCCGTCTGAAGAATAGATATTGCCACGGCTCGCCTGAACCGTGCGCTTCTGTACTACCCGGTCTCGGGCGGCTTCGCGCAGCTCTGCACCATCGCGAATCGATACCACATAAAGCTTGACCAGCACCGCAACGGCAAACAAGGCCAGGAATGCACTGATGCCCGCGACCCAGCGCGAACTCAGTCGGTCGGGGTCATTCGGCTTCATCCTTGGGTTGAATTATGCGTTCTGGAGCCTTAGTTGGCGGAACCATGCCCATGAGTTGGGTTCGTTCGCGCACGGAACTTTCGGTTCCCATGAGCATCAGGGTAGATTTGGCCTCGAGGTACTCGGATTTGATTTCGCTCAGTTCTGCCGACAGTTTGCTTATTTGACGCGACTGCTGCTCGGCCTGGTGGGCCCAAAAGATCGCCAGAACCCCTAGCGCGCTTAAAAATCCCACAAAAGGCAGGTTACGCACCACATAGGGATGCCCCAAAAAGGTTCCCCTGAGTACGGAGGTCAGGCGCAGGCGATCGGACTTTTCAGCCATGGCTTACCTCAATTTTTTCTGCTGCGCGCAGCCTTGCGGAGCGCGACCTTGGATTTTCTTCAAGCTCCTCGGGCCCTGCGCTTATGGGCTTGCGGGTGAGTACTTCAAAGGGAACGAGCCGGCGACCAAAGCTGTCTCGGTCGGCCTCTCCTTGACTGCGGCCCTCGCGCATTAAGTTTTTAACTCGGCGGTCCTCAAGGCTGTGGTAGCTCATGACCACCAAGCGGCCTCCGGTTTTGAGGCTGGGCACGCAGTCGGCCAAAAAGGCTTCAAGTACTTCCATTTCACGATTGACCGCGATGCGTATGGCCTGAAAAACCCTCGTAGGAAGTTTGGCATTCCGGCCTCGGCTGCAGAAGGGCTCGATGACTAGCCTGAGCTCTGCCGTGGTGGTCAGCGGCAGGGCCTTCAGTATAGCGGCGGCAATGCCAGCGGGTCGCTCCACGTCGCCAAATTCGGCCAGGACCTTGCGAAGCTCCAGTTCGCCCACTTCACTCAGCCACTCGCTGGCGGGCTGGCCGGCCTCGGGGTTCATTCGCATGTCGAGCGGACCCTCGTATTTATGCGCAAATCCGCGCTCAGGACGGTCGAGTTGGTGGCTGCTCACCCCCAGGTCAGCAAGAATGCCGTCAACCTGCGGGGCCCCGTGAAGCTTCAAAAACCGTTTGAGGTGCTCAAAATTGTGCGGAACGAGGGTAAATCGCGAGTCCTCGAGGGCGTTGGATCCCGCGTCTGGATCCTGATCGAAGGCAATTAACCTACCCTTGCTTCCCAGAGCCTCGAGCATGGCCCGGCTGTGTCCGCCGCCGCCAAAGGTGGCGTCGATGTAGGTCCCGTCAGGGCGAAGGTTTAAAAAGTTAAGGCATTCGGCGAGAAGAACGGGCTTATGGTAGCTCATGGTCTCTATTTTGGTCGCCCATTACCTCTTCGGC
>JABMNC010000115.1 GCA_013205365.1 Cryomorphaceae bacterium | reverse complement strand
GCCTTCTGGAACACCTACCAAATTGGCGTTACCAAGGCCGAAGACGGAACCCTCATGGTTGCAATTCCCGACGAGGCGCGCGAGACCGTTCGAAGCCAAATTCACCTTTATACGCACAACGCAGACCGCATTGGAGGCCAGGCCATGGTTCCGCTTCACGAAGGCAAAATCCTAAGTTCTGCGCAGCAGTTTCGCCGCGACGACTGGGAGGCCGCCACGATGTACTTTGCCCTTATTGACCGATTCAGCAATGGCAACCCACTTAACGACAGGCCCTTAAACCGCGACGACGTACTGCCGGCCAACGACTACCACGGTGGCGATGTTGAGGGCGTGCAGCAGCAACTGGAGAGAGGCTTTTTTCAATCCCTCGGATTCAATACCATTTGGCTCTCGCCCCTGCACCGCAATCCGCAAGGAGCATGGGGCCTTTGGACCAAAGGGGGCGTCTTCACGCGCTTCTCTGGCTACCACGGCTACTGGCCCACAAGCACCTCGCATCCTGACCCCCGCATGGGAACTCAGGAAGAAATCCGCCTTTTTAACAATGCGGCCCACGAGCGCGGACTCAACACGCTCATTGACTTTGTCGGCCACCACGTGCACCTGGAACACCCGGTGCTCAAGGCGCAGCCCAACTGGACAACCTCACTTTACCTGCCCGACTCGTCGCTCAACACCGAGCGCTGGGACGACCACCGGCTGACCACCTGGTTTGACAAGCACCTTCCGACCCTTAATTCCACGCTCCCTGCCGCCGTGATGGCTATGACCGACTCGGCCATGCCCTGGATTCAAGACTATGGCTTTGATGGATTCCGCCACGACGCGTCGAAGCACGTGGACCAGCTCTATTGGCGCACGCTGACCCGCAAACTCAAGGAGCGCGTGGCCTACGCCGAGGGCCGACGCCTGTTTCAGATTGGCGAAACCTACGGGTCGCCTGAGCTTATCAACAGCTATGTGGGCAGCGGACTCCTTGACGCGCAGTTCGACTTTAACCTCTACGATGCGGCCGTAGCCTTCTTTGGCAACTTGGGCGGAAGCGCTCCCGCGCTCCAGGCAACGCTGGAAGCCAGCTTGGCAACCTACGGGGCCAACCACCTGATGGGCAACATCAGCGGAAACCAAGACCGTCCAAGGTTTGCTACGCTGGCTTCGGGCCACGTTTCGCCCCAAGAAGACACGAAGCTCGCGGGCTACACCCGCGCCACGCCCAAGGCCACCGAGGCAGGCCTAGATCGCCTTGCCCTGCTGCACGCCTTTAACTGTGCGATCCCCGGAATCCCCGTCTGCTACTACGGCGATGAAGTGGGCCTCGAGGGAGCCAACGACCCCGACAACCGCCGCGATATGTCTTTTGAAGCCGCAGGCAAGCCCTCTCCGTTCAGCAAGGCCCAGCGCCTTCTGCGGTCGCGCACCTCCGACGTCTTTTTGGAGCGGCGCAGCAGCATCGCGCTCTGCTTCGGGCAAACCAGCGTTCGCGCCATTGGCGACGACATTCTCGTCATCACCCGCAGCTACCCCGGCGAAACCATGCGCGTGGTGCTCAACCGAGGCGACGAACCCGTCAGCGTGCGCATCAACGACCTTGGCTCCGACGCCCGTGTGGTAGCGGGCGAGGGCAGCCTGAGCACCCTTAAGGCCGAGATTCCGGCCCGTAATTTTGCCTATATCAAATCCAATAAGAAGTAAACCATGAAGAAGCTTATCGCCTTTGCCGCCGCAGCCCTGCTCGCCGCATCCTGCGCCCCTAAGGCCGCCGAAGAAGCCGTGCACGCCTTTCACCCCGACTGGTCCAAAAACGCCGTGATCTACGAAGTAAACGTGCGGCAATTCACTCCCGAAGGCGGGCTGGACGCCTTTGAAAAAGAACTTCCGCGCATCAAAGAATTGGGCGCCGACATCCTGTGGTTCATGCCCATGAGTCCCATCGGCGTCGCAAAGCGCAAAGGCATCCTCGGATCCTACTACAGCATCTCGGACTACAGCGCCATCAACCCCGAGTTTGGCGACAGCGCCGACTTCGCCCGCGTGGTCGACGAGGCCCACAAGCTCGGAATGAGGGTCATTTTGGATTGGGTCCCCAACCATACTGCCTGGGACCACCATTGGATGACCGAGCGCCCGGAGTTTTACTACCGCGATTCCGCCACGGGCGAAATCAGCAACGGCCGAAACGACCACAACCAGCCCACCGACTGGACCGACGTGGCCGAACTGGACTATGCCAACAAGGACCTTTGGACAGCCATGCAGGGCGAGCTGATGTGGTGGCTTAAGAATATGAAGATCGACGGCTTTCGCTACGACATGATGGGCGGGCAACCCCTAGAATTTTGGCAAGAAACCAACGCCATGCTGCGCGCCGAGAATCCCGAAATCTTCCTGTTGGGCGAAACGGAGTTTTACTGGGCCCACGAGTCGCAGTGCGACATGACCTACGGCTGGGAGTTCCACCACCTGCTCAACAAGGCCTGCCAAGGAGAAGACGTGGCCACCATCGACGCCTACCTCGAGCGCCAAGAGAAGGACTTTCCGCAAGACGGATACCGCATGTACTTCATCGACAACCACGACGAGAATTCCTGGAACGGAACCATAGAGAAGCGCATCGGCGCCAACGCCCAAGCCGCCTACATTATTTGCGCCACCATGGAGCAGGGAATGCCCCTAATCTACAGCGGTCAAGAGGTGGGTCTCAATAAGTCGCTGCGCTTTTTTGAGCGCGACACCATCGACTGGAGCCTCCCCTCGCAAGCCGACTTCTACGCCAAGGTAAGCGCGCTAAAGCACGACAATCCAGCCCTGAATAGCGGCGACTTTGGCGGAGCACAATCCCGCATCACGACCGGTAGCAATCGCGTCTACGCCTTTGCACGGACTAAGGACGACAACCGGGTGCTGGTCTTTGTCAACTTCGACAGCAAGGCCAGGGAAATCACCTACGGCGATGCGCCCGCGGGAACCTATGTGAACCACTTCACGGGCGAGTCCATGGTCTTGTCTAAGAGCGGAACCTTGAGCCTCCCGGCCAACGGATTCTTGGTGCTTACCGCCGAGTAGTCGGAGTGGAGCGCGCGGAGCGCG
>JABMNC010000114.1 GCA_013205365.1 Cryomorphaceae bacterium | reverse complement strand
GGGATTTAGTGAACAGTTCAGAGGCCTGCACGGTGAAGGGGCGGTGCGGATCGACTAAAACCAGGTCGGCATGATAACCTTCGCGCAGGAATCCGCGTTCTTGAATACCAAAAAGGATGGCGGGCTGGTGGCACATGAGTTCGACAATGCGGGAAAAGTCAATATCAAGACGGCGTGCCAGTTCGAGCATGGCAGGCAGGCTGTTTTGAATCAGCGGACCGCCGCTGGGCGCATCGATGTAGGCCTGCTGTTTTTCTTCGAGCGTATGGGGCGCATGGTCGGTGGCTACCACGTCGATGCGGCCGTCGAGCAGCGCAGCGCGAAGTGCGTCGCGGTCGGCCACGGACTTTATGGCGGGGTTCCACTTGATGCGGTTCCCCAGCTCGGCGTAGTCTTCGTCGCTGAACCATAGGTGGTGCACGCAGGCTTCGGCGGTGATTTTTTTCTCAGCCAAGGGAATATCGGCGTCAAAGAGGTCGAGCTCCTTGCCAGTCGACACGTGGTAGACGTGAAAGTGGGCTCCGGTCTCTCTCGCCAAAGCCACAGCACGAGAAGACGATAGGTAGCATGCTTCCTCGCTGCGAATCAGCGGATGGTCCGCTGCGGTGAGCTGTTCTCGTCCGCCGCGCTCGAGGATCAAGCGCTCGAGGTTGGAACGCATGGTAGGTTCGTCTTCGCAGTGCGCGATTAGCTGGTGGTCTACCTCGCGAAAGATCCGCTCGACGGCGGCCGGATCGTCGACCAAGAGGTCGCCCGTGCTTGAACCTAGAAACATTTTAATGGCGGCCACATCGCGCTTCGAAGCGCGCTTCAGCTCGTCGATATTGCTGTTGCTGGCCCCGAGGCTAAAGCTGTAGTTGGCCCAAGAAACCTCGGCGGCGCGTGCAAACTTGGCTTCGAGCAACTTAAGGGTAGTTGCTGCCGGTACCGTATTGGGCTGCTCGATGTAGGAGGTCACTCCCCCAGCCACTGCGGCTAAGGATTCGGTCGACAAATCGCCCTTGTGCGTCAACCCTGGCTCGCGAAAGTGCACTTGGCTGTCAATCACCCCAGGCAGCAGAAGCTTTCCGCCCCCTTCAATGATTTGAACGGTGTTGTTTTTGGGCGAAATTCGGTCGTCAATTCGCTCGATGCGGCCGCCCGAGAGCAGAACGTCGGCTTCGTAGCTGCGCCCCTCATTGACTAGGCTCGCATTCTTAATAAGGTAGGTTGGTGTGCTTTCTGGCATTGCAAAAGGCTAGCGACCAAAGAGGCTCGATAGCTTCAGCAAAAGTACCCCGAATACCGCCTCGCGTATGATTCCGCGCGACATTTTGCTCTGCCCTTCCTTGCGGTCAGTGAAGATTACGGCTACCTCGGCGAGGTTGAAGCCTTTGCGCCAGGCGCGGAACTTCATTTCGATTTGAAAGGCATAACCCACAAAGCGGATTTTCTCAAAATCAATGGCCTCGAGCACGGCCCTGCGGTAGCATTTGAAGCCTGCGGTAGTATCGTGAATGGGCATTCCCGTTACCAAACGCACGTACTTAGACGCAAAATAACTGAGCAGAACTCGGCTCATTGGCCAGTTGACCACGTTGACGCCCTTGCTGTAGCGCGACCCAATGGCAAGGTCGGCTCCATAGACCTCGCAGGCCTCAAGCAGGCGAGGCAGGTCCTTGGGGTCGTGCGAAAAGTCCGCGTCCATCTCAAAAATATACTCGTAGTTCTGCTTTAGGGCCCACTTGAAGCCGTGGATGTAGGCGGTGCCAAGGCCCAGCTTGCCCTTGCGCTCGTTGAGGTGTATGCGTCCCGGATGTTTTCTTTGCACCTTGCGCACCAAGTCTGCCGTACCGTCGGGCGAATTGTCGTCGACGATTAACAGGTCAAAGGCCTCAGGCAATGCAACCACAGCCTCGATGATGGCCTCGATGTTCTCGCGTTCCTTGTAGGTGGGTATGACGACCAAAGCATGAGGCATACAGCAAAAGTAGGGTTTCGGCGCGGACTTCTGCTTTTTGGACTTCGTACCTTTAGAACCATGTTGGGCATCCCAACGCAGTCTTAATCGGTATGAAAAAACTCTTTCTTCTTGACGCTTTCGCGCTAATTTACAGGGCATATTTTGCCTTTGCCCGGAATCCGCGCGTCACCAGCAAGGGACTCGACACCTCGGCCGTCTACGGATTTTTGCTTGCATTGCTCGACGTAATCGAGAAGGAGAAGCCAAGCCACTTGGCCGTCGTTTTTGACATTGGTGGCTCCCAGGCACGGGAGCAGCTCTACCCCGAATACAAGGCGCACCGCGACGAAACGCCGGAGGGCATCAAGGTCGCCGTGCCCTACATTCAAAAGCTCTTGGCTGCCATGCGGATTCCGGCCCTAGGCCTGCCGGGCTACGAGGCCGACGACGTGATAGGAACCCTTGCCCATCAGGCTGAGTCTGCTGGTTTTGAGGTTTTTATGATGACGCCAGACAAGGACTTCGGACAGCTCGTCACCGAGCAGGTCAAAATGTACAAGCCCGCTCGGGGGGGTGAGCCGGCGGAGGTACTTGGTCCGCTTGAAGTATGCCAAAAATGGGGTATTGAGCGGGTGGATCAAGTTATTGACCTCCTCGGACTTATGGGCGACGCGGTAGATAATATTCCGGGTATTCCCGGAGTCGGAGAGAAGACGGCCGCCAAGCTTTTGGCCGAGTACGGTACCCTCGAGAACGTCCTAGCCCATGGCGACCAAATCAGCGGAAAACTAGGCGAGCGGGTGCGCGAGCACTCCGAGCAGGC
>JABMNC010000113.1 GCA_013205365.1 Cryomorphaceae bacterium | reverse complement strand
TTACGGTGGTGGCCTGCTCCAAGCCGATTGCCTACTTCACCTTCCGGATTTTAAGTTCCGGCGGAAGTGGAATGACCGTGGAGTTTGACGCGAGCAATTCCCTGGATGCGGTAGCCTACACCTGGGTTTGGGGAGACGGCAGCGCGGGCAGCGGTGGGCCAATTCTCAATCATAACTATCCGGTGGCGCAGCTTGGCTACAACGTGCGTTTAATAGTACAGTCCAACTGCGGAACCACCGATACCATTTTTCATAGGTTGACGGAGTTAAGTGAGGGAGAAGTTCAGCCCGTTGATCCCAGTTGGTTCCCCAATCCCGTGCGTTCTGGTTCTCAGATTAGCTACTCAAACCAAGGGTCTGAGTATCCTGATTTCTGCCTTTGGTATGCCCTCGACGGCCGACTGCTTAAGGAAGTTCCAGTGATTGACGGCAGGGTTCAAGTTCCGACCTTATCCTCGGGAATTTACTGGTTGGTCTGGAATGCACAGCATTCGCTACAGCGCATACCAATTGCCATTATTGACTAGTACTTTTGCTCCATGGAGCTCGCCTTAGCCTTTTTGACCCTAACCTTTTTGGAGGTTGTTCTTGGTGTTGATAACATCATATTTATAAGCATCTTAACCAATAAACTTCCTAGCGAAATTCGCAAGAAGGCCCGCAGGCTGGGTATTGCACTTGCCCTAATTTTTAGGGTCTTGATGCTCTTGTCGATAACGTGGATCATGGGCTTTCAAGAAGCCTTGTTTGAAATCCAGGAGCATCCTGTTAGCGGCAGGGATTTAGTGCTCTTCGCTGGCGGGGTCTTTTTGCTCTGGAAGGCCACCAAGGAGATCTATGAGGTCATGGAAGCAGGTGGAGCCAAGCACGGTCAAACCACTAATGTGGCCAAGAGCTTCGCGGGAATTATAGTACAAATTGCCTTGCTTGACATCGTCTTTAGTTTTGATTCCATCCTTACCGCAATTGGTATGACCGACAATTTGCAAATTATGATTGCTGCAATTGTCGTGGCCATGTTTGTGATGCTTCAGTTCAGTGGGCCCGTTTCTAAGGTCATTGAAAAGCACCCTTCCCTCCAGATTTTGGCTCTTGCCTTTTTGATACTTATTGGATTCATGCTAGTGGCTGAATCTGCTGGCTATCACTTACCCAAGGAATACATCTACATCGCCGTAGGCTTTTCTCTGGCGGTTGAGTGGCTCAACATTCGCGGCGGAATGCGCAAGGGCACTAAGGATACTAAGTAGGCAAAGGATTACTAATCCTTGCTTTTCACAGCCTAAACTTCGTGCACAAAAAGGTCGCGGTCGAACCGCACCCGTGGTCCATAGACTCCGGTCGAGGCTCGCTTACCGGCCGATATAACCATGCATATTTGCGCATCCTTGGGCAGATGCAGCAAGCGCTTCACCCGCAGTGCGTCCATGCCTTCCATGGGGCAGCTGTCGTAGCCTTGGGCGCGTAGAGCGAGCATGAGGGTTCCGCATGCCAGTGCGGTAGACTTATGGGCCCAGGTTGCCATGCCACTGCGAGAAAAAGGTCCGCGCGGAATAGGCTTGTAAAGGCCTACTAGAAAGACCCACAGCGATTTAAATGGACCATAGATGCCTATGGGCCCCATATTGTAGGCCAACGGAACAATTTTGCGGTAGTATTGATAGGCTGCCTTGAGCCGAACCTTGCGGCTTTCGTCAAATTTGGCCAGCATGAGTGCATTGGTCAGGCGCCAGCGGTCTGGGCGGGCAACGGCCACGACAAGTTCTTGGGCGGTTCGCGCGGCAGGTTGGTTAAGGCAGTACTCCACGAGTTTGGCTTTTTTCTCGGTATCGCGGACCCAATAAAATTCCCATGCCTGGAGGTTGCTCGAGTTAGGGGCAAGCAGGGCGAGACGAAGGCACTCGCGCATAACCTCCTCGGGTATGGCATCTTCGGTAAAAATCCGCACGCTTCGGCGGCTCTCTACCACTGCTTTAAACGCTTCCGCGTCTACCTCAATTGCAGGCTCTTGGTAGCCGTGTTTTGGGGCATCCTTAAAAATATCGACGCTGCTGCTTTCTTTAGCCATAGGAACCTTGATTACTGATACAAGTTACGTTCTACCTTAGTTTCATGCAGCGCGAAGAATCCGGTACGCTAGAATTTAAGTTGCGAATCGACAGCCAGCAAAAAATCGCAAAAACCCTCTCGGCCTTTGCCAATGGGGAGGGTGGACGCATCGCAATCGGAGTACGCGACAACGGCTCGGTTGCGGGCTGCAACATCGAAGAGGAATTTCACATGATAGAGGGGGCCGCACAACGCTTTACTCGACCCGAAGTGCCCTGCTCCGCCCAGCAGGAACGCTGGGACGGCAAATTGGTGCTTGTGGTGACTGTTCCGCCTTCAGAGGCTCGCCCCCATGAGGCTCAAATTGAAGGTACTGAGCACTGGCTGGCCTTCGTGCGGCGTGGCGCGGCAAATTTCAAGGCCAATCGGGTACTGCTGGAGGCCATGTCGCTGCGTTCTCGGGAGGCAGTCCAGGCCAGCGAGTTTCAATTGGATCTTTTGAAGCTGCTCGGCCAAAGTCCCCTAAGTGCGTCCGCCTTAGCGAGGGCCTCCAAGCTCCCGATCAGAGAGGTAGAAGACGGGCTAGCGGTGCTGCTGCACTGGGGGCAAATTCAGGCAAGTCCGGTAGAGCAGGGTTGGCGCTACCTGCCAGCTTGTGAATGAAATGTACCCATTTCGTACCCATTGAGGTACATATGCTGTACCATATTTGTACAAGCCCAAGGGCTTCACACCAAACCCAACCAGAAGCCCTTCGGGGCTTTTTTTATGCTTGAACCGTTCGAAGGGCTACGGCCCTCTGGATTCCCGGAAAGAGATTGTAGCTCTCGGTGAATTCGGCAGTCGGAATTCCGATAAATAGTTCGGCCGCGTGGCAAAGGGCCTGCATGTAGCGCCGGTAGGCTTTGTACCAAAAGTCAGTCTGAAGTTGCGCTCGCAGCCCGAGGTACCCTTCAACATTGCCTTGTTGGGATTCCGCAAGCATGAGCGCCAGTCGTGAAAGATCGGCGTCTACGGCTGCAGACCAGGTGCTTCGGAGGTTGAATTCAAAAATTCCCGATTTCATAATCTGAAACACGGGGGCGTTAAAGCCCATAATGCTTGCGATGGGTAAAAATTCCATTCCGAGAGCGTAGTGGAAGTATGGATCCAGACCTTTCGCACAGTCGAGGTAGTCGCGAGTGAGTTGTGGATCCCAGGTTCCGAAGTCTAAATAGTGAACCCAAAATCGCGCGCAGAAGTAGCGCCCGAGAAGAATCGGGTAGTCGCCTTCGTGAGGACCATGCTCCATTGCCGCGAGGGCGTGGGGTTTGATTGCGTCCCAGTTGCCCGACAAGAAGTGCTGCATGATACGCAATCCGTGGTAGTACAGGGGCACGTCGATCCGTTGGGCCATGGCGTCGATGGCATTGGCCATGTATCCCTTCTGAATGGTTTCGTAGTCGGTAAAAAAGTGGCAGACAAAGCGAAACGCCCGAGGATTCGAGAACAGAATCTCTATGTCTGCTTTATGGGCAAGCCGCATTCGTAATTCGTCGGCCATACTGTTGGAGAAGAAGACCAATTTCGCCTTAGTGAGCTCTCCATCATCCCACAGGGGGTGGTCGAGCCAGTAGAACCAGTCGGTAATAGGTGCGCGCGTGGCGAGTTTATAGAGTATCCACAAAAAAATTGTTTGGGCGTTGAAGTCCTCCTCTGCAATGCGCGCAAGAAGGGCGTCCCGTTCCTGCTCAGGCCAGTGAACGCGGTCAATGGTTTGCGTCCAGTCGTTGTAAAACTTAAATCTTCCAACATCGAGCGAAAACTCTTTAAAGGAGGCAAATCCGCAGTAGGTACTTAAAATGTCAAGCACGGCAGCCCGAGGGGTTCCGCCAGGAACCAAGCCAAAAAACCTCCGCAGCGTATTGTACGACACCATGCTTCCGAGCTCGTCGTAGAGTCGTTCTTCAAGGAGCTGACAGTCCGTTTTAGTACGAACTGGGCGGCCAAAACGCCGTTGAATTTCGATACGCAGTGCGTCGAGGTTAACCTCAGTATCTTTGGCGAGCATTCTACAAACTTAAGTGTGGTACACGTTATGTACCCTATCGAATCCCCCACGCTTTTACTCACCCTAGCCGTAGCCGCCGAAACGCTTAGTTTGGTGCTGTTTGGCCGCGCCAATACCCTTTGGCGCAGCCCGGGAATGGCGGAGTACCCCCAGCGTTTTGTGCTCCTTCGCTCAGTGATGGTCATCGTGTGGGTGCACCTCGGAACCGCCATCTTGGCGCCCAATAGCCTCGGCGCGGCATACGGGCAACTGGACTTCAGCACATTGATACTTCTGGGGCTCGGGATGTTCGGTGGCTTGGGTCTTGTTTTATTCACGCTTAGCATCCGCTCAATGCCGGCCCAACGCGTGTTTTTCGGTGGAAGCCTTCACCTAATGGTCGCCGTAGCCGTCGGATGGTTGCTTGGCGAACTCATTTCACCTCTTCGATTAGTGGTCATAGCCCTATTGCTCGCAGCGCAAATCGCAATTCTATGGCGGGATCGCGGGCTTTGGGTTCGCCAGCAAGGCGCATTGCGCTTCCTCCCGTTTTTCATGGGTATCATTTGGGGCACCTATTTTCCGTTGTACGGAATCGCAATTCATGAATTCGGATTCTGGAGAACCCTCGTATCCACGGAATGGGGCGTCTTGATCTTGGCCATTGGTTGGGCCGTGCTGCGGCAGAATGGCCGGTGGGACGATCGCTCAATGTGGCGGAATATGGCCGAACAGTCCGTCCTAAGCTCCGTGGGGCAAGCCCTTTCGGGCGCAGCACTTTGGTGGGGAGGAGTCATTGTGCATAGTATTCTCACCAACTTTAACGTATTGGTGAATGTCTCGGCATTTCGCATCCGGTTTGGTGAGGCGCTACAGGCAAAGTATGTGCTCTACTTTGTACTGTACGTCGCTTTGGCAATTGCCTTGGTCTGGGGTTCATAAAAATGCCTAACGGTAAATCCATACTCCGTCAAAGGCTTCCTCTGCTGACCCGCGGTCTTTGAACAGGCCTTCAGTCGGATGCGCTCGGGGAAAGTAGGGGTATCCAGGTAGGATACTCTTAAGTCGGTCGCTACCTTGCGCACCGTGAAGCAGGTTACCCTCCTCATCCCGACACTAAACGTTGCGGACTCCCTCGAGCGCTGCATTACCTCGTGCCATGGCCTCTACGACGAGCTTCTTATTGTCGATTCATGGTCTACCGACGAGACCTTAGGCATCGCGGCTCGGTTCGGTGCTCGGATTATTCAGCGGGATTATGAACATTCTGCGTCCCAAAAGAATTGGGCCATTCCCCAAGCGGCCCACCCCTGGATTTTACTGCTCGACGCAGACGAATGGCTAAGCCCTGAGTTGTACAATGAAATTTCGGCATGGCGCGCGAGTTCGGCAGCGGAGACGCACGATGGATACTGGATGTACAGGGCCAATCACTTTTTAGGCCGGCGCGTGCATTTTTCTGGTTGGCAGGGAGACAAGGTAATTCGCCTGTTTAATCGAGATCGCTGCCGTTATGCCCCCAAGCAGGTTCACTCCGAAATAGAAACCTCAGGTACGGTGGGGCGCTTGAAGCATCGCATGAACCACAATTCCTTTGTTGACCTTGATTCCTGGGAGGCAAAACTTCGCCGGTACTCAGAGTGGCAGGCCAATGACTACGACGCTCGTACGCCTCGCATCACGCCCTACCACACGATGCTCAAGCCGGCGTGGCGTTTTGTGAAGCACTTTCTGCTTCGGGGCGGAATCCTCGACGGCTACGTTGGCTACAAGGTCTCTTCGTATGCAGCCTGGGCCGTTTGGCTCCGCTACGACGTGCTTCGCCGCCGCCGCACGAGCCGCGAGTAGCCGGTTACTCGTGCTTGATTACCTTGATGATTTGGCCGTTGCTGCAGTGTAGAATGCGCAGACCGGGCGCGCCTGCGTCACGGTAGCGCAGGGTGGTTCCGGCCTCTATGCTGCGCTGCTCAAGGGGCTGCCCGTAGGTGTTGAATACGGTTACGACGAGTTCAGTGGCTCCCGAATTCACCAGCGACAACTCTGAGGTAAAGGGGTTGGGGTAGGCGAGGAGCGCTAGGTGCAGATTGACTTCAGGTCTGCTCAATGTTCCGGAATTCGAAGCATTTGGGCTCGCAAACTGGTCAAACACCACCCAGGTAAAGGCATCGTCGTAGCGTCTACCAAAGGACTGATCGGGCATGAGGGGAGGGATGCGTACTTCATCAAGGCGCACCCAGCTTCCGTTGGATTGGGCGTTCAGGGCCAAACCCTCGCCGTCTTTGTCCAGTTTAAAGTCGAGTGCCCGGGTGAAGCCGGTTCCGCCCGCAGCCCAAAAAAGGAGGCGGCCGTTGGCGGGAATGCTCTGGCCGTTGAGCGAAGCCTTCCCGGGATTGGCATCGTTGTCGCTCAAAAAGAGCCCGTTGAGGCTCACGGGGCTCAAGCCTGGATTGCGCAACTCGATCCAGTCCTCGCGCGAGCCATTCGGAGCGACCGGACCCGTCGCATTGCCGCTGCAGGCCTCGTTGATCAGCACGTTGGGCTGCGCATAGGTAGCCCAAAAGGCCGGGTTGCAGGGAGCTGAAGTGGACGCGTTTTGGTCGTCGGTGGCAGTCACGTAGTAGGTGATTCCGCCAACACTCGCAGGAATAACACCGCCGTAGAGCCGGTCGCTTGCCAGCTCGTCTCCGTGGGTTCCGTCGTCGAAGAGGGTGAGGGATTGCCAGGTTCCGCCACTCGGCTGGTAGTGCAGCACCACGGTAGGACTGGACTCGTCCCAGACTTCGACTTGGACCGGAATCGCACCAATTCCCCCATGGCCCGACAGGCGAGGGGTAAACACAATGGGCTCCCCATTGCCAGTGGGCACTTGACTCGAAGTTGCGGCGATGCGCGAAGTCATGAAGGGGTGGATTCCTGATTTGACGTGGGCGCCTGCGGTGACGTCGAGGGCGTTCCAAAAGTCCAGGGAATCGTAGCCGTAGTCCATGGTGCGGTAGGCATCTTCGCCCACAAAGGGAGCGAGCTGGGCGCGCAATGCCTGGTTGCGGACCTGCCATGCTGGAGCTCCTGCGATTTCTTCAAAGTCCTCCAAAAATAATTTGAGCCTCTGTTTAGCTTGAGGATTTGCGATGATTTTGCTGTAAAGCGGGTAGGATCCGTACTGAAATGGAGACCGAGTGGACCAGTCTATATTGAACCAGTCGACGCCAAAGGTATTGTCGGCGTCGTAGGAGATGAATTCCATCAGGCCGCTTGCCGGGTCTTCGTAGAGGTAGAAGTTATTCTTATTGAACGAGTGGTTGTCCCAATGGCCCGTTGTGACCTCCCATGCCAGCCATTTTAAGTAGCCATTGACGTTGAACAAGGAATCCAGTGCGCACAAAGCCTGGGTGCTTGTCGTGGCGTGAAGTGCGGTTACAAAGCGAGCGAGTCCCGTGTAGTCGTCGGCCGTTTCGTTCGTTTTGAGTTCGTACACCCGCCGTCCGCCCGACGTTAGTTTGTAGCTGTTGGGGTCGGAACCCAAGTTGGCTAAATCCGACGGCCACAAGCATTTATAAAGGTTTCCGGCGTCCCGAGCAAAGCGGTGCTCGAC
>JABMNC010000112.1 GCA_013205365.1 Cryomorphaceae bacterium | reverse complement strand
AATTCGGGCGAGCGAGACAGGGATTTTCTGCCTGAGGGCATGTACCGATGGAATTCGCTGCGCTATTATTCCAAGCTGTATGCGGTGGGCCGCGGCTTGGCCGCGGCCGCGGGCGGCAGAATCCCAGACGCCATTGGAGTCTGCGAGATCGAGAACGCCGACGTGCTCGACGACCTTGAGCGAAGATGGCCGCCCGCTTGGCGCCTTTGGCGCCTGCACCGCGACAGTCCCGACCAGCGAGGCATTGACGTCGCGGTCTGGTACAACCCGGAACGCCTACGAGTAGACAGCGTCGCCTGGATCCACCCCGAAGTAAACCACCCAACCCGTGAGGCCCTCTGGATTTGCTTCCAAACCCCCTCGGGTAAAAGCCTCACCTGGCTCTGGGCACACCTTCCATCGCAGCGAGCCCCGAGCCCTGAATCCCGATCCCGGGCCATTCAGACCATCCTCAGGCAATGCAGCCCGATGCCCGACGGAATCACTGGCGACCTCAACGAGGGCCTTGAAGGCCCCCTCGCATCCGAACTCCGCAGGCGAAACTATGAATCCCGATACCCCAGCAACTACCCAGGCACCTACGCCTACCGCGGCCGCCTCGAAGCCCTGGACGGAGTATGGATTCAAAAATCCGCCCGATGGACAGCCAGCAGCCAAGCCATACCCTTTGGCCTGCAAAAATCCGCTGCTGCCGGATACCAAATTAAGGGCAGCTTTCAAGGGACGCGGTACCGCGGTGGCGCATCCGACCACCTACCCCTTAGGATAGTAGTTGCCGCAAAGTAAAAAGAATGTATTTTTACCGCATATGATTGAAAATCCCCTCCACTCTGCGAAGTACTTCGCGCTTGCCAGCTTCGCTGTGCTCACCCTTGCCTCCTGCCAAAAGGAAGTAATAGACCCTCTCCCAGAGGTATACATCACTGACTCGCTGACGGTTAGCCCCAAGCAAAAAGTTTTGGTGATCGAGACCACGGGCACGTGGTGCCAGTATTGCCCCAACGGAGCTCAATCCATGATTATTGCTACCAACACCTTTAACGACAGCGTCAATAACGAGTCTTTGATCATTCCATTCGCCTCGCACACGGGCGATCCCTTGGAATCCTCGGTACAAACCGCGCTCAACACTGCGTTCCCAACCACGGGAGTACCCAACTTCTACGTTCAAAACGTGGACGCCGGTCAAAGCATCATGGGACCCATTGCCGGTGCTCTTGCCGCAACCCCGAAGGTCGGAGTCAACCACGCTTGGACCATGAATGCGACCAACGACACCATCTATGTTTACCCCAAGGTTCAGTTTTTTGAGAACAGCCCAAACTCTAAATACTACGTTCAATCCTATGTGCTTGTGGGCGCAATTGATGCCAAAGAGTACAGCGGAGCAGGTGCGACGGTCGATTTGAATCAAATCTCTTCGGTGCCCATTGTCACTACCGGATCAGGAGCTACTCCTTCTAAGTGGACGGGCCAAGCAGACCCCTTGACCAAGAAGAACTCAGGAGACATCTTCCAGCACGAGCATACGCCCATGACTTCAGGCCTCACGCCCAACGTCTTTGGAGTGGAACTCGATTCCATCAACCCCCTAGGCGACGACTTCTTTGAGGGCGATATTTTTGGATCCAAGTTCACGCCCATTGTCATTAAAATTCCTTTGAACAAGGACATTCAATTGCAGGTAGTGCGCCAACTTATGCCAAACGTTAAGCTTGAGGTCGCAACCCTAATTTGGGCACCCCGCACCGACGGTGAGTTGGGTGTATTGTTTGTGAACGGACACATTGACGCTAAGTAGGGACTCCTCCACAAAGTCATTGCGGCTTTAGAAAATACCAAAACCGGCTTCGTTGAAGCCGGTTTTTTTTGTGGCAGTCCGATTTAACGGGCGCTCCCTGCTAATTTTTTTGCAAGCCTAAGGGAGCAATCGCCCAAGCAAGAGAACATGAACTGATGGGCCATAACCTATGCCCCTCTATGAAGGCCAGAGTCCGCAGAATCCAGTGCGACCCCATTTAGCCAGAATAGCAAACAAAGAGGCCGATTCCAAAGAATCAGAGACCAAGGCAAGGCTTAATACTACTTACCCCTTCTGGCCTTGCGGTTGCCTGCTTCCTTTTGGACTTCAAGCATTTCGCTCATCTTTTTGGCAAAGCGAGATTGGGATCCGCCCTTGGCCTTGGTCTCGTCAATTTTGGCACGAATCGCGTCTTCGTTCAAGAAGAACTCCTTAATAACCCATTGCTGGCCAAAGGTTAGAACGTTTGAAATAAAGTAGTAGTAGGAAAGACCCGACGAATAGTTATTGAACCAAACCAAAAGCATAAAAGGCATTAGGTACTGAATAATCATCATCTGCTGCTGCATCATGCTGTTGCCCGAAGTGGGCGTCATGGAATTATTGAACTTCGTGTACAAAAACGTCGAAATCGCCATTAAAAGGGTGAACAGCGACACGTGGGCTCCATAAAAGGGTATTTCAAAGGGTAAACTCAGAATGCTGTCGTAGCTCGACAGGTCGTCAGCCCATAAGAAACCCTGCTGGCGAAGCTCAATAGAAATCGGGAAGAAGCGAAACATTGCAATAAGAATCGGCAAAGACAGCAGCTGTGGAATGCAACCTCCAAGCGGATTCACCCCGGCTTTTTGGTAAAGCGCCATCGTCTCTTGCTGCTTTTTGGCGGGCTCGGCATCCTTAAACTTCTCATTAAGCTCGTCAATTTCAGGCTTGAGCACGCGCATTTTAGCCATGCTCTTATAGCTCTTAAAGGTCAAGGGAGAAAGGGCCAACTTGATAAGGGCCGCCATGAGCAGAATGATGATGCCGTAGTTCAAGCCGTAGCCGTCAAGCCAATTGAACATGGGCGAAACGACGTACTTGCCGATCCATCCAAAAATTCCCCAACCAAAGGGTATTACTTGATCGAATTCTAGATTGAAGTCCTTGAGCGTCTGGTAGTGGTTCGGACCGTGGTACCATATTCCCTTAGCCGAAACCTTCCCATCGACCGAGGCCATGCGGAGTTTTGACTCAAACAGGCGAGAATGCAGGGTATCGCCTGGAGTTCTGGTCTGCATGTCGGCCTTTACAAAGCCTGACTCCGTCTGTAAAATGCTGCTGAAGTACTGCTGGCGGTGAGCCACCCAGCCGATGTTCTCATGGGACTCTTCGTCGTCGCTACCGTCGCTCAGGCTGCCACGCTCCAAGTCGGCGTTCTCTAAGTAGTAAATACTGGTGTTAGTGGCCTCATTCATTTGGCTCTTCTCGTGCCGAATTCCGGCTTGACGCCAAGTAAGGACTAGGTCATCTTTGCTGGGAGTGCTCATGCTCCATCGAAGGCCATAGCCTTCTGCAGGGAGCTCATAGCTCCAAACGGTGCCAAGATTGTCGGAGAGGCTCAAGCTGCGACCCTCGTAGGATGCGGCAAACTGAAAAGCGGAACTTGGGCCGTCAAGAACTTGGTTGCCGTCGACCAGCATCAGGGGCTTGCCCTGCCAGTCTTTGTATTCTTTAAGCTCGACCGATTTGATTTGCGCTCCCTTGTTGCTAATCACATAGCGCACCTGGTCGTTTTCAAGGGTAAACTCTTGGTCGGGGCTTGAGCTGTCGCTTGGAGGAAGTGCGTAGTCCAATTCGGCATCCGCTGCTGGGGTGGATGCTGATTGTACCTCTTCACTGCCAGCTGTTTTTTGGGGCTGTGAGGGCTCCACGGTGCTTGCCCAAAAAGAGGTTCCGAGTAAAATTGCTCCAATTAGGGCGAAACCAATGAGCTGGTTTCTATCCATGAACGGACGTTGTTCCATGATTTAAGACTGTGACTGTTTGAGGGCAGCCTCCACAAAGGAGGTGAAAAGCGGGTGAGGTTCTTCGACCGTGGATCGATACTCTGGGTGAAACTGAACCCCTATAAACCAAGGGTGAGAAGGTATGATAACGATTTCGACTAGGTCGTTTTGGGGATTTATTCCCACTGGCTGAAGCCCAGCGTCTGCGAGCTGTTCGCGGTAGGCATTATTGAATTCATAGCGGTGGCGATGGCGTTCCGAGACCAGAATGGTTCCATAGAGCTTATGAAGTTTACTGTCCGGACTAAGCAGGCAGTCGCAGGAACCTAGGCGCATGGTCCCACCCTTCTCGGTTACGTCCTTCTGCTCCTCCATAAGGGCAATAACGGGATGCGGCGTGTTAGGATCGACCTCGGTTGAATTGGCGCTTTGATGGCCCAGTACATTCCTGGCGTACTCGATAACCGCGGCTTGCATTCCGAAGCAAATGCCAAAAAACGGAATTCCATGCTCTCGGGCGATGCGCACGGCTTCAATCTTACCTTCAAATCCGCGCGCGCCAAATCCAGGTGCCACAAGCACTCCATGAAGGCCTACGAGATGGCTCGCAGCATTTTCTGGAGTGAGCTCCTCGGAGTGAATCCACTGAATGTCGACTTTGGCACTGTGCTCGGCACCAGCGTGAATTAGGGCCTCGTTAATGGACTTGTAGGAATCCTTGAGCTCCACGTACTTGCCAATCAGGCCAATGCGCACCTCGCGCTCGGGATGGAGTAGTTTGTGCACAAAGGACTCCCACTTGGCCAGTTCAGGCTGCCGTTCTGAGGAGAGCCCAAGCTTGCGAAGCACGACCTGATCCATGGCCTGGTCGCGAAGGAGCATGGGCACCTCGTAGATGGTTCTCGCATCGAGGGATTCAAATACAGAGTCGAGGGCTACGTTGCAAAAAAGGGCAAGCTTGCGCCGCACGTCTTCTCCCAGGCTATGCTCGGCGCGGCAGACCAAAATATCGGGCTGAACCCCCGCCTCCTGAAGCATTTTGACCGAGTGCTGGGTGGGTTTGGTCTTGAGCTCGCCGGTGGCGCGCAGAAAGGGAACCAAGGTCAAATGAAGGCTCACGCAGCGCGAGCCCAGCTCCCAACGAAGTTGGCGCACTGCCTCAATGTAGGGAAGGGCCTCGATGTCGCCCACGGTTCCACCTATTTCGGTGATAATTATCTCGTAGCGCCCGTCTTCGCCCAGCAAAAGCATGCGCCGCTTGATTTCGTCGGTAATGTGGGGAATTATTTGTACCGTCTTGCCTAAGTAATCGCCGCGGCGCTCCTTGTCGATGACGTGCTGGTAAATGCGTCCGGTGGTAACGTTGTTTGCCTGCGAGGTAGGTCGATTCAAAAAGCGCTCGTAGTGGCCTAGGTCAAGGTCGGTCTCGGCACCGTCCTCAGTGACGTAGCATTCTCCGTGCTCGTAGGGATTGAGTGTGCCCGGATCAATATTTAGGTAGGGGTCAAACTTCTGAATGGTCACTGAATACCCCCGTGCCTGCAGGAGCTTGGCTAGGGATGAGGCCACGATTCCCTTCCCTAAAGATGAGGTTACGCCACCGGTGACGAAAATATAATTTACCTGCTTAGCCATAGAATTCGCCGTTGGTCCAAAGTTAGGACATTAAAAGGCGTAGCTCAGCAGCAAGGCTGGCATAACCGGCAGCTGATTTACACGCTGTGCCTTAGGGGTGTCGTAGTAGAAAATATTTCTGCGGTTGTACACGTTGGTTACCGCAAACGAAGCCTCGATGCGCTGGTTCTGAGCAAGGTTCCATGCTTTTTTGGCGGTTAGGTCCAGCCGGTGGTAGTCCGGGAGGCGTTTGCTGTTAATATCTCCGTACAAAATTCCCATTTGACCGTTCTCACGGGGGTAGTTGTAGTCGATGTTCGGGTTGCCGGCCGGATCGGTGAATGGGAGCAGCTCAAAATATCCTTTGATGGGCGTGAAGGGGAAGCCGCTGCCGTAGTTCCATCGGATGTTGATTTCTAGCTCCTTGGCAAACTTGCGGGCCAAAACTAAGTTCACGTTGTGGCGGCGGTCAAAGAAGGGTGCAAAGGTTTGCTCGCCATCAAAACGGCTGCTGCGGCCCAGGGAATAAACCCCCCAGAAGTACCAAGACTTGTCTTCGTAAGTCAACAAGGCGTCGATTCCACGAGCAAGTCCTCGCTCGACCATAAAGTCCTTGCGCAGGCGTTCGGGCTGGCTGGCGTACTGCTGGTTGTCGTCGTAGAGCTTGTAGCGGTTCACGTTGGTAATCATGTTGAAGCGCTTGACGTAGGCTTCTAGCTCAAAATTCCAGTTCGGAGCCGGGTTCAATTCTATTCCGAGCACCAGGTGGTCTGCGGTCTGAAGCCTGCCCGGGATGGGATCGTTACCGATGGTACTGGGCAGGTCGATTCCTCCTCCGCTCAAAAATCCGTAGAACAAGTTTACCACGTCGCGGTCGGAATTGGCGGCAATGAGGTTTTGGGAGTAGCGGCCTCCAGAGAACTTGATGCGAATGTTCTCAGTGGCGTTGTACTTGGCACCGAAACGGGGCTCAAACCGCACAATACCCATGGTGGAGTAGTTGTGAATTCGGATTCCCGGCTGAATGAGCCAACGGCCTTGCTGGCGCTTGTAGTCAAAGTAAATTCCGAGTTCCGAGGTATTGTCCTCGGTCTGCAGGGTCCGACCCACGGAGTTGGTATACTTGTAGTCGGTGAAGTATCCAATGAATTCCAGTCCGTACTTGAGCTCGTCCGACTTGCGCAAGAGGTAGGTAAAGTCAAGTCCGCCGTTGAAGCCGTTTATCGTCGAAAAGCGGGGGCGTCCCTCGAGCTCGGTGGAGGTAATGGTATAGGAACTCTGGGCTAGATGACCTTCTAAGATGGTATTGGATCCGACAGGAACTACCGTGAAGTCGGTGCCGAAGCCATAGGAGTCCCATGAAATTGACTTGTTGCCTGCAAAGCGGACGGCATCCCTAAAATTGAAGCCAAAAACATTGAACTTGTTGCCTCCGCTGGCTTCGAGGGTGTACTTGCTGTAGAGGTCGCGAAACTGAAAGGGAAGGCCGCCGTATTCAGTGGCCACGTAGGGATAGAAAATCGGCGCGGCGCGGTCTAGAAGCGATTCCTTGTAGGACACTAAGAGCGAACTGGGCGCAAGACCGTCTCGTTTGGTACCGATGGGGACTTCGACCAAGGCCTTGGCCAGGTAGGTCGAGGCACTGACCTTACCCGCGATTCGGTCGCGACGTCCGGTGCGGGTTCTAATGTCCATAACCGAAGAAGTCCGTCCTCCGTATTCTGAACCAAAACCTGCGGTATAAATATCAGCCGACTGAATAATGTCCGTTTCAAAAACCGAGAAGAATCCGATGCTGTGAAAGGGATTGTAGAGAATCATTCCGTCGAGCTTCACCAAATTTTGAATGGGGGCCCCGCCGCGGATGTAGAGCTGGCCTCCCTGGTCGCCAGTGGTGATCACCCCGGGCATTACCTGCAGGGCGCGCACCAAATCGGGCTCGCCACCTATTGAAAAAGTGACAATAGACTTTGGATTGAGCTGTACCACTGCGGTAGAGACCTTGGTCTGCTTCTCCTGCTTGCGGGCATCGATAAAGACGTCGTCAAGCTCCACGGTAGACTCTTTAAGGACTACGCGCGTAAAGGTGTTTTTCTCTGCAACGACCTTAATCTCGAGGGTCTGTGAAGCGAACCCGGCACGCGCAAACAAAACGCGGTAGGTGCCCACTGGAATCGAATTAATCTGATAAAATCCGTCGCTATTGGAGTAGGTTTCGAATGTTTTGGACCCCACAACCAGCTTGACGCTGGTAAGATTAAGGGGCGACTGGTCTCCTTGATCAACCACCAAACCGCGCAAGCCCCCGACGGTCTGCGCTAGGGATGGCGTGCTAAGCAGCAGGCCTAAAAGAAGCGAACAAACCGCTTTAAAACAGAATTTTGAACAGGAGTTCATTGAGTATGTCGGAATCACGTAAGTTCGGCGACCCCATGCCCTTGGCCTGGCGGTCAGCGTCGCGAAGATAACCAACGATTTGCGACAGACGGGCGCTCGAATAATTTTGCGCGGACTTTGCAATGTCCCGCAATGCATACTCCGACACGCCGAGTTGGGCGGCGGCAGTCCGGGGATTACTTTGCTCGCCCATTCTTTGGTAAACCAGGGCCTTAAAAAAGGTTCCGTACAGGGTGGCGATGACCAGTATAAGCGGACTGGATCGGCTGTGCTGCATCATGCTTCGCGCAATGCGGTAGCTGCGGTCTCCGTCTTGGGCAACCAGTGCGCGGAGCAGCTCAAACTGATTGTATTCTCGACTGGTGCCGGTATACTTCTCTACGGTGGCCGCCGTGACCTCGCCGCCGTCGCCAAGCACCACCGCGTACTTACCGAGCTCCTGATCGATGGATGAGAGGTCAAGCCCCATGCTCTCCACCAGCACTGACGCAGCCTTCTCGCTAATTTTTAGGCCCCTCTGGCGAGCGAGTTCTGCCACCACTCCAGAAATTTGGTACTCCGGGGTTCGGTCAAACTGCAGGTAGCTTTCGCCCGGCTTGAGGGACTTGTACAGGGCCTTGCGCTTGTCGAGGGCCTTGCCGCTAAGGCTTAGTACGAGTACGGTTTGCGGCTGCGGACTTTTTACGTAGGCCGCCAAATCCTCGAGGCTGCGCATTT
>JABMNC010000111.1 GCA_013205365.1 Cryomorphaceae bacterium | reverse complement strand
GCCTCCATTAAATAGACGTTGTTCTTGACGTTGGAATTCGTCGCTTGGTAGAAGTCCGACATCATTTTAAGCGTTTCGCCGTACTTGCTTTTGCGCTCGGGCGAAGCCGCTACCCAGGCCTCAAACTGGCTCTCGAGGTCGCGCTTTTTGTCGTAAACCTTATTGTTTTTGAGCTGCTCGGTCTGGCCGATGTAGTACTTCCAGTAGTTGGCGGTTGAGGCGTAGTTTGACGCCATCAGTATTTTAATGGCCGGGTCAGACTCCATGTAGTTGCGCATGATGGCCAGCTTTTGGTCGCGGATTTTTACCACGGTCGGGTTGTAGAGGTCAATGGCCTGCTGCACACCCCAGCTGCTTAGGTAGCGGTCGGTGCGGCCAGGGTAGCCAAAAATCATAGTGAAATCGCCGTCCTTCACCCCCTTGGTGCTCACGGGCAGGTGGTGCTTGGGGCGAAGGGGCACATTGTCTGGGCTGTATTTAGAAGCCTTGCCGTCTTTGGCGGAATACACGCGAAAGACCGAGAAATCGCCCGTGTGGCGCGGCCACATCCAGTTGTCGGTGTCTCCGCCGTACTTGCCAACGCTGCTCGGGGGAGTCCCCACCAAGCGCACGTCGTTGAACTTCTCATAGACAAACAAATAAAACTCGTTGCCGTGGTAGAATGCCTCTACCGAGGCCTCGTAGCTAGTTCCGGCCGTGGCTGCCTTGGCAAGCTCCGAGCCTTTTTGCTGAATGGCCTTCGTGCGCTCCGCCTCAGTCATTTCTGCGTTAAGGCCGGCATTTACGGCCGCAGATACGTCCTCAATCCGAACTAAAAAATTGGCAAATAATCCAGGCGTGGGAAGCTCCTGGCTTTGGTCCATGGCCCAAAAACCGTCTTCGAGGTAGTTGTGCTCCACCGTAGAATGGCTTTGGATGGCGTCGTAGCCGCAGTGGTGGTTGGTCAGCAGCAAACCCTGAGACGAAATGATTTCGCCCGTGCAAAATCCGCCAAAAGACACGATTGCATCCTTGAGGGAACCGTGGTTAATGTCATACAGGTCTTTAGCCGAAAGCTTTAGGCCTTCCTTCTTCATTTGAGCGTAGTTGAGCTTCTGAATCAGCAAGGGAACCCACATGCCCTCGCCCGCGCGAAGATTCTGGGGAAGCGCAAGAACCAGCGCAAGAGCGATTTTAAAAAGTGCTTTCATTACCTTAAGGTTAGGTTTTTGTTTAAAAGGTAAAGTTAATGGAATGGGCTTCATTAATTAATCCTCTTCTGTTGGAAGGCCCACAAAATTGTCGTTATAATGCCATTAAAGGCTGGTTTTCTTCGGCGCGGACTTCGTACCTTGGCTAGGTAGCGATTAATACTCAAGCTCACTTTATGAATAATAAATTTTTTGAATTCTGGGGGGTCTATTACCCCATTGCTTTGGCCTTTCTTTCTTTTGTGTATTCCGTGAGCCTCTGGTTCACCGGCAACAAACTAGAGGGAATTTTTGTGGGGATTTGGGTCCCGTCCATACTGTCTGCTTCTGTGGCAATTCGCCAGCGCCGCAAAGACCACCTCGAGAGCAAGAAAAAGAACTGATGGACAATACCCTAATGTTCGTAATCGGGAGCGTCATCTTTGTTGCCTACATCTCCGGTTATTTGATGATGGTGCATCGCCAGAATCAAATTCAGATCGAAGAAGAGAAGAACCAAAGCCTTTTTGTCGGCAAAACAGACGAAGTTGACGTGGACGGCATCGGCAACTACGGCCGGTTCCCCAAAGAAAAGGTTGCCAAGAAAAAAACAAAGAAGAATCCCAATTGAAAAACCTAATCGTTATAGGCCACCCCAATGTGGACTCTTTTTGCTTCAGCGGTATCATGCTGACTATCCAAGAGACGCTTCTGGCCAATAACGAAGAAGTTCAAATCATCGACGTCTACCGCGACAGCTTCCTGCGCCCTAGGACGGAGCTGACTAAGCGCTATAAGGATCTGGTTACCTGGTCGGAGCGGATCTACTTTATTTCGCCCGTTTGGTGGTTTCGGCTAACCCCTCGGCTTGAAACCTTTTTTGACGAGGTTTTTACGCCGGGCTATGCCTATAACTTTATTCCGATCACCAAGATGTACGCTTACCCCAAGCCCCTTCTGGCTGATAAGAAAGTGCGGACCTACCTGACTCATGGCGCGCCAGCCTTGCCTATTTTGACCCTGTACTTAAACTCCGTAAAGCTTCGCTTGGTGATGGGTGTATACTCCTTTGTTTTTGGCTGGTTCAAAACCAAGACGCGGCAGTTTTGGAGCGTTCCCTTCGTAAGCCACGAGAAGAGGCTAGTCTACCTCAGCCGGGTTAAAAAAGACGTGCTTTCTGACCTCCGAAAGGCCTAGTCGCGCTTAAGGCTAGCCTTAGTTCACTAGTTCGCTGCGGCGAATCTTCGCGGCTATAGCATCCCAAAACTTAAGGCGGGCCTCAAGAGCCTCCACGCAGGCATCCTCGGCTTCGAGCCAAAGCTGGTCGTCTTCTTTGCAAAGGTTTTTTATCATTTGAATGGCCATGGGGCCGTGCTGGTCTCCGTCGAGCTCAATGTGGCGGTCGAGGTAGTAAACAAATGCACTGAGCTCACTGGGGTGGTCGGCGTACAGCTTTTTAATGAGGGCGGTGAACATGTCTGGAATCAGGTCTTCGCGCCCGAAGGTGAAGGCCGCCGCCGTTTGGTGCAGCTTGCCCCTCTTGAGAATTCGGTCTGTCGCTTTTAAGAAGTCCATCATGGCCTCGTCAATCTCGGCCAGGTTGAAGCGAAGCATGTCCTTGGCCTTGTATCCGTTTTGCAGCTTATTGACAAAGCTCACGATGGTCTGGGTATTGGCTCCGGCCTGGCGCATTGCATCGAGGTAAAGTTCGTAGTGGCTGGCCGGTTGGCCGTTGATGTCTACGTCGGACTCTTCAGCAACCACGATCTCGTTAATCAGCCGACGGGTTTCGCGGTCTTTGGTGGGAACCCAAGCATCGTCTACGCAGGTCAGGTCCCGCTGCAGCGACTTAAGAAGGCGCATGAAGTCCCAGACCGCAAAAATGTGGTGCTCCATAAAAACCCGCACCTCGGTCATGCTTTGCATCAGGGGGTATAGCTCATGGCCCAAGATTGCAGTCCGCAAGGGCTCAATGCGGCGGTTCAGGGAAACAATTCGAAATTCAACTACGGCTTTTGGCATAAGACCTGATTTTTTAGTATTCGTTTAGGTAACGCGGGCAGACGGCTTTGGTTTAAGGCTTGATGCCCTCTGCCTCACTCTTAAAGAGGGGAACGTTGCTGCAGGCCTCGCCGTACATAAGCTTTATGACTACGCGGCTGAGGTGCAGCGCCGCCGCAGCGTAGGCGGTGTCGGGCACGGGGTGCCGTCCGCAGCCTTTGAGCAAGACCTTGGACCCCTTGAGGGCAGTCCAGTCATACTGAGCAAGGGCCTGAGCGTAGTAGGCCGAGAGTACCTGAGAAGGCAGGCCAAAACCCACAAAATGAACCGAATCGGCAAGGGACGACGCAAGCATCGGACCCAACCACTGGGGCACAATGAAGTCTTCGGACCCCTCAATGGCCAGTACCGCATTTTGATACGTATGCTTTTTAATATTTCGCACGTACGACCGAGCGTCGGCCTCGCGAAGCAGGCCCTCAGGGGCTATCTCGCTAAGATGAAGGGTTCGAAGACCTCCCGAAGGCCAAAAGTCTTCGAGGTCAAAGGTGACCAAGGCGCTCTGCGCTACTTTGTTGGTGATGGAATCCTGGCTCATATTCGTTGAGTGCACTGGGGCTGGGCCTAGAGCATTCCCAGCTCTAGCTTGGCCTCATCGCTCATCATGTCGCGGGTCCAGGGCGGATCAAAGGTTATCTCTACCTCGACCTTAACGGCGGCAGGCAGGGTGCCCACCTTCTCCTTCACCTCTTCGGGCAGAGACTCCGCCACAGGGCAGTTGGGCGAGGTCAGGGTCATGAGCACGTGAATGTCGCCCTCGTCGCTCACTTGGACGTCGTAGATGAGTCCGAGTTGATAAATATCAACGGGAATTTCTGGATCGTAGATGGTTTTGAGCACGTCCACGGCCTGTTCGCCTATGGATTGCATTTCTAGTTCGGTAAGCATAGGATCAATTTTGTGCTTGAAAGGCGAGGCCATAAAGGCGAATTTGCTTCATCATGCTTTGCAAGCCGTTGGCGCGGGTCGGGCTTAGGTGCTCGGTCAGGCCGATGTCCGCAAGAAAGCCGAAGCTCGCTTGAGCAAGTACCTCGGGAGGGAGGCCGTTGCATACCCGCAGCAGGAGCGCAACGAGTCCGCGCGTAATGATGGCGTCGGAATCTGCAACAAAATAAACCAGGCCTTCGCGCTTCTCTGCGGTAATCCAAACCTTGGACTGGCAGCCGCGAATGAGGTTGTCGTCGGTTTTAATGGCCTCCTGGGCCGCGGGGAGCTCCTTGCCTTGCGCAATAATATGCTCGTAGCGGTCCATCCACTGGTCCAGAAATTCGAATTCTTCGACGACTTCGGCTTCGCGAGCTTGGAGGATGCTTAGGTTGGCCACGACCGCGAGTTAATTAAGCATGCGCATGGCGCGGTTGATTGCGGCCACCAGTCGGTCTACGTCGTCGTGGTTGCTGTAAGCAGCAAAGCTGGCGCGCACGGTTCCGGGAATGCTGTAGTAGTCCATAATGGGCTGGGCGCAGTGCTGTCCCGAGCGAACCGCCACGCCTTGCTGGTCGAGCAGGGTTCCCAAATCATAGGGGTGAACATTGGCAAAGCCAAAACTCAGCACGGCCGCCTTGTCGGCAGTCGTTCCAAACACCACCAAGCCATCGATGGCAGTGAGCTGCACG
>JABMNC010000110.1 GCA_013205365.1 Cryomorphaceae bacterium | reverse complement strand
TTACCGCTGGTTTTGGCTGGTCGGTGCGAAACGGTCCCACCGCAACATTTGGAACAGGGCCTGCCGGAGACCATACTACCGGAGGGGGCAAATACCTTTATACTGAGGCGTCCCAGGGAACCACAGCCAACAACACCCTGTTCATCACACCATGCTTTAAGCTTGACAACCTTGGCAACGCCGCCGCAGAATTCTACTACCATCGCTTTGGAACGCATATGGGCAACCTGCGCATTGACATCGACACCGGCACTGGCTTCACTGCAGGGAACGGCGTCATTGGAGCAGCTTTGTTTGTGGGCCAATCCCAGCGAAGCAGTTTGGATCCATGGAAAAAGGGCTTTTTGAACCTCAATCCGTACTTGGGTAAATACGTCCGACTGCGTTTTGTCGGTAATAAGAATAATACCGCAACCAACGACCGCGGCGATATGTCTATTGACGATATTAAAATCTTTCAGCCTTTAGTTCGCGACATTAACATGCTCGAGTTCTCAAGCCCAAGAAACGGATTCTGTACCTACACCAACCAAGAAAACGTTCAAATTCAATGGCGAACAGAAGGGTCCCAAACGCTTACTAACGTTCCGCTCGCTTTCTCGGTAAAAAATTTAACTACTGGGGTGACGGTAGTCACCCGTGACACGGTTAACGGAACCTTCAATCTAGGAGATACTCTGACCTACAGCTTTGTACCCAAGGCTAACTTGAGCGCTTATGCCAACTTCGAGGTTTATATATGGTCCGAACTTGCTGGAGACGGTCAAGCCAACAACGACAGCCTGGGCCCCATCACCATTGAGCACATTCAACCCATCACGAGCTTCCCCTACTTCTTGAATTTCGACGGCCCCGGTTGGACTCCCGGCAACGGAACCACCGCCAACCCGGGCACGTTTGCTCCGTCAGGGTGGTTTGCCTTGCCCGCGTCAAACAGCAGTGAATATGCCTTTATGGTGGGCAAAGACCTAAGCCCCACTCCCGCTACAGGGCCTCGCTGGTCCAACGGCCGCAAGGGCAACTACCTCTATGCAGAAGGGGACTTTGGAGCAAACAGTCCCTTTGCCCTGTTTCAGCAAGAGGGATGCATTGATTTGTCAGGCATGACGACGCCCGTTGTTTCATTCTGGTACCATATGTATGGCGCAAGCATCGGCTCCCTGGGGATTCAAGTGGTTCCCTCTGGCAGCAATGTTTGGTCAACCCTTACTCCGTCCGTGCTTTCTGCGCAGCAGCAGACTGCCAGTACCGACGATTGGCGCTACCAAATGGTTAACTTGTCGGCCTACGCTGGGCAAACCATTAAATTGCGCTTTGTGGCGGGCAAGACCGCCGCAGGTCAGCTCGCAGACATCGCCATTGACGACATTTTGATCTACGACCGACCCAATAACGACGTGGGCGTAACTGCAATCACCTCCCCGCCTAAAACGGTCTTTTTGAGCACCCCTCAAAACCTCATCATTAAGGTGCGGAACTACGGAAAGCAAGCCAAGACCAATGTTCCTGTCACGGTGGTGGTTTCTGACCTCTGTACCCCAACGGCGACCAATACTTACACCTATACCGTTCCCAGCATTGCAATCGGAGCGGAAGCGACCCTGACCATTACCACTCCCGTTACCTATTGGGAAGGTGACCTCGAGATTAAGGCATGGACTACCCTTGCCGGAGACGGTTTCAGCCGAAACGATACGGTCAGTAAAATAACCAACGGCAATACCTCAGTGATGATTCCTTTTGGACCCGAAACCTTTGAGAACTGTGTGGGTAACACCTATGCCTTCTATGGTACTGGCGGCGCGGGCACGCTTCAAATGTGGGAGATGGGCACCGTTGGGCAAGGCTGGACCGCTGCCTCGGGAACCAGGGCCTGGATGACTGGCTTGAACCAAAATTATAAGGGCTTAAGTACGGAATACCTCAGGGTTCCGCCTTTTACCAATTTTGACACCATCATGGGTGCCGAACTTCGGTTCAAGCAGCGATTTGAATTTGCCGTTGCCGACGGGGGAAATGTCGAATACCTCCTCAACGGTACTTGGCGAACCCTTGGAAATGCTACAGCCAACATCGGTACGAACTGGTACGGATCCAGCTACGGCTCTGCCGGAGTAGTGCCTCTCGGCAACCAACCGGGATGGATTGGTTCCACGAGCAATCAGTGGATTACCTCGACGATTCCCTTATCGCTTTGGAATTTCAACACCAACCCTCTAAACCTGCGCTTCCGCATGGGGGTTGGCGCAGGCTCAACCGCCAAAGGCTGGGCTATCGATGACTTCCAGATCTATGTTCCGCCTCAAAATTCTATGGCGCCGATTAATATTGATACCAAGGAATACCTGATTATACCTAGTGCGAATTCCACTGTTAAGGTGCAAATCGAGAACACAGGAGCTAAGCCGGTAGGCTCAACGCTGGTGCGGTACCGCGTGAATAACGGTGCGTGGTCAAACTACGATACCCTTACCTTCTCTCCCCCTCTGCCCCGCGGAGCGAAGCGCTGGCATGAGTTCAGCCAACTTTGGCTGAATAACGGCGCAGGCACCTATAGCATTTGTGTAGAGACATCCCGACCCAACGACAAGCAAGACAACCTGATCGCAGACGATCAACTCTGCCTGAACTTCCAGGTATCAGACAAGATCTACATCGATGCCATCGGCTACTGCAATGACTTTGAAGATCCGAGTAAGGCAGCTTGGTTGCCGCTGCACTCCAGCATCAAATCCTTGCCCCACGATTGGGAGTTTGGAACCCCTGCTCAAACGACCATTAGCGCAGCTGCCAGTGGAACCAAGGCATGGATGACCAAATTGACCGCCGACTACAACCCACTGGGTCGTAGCTCGCTGCACACGCCATTCTTCGTGCTCGACAGTAGTACGGTGTACACGCTTGACTTCGAGTACAACCTTTTATCGGAGCAGTACCACGACGGAGGAAGCCTTGATTGGTCCTACAACGGAGGAATCAATTGGTACACCTTAGGCAATGTTCTACCCTCCGGTAAATGGTACAATACCGTGCACGTAACGAGTCTTGACAACATTCGTCCAGGCTTCTCAGGCAACTCAAACGGATGGAGGACTGCATCAATTAATTTCACTGCAGACAATTCGGGAACCCTCGTATTCCGCCTTCGCTTTGGCTCGGACTTTACCTTGTCCAATGAAGGATGGGCTATTGACAACTTCTGCTTAAAGCGTGCTCCCATGGGCACCCCAGCGGACGTTCTTAACATTGGTGTTCCTGAGGTCGACCTTTCTGAAGCCTTCTTGAGTGGGGTGAGTCCCAATCCAAGCAATGGATCTAGGGCAAGCCTTGAATTTCAATCCAACGAATCCGGAGCGATCAGGCTCACGGTGATTAACATGCTCGGGCAATCCCTATTTAGTCAGGACTTCAACCACGAAGGCGGTTTGATAAGCCTTGATTGGGAGACCGCCGACCTGCCCGCAGGAATGTACCAGGCAGTGGTCGAGTGGCAGGGTCAGAGCTTCACGCGACGATTCATTCGCTAGTAGAAGCTTTTTCCATTACCGTTCAATGGCCCACTCTGTGGGCCATTGCTATTTAGCGATGAAGCTTAGGTAGCGTTTGCGGTAGGCAAGATGCTCCGCATAGGTCTTGGCAAAAAGGTGAAAACCTGGCTTGGACGGATTAGCACAAAAAAATAGTTCGCCTTTGGGTCGTGCAGAAAGCACACTGTCAATTACCGGAGGGTGAACCGTTGCCAAGGGGCCCGGAGGGAGACCCTTACTGCGGTAGGTATTGTAGGGGTGCTCCAGGCGCAGCATGCTCCCGGTTACGCGACGAATAGGTTCAGGAGCAAGCTTGCGGTCAAGCACGGCAAAAACCACCGTAGGGTCGGCCTCCAAGCGCATTCCCTTGCGGAGGCGAGATAAATAGACCCCCGCAATTCGAGACCATTCCGCGGGTTCCTTGGATTCCGCCTGCACAATACTCGCCAGGATAGTGGCTTCGTAGCGAGTCAACTTGAGCGCAGTGGCGGACTCCATACGGTTGGCATTCCAAAAAGCGTCGAACTCGCGCCCCATGCGTTCTGCAAATTCATGAGGCTTTAGGGAAGCATAAACCTCATAGGTGTTGGGCAGCAGGGGTACGCAACTGTCTCCTTGAAACAGGGCCTCATCAAACTCAGAGGGGCTAGGATGCATAACGCTCGCCAAATGGCTCACCAAACTGCCGCGGCCTTGGTAGGCTCTCACAACCAGGCGACGCGGAGTCTCGTAGCCCATTCTTAGCCTGTGCAGGCTCCGCCACCAGGGATCACTCGGAGCAATTTCATAGTAGCCAGCAGGAACCACAAAGTCCCCTTGGAGCATGGCCCCAAAACGCAGCAGGTTCAAACTAACCTCAGGATTGGCCGAAGCGATGCTATCCAAAAGAGCCAGTACGCGCAGGTCGGCGTGTGGAACGTCTATGGCGACTTTGTGCGGATTAAAGTCTTGGGATGGCCATAAAACAAGCGCTGTGGCTCCAAGGGCAAAAAGAAGCAGCAACCAACGAGGCCAATGCGAACGAGGCCTTCGAGACCGCCTTCTCATGAACGCAGACGCTGAAAAAGTTCCGCATCTCGAAACTCGCGCCCCACCCGGTACCATGCTTTAAGTACTCCCGCAGACTGGTATCCGCTCGAGGCAAAAACACGCAGTGCCGCGGCATTATCGGTAAAAACTTCCGCATAAAGACTGCGCAGGCCAACGCGGCCAAAGGCCCACTGCTCTACCAGCAAAAGTCCGCTTCTGCCTAGACCTTGCTTGCGCATAGAAGGGTCCACAAGCAGGGCAACTTCTGCGCGCTGGTGGACCGGCTGCGCGTTAAACAGGTCAAAAAGTCCGACCGCGCTACCCGAAGGGTCGCAAAGCACAAAGCGAACTTGCCCCGCATCCCAAAAATCCCGGTGGGACTCCTCAAGATAGCGGCTTAAAACAGCACGGCTGTAGGGAGAGACGCGCAGGCCTGCGTCGGCATGGTCCGCCTCCCAGCGCACCAAGAGGTCGAGGTCTTCGGGCTCCAAGGCCCTAAGGCTCAAGCCGTCCATTCTCCTTCAAAAACTCGAGCCACCGGCCCAGTGAGTACAATATGGCTAAAGCCGTTAGGCTCCACTTCAAAGGCAACCTCCAGAATTCCGCCCAGAGCTTCTAATGAGACGGGACTGGCCATTCCCCACTGCTGGTGAGCAACCAAGGCGGCTGCGACGGCCCCCGTACCGCAGCTCAGTGTTTCGTTTTCTACGCCTCGCTCGTAGGTCCTCATGGCGCATGAATTGCCGCGACGCTCCATCCAGTTGATGTTGGCGCCGGCAGGGTCATAAACTCCGTAGCGCAGGAAACGGCCCTCCCCTACTGCATCTAGGGAATCGAGCGAATCGACAAGAGACACATGGTGCGGCGATCCCGTATCAACGAACCATCCGCCGTGCTGGGCAAGAGGCAAAGCGGCGTCGGCGAATTGGACCGTGACCATCCCGTCTTCTCGATAGTAAGCGCGGTGAATGCCGTCTGCCGCCTCCAAAGTGCAGGTCATTCCATTAAAAAGTCCTATGCTCCGGGCAAAGTCCACCGCGCAGCGAGCGCCGTTGCCGCACAAAGAACCCAAACGTCCGTCGGCATTGTAGTAGTCTACCCTAAAGTCCGCATCCTTGGCAGGCCCAACGGCCATGAACCCGTCGGCACCCACTCCGAACTGTCGGTGGCAAATGTCCGCAACCATAACCGCAGAAAAGGCGGCATCCAAAGGAGCTAAAACGACCACAAAATCGTTGCCACTGCCATGGTACTTCACAAATCGACGGAACATGGCGCTAATTTAGGCAGTGGAACAGTTTTTGGATTCCCCTTTCTATCATTAACACAATCATTAACAAACAATGAATACCAAAACCATAGTTGCCCTTGGAGCCCTTGCCCTCGCTGCCGGAGCAGGCGGTGCCGCCCTCTACGACGCTTTTCGCAGCACGGATTCTCCAACGTCAAGCTGGAGCGAATCGAGCGCGACCCTGGTCGGCAATCGTCCTGCCCTGGTTTCATCTACGGACTTTAGCGCCGCGGCAGAGATGGCCGTCAATGCCGTAGTGCACGTTAAAACATCCGTGGAGCAGGGGTACACGTTTAACCCCTTTAACGAGTTCTTCTTCGGATTTGGAGAAGGCAGCCAGATGCAGCCGCGGGTCGTTCAAGGCTCAGGATCAGGCGTAATAATCAGCAGCGACGGCTACATTGTAACCAACAACCACGTTATTGACAAGGCCAAGGAAGTCAAAATAAGCTTGAACAACAACAAGGAATACCTCGCCAAGGTCGTCGGAATTGATCCCACAACCGATCTTGCCGTGCTAAAAATCGAGGCCGAAAACCTCCCGTCGCTGGCCTTTGCCAACAGCGACGAAGTCCGCCTAGGAGAGTGGGTGCTCGCCGTGGGCAATCCCTTCAACCTCAACAGCACGGTCACGGCCGGAATCATTAGCGCCAAAGGCAGGAACATCAACATCATCGACAACCAGTCAGCCATTGAAGCCTTCATACAAACCGATGCGGCCGTCAACCCTGGAAACTCCGGAGGGGCATTAATCAATACTCGGGGTGATTTGATCGGAATCAATACCGCCATCTCTACCCGCACCGGAAGCTACGAAGGCTACGGATTTGCTATTCCGGCCAACATTGTGCGCAAGGTGGTTGATGACCTTACCAAGTACGGGGTGGTGCAGCGAGCCTATTTGGGAGTCAATATTGCCGATATCACCCCTGAGCTAGCCAAGGAGCAAGGAATTAAAGAATCGCAAGGCGTCTATGTGTCGGGCGTCACCGAAGACGGAGCCGCTGCAGCTGCCGGAATCAAAAAGGGAGACATATTGATTCAAGCGGGAGATAAATCCGTGAAAAAAATGTCGGAACTGCTGGAAGCTATCGGCAGCCGCCGCCCTGGCGACAAGGTATCGGTAGTGGTTCTTCGCGATGGCAAAGAGAAGGTCTTTAACGTGGTGCTGCGCAACCGTCAGGGCACCACCGAAGTTCTCAAAAAAGAAGATTTAGCGGTTTCATCCTCGCTAGGGGCTGAATTTGAGCCCCTATCTCCCAACGACAAGGCTCGGTATGGCCTTAGGTCGGGAGTAAGAATCATCAATCCCGGGGAAGGTAAACTCGCCCAAGCAGGGGTTCCAAAAGGCTTTATCCTGGTTAAGTTGAACAACAAATTGGTCTCAAGTGCCCAAGACGTTGTCTCCATTTTGGGCGAACTTGGTCCCGGAGACGGCGTGCTCCTTCAAGGATACCGCCCCAACGGAAGTGCCGACGTCTTTGCCTTTGCCCTCTAAGGGTTTGAGGAGAAAATCCGCCTTTTAGGCCTTGTAGAAAGGCAGCGTAACCACCTCGGCACTTAGTGCCTTGCCTCGAACCTCGACCCAAACCCTGCTTCCTGGCGCTGCCAAGTCGCTGGGCACGTAGGCCATGCCTATCGCCTCATTGAGCGAAGGCGCCATGGTTCCGCTGGTTACCTCGCCCACCGGCTCACCCTGCTCGTTGAGAATGGGGTAGCCATGCCGCGGAACGCCGCGTTCGAGCAGCTTGATGCCCACCAGTTTGCGGGTCACCCCCTGCTCCTTCTGGGCCTTTAATGCAGCGGAATTCGTGAAGTCCTTGGTGAATTTGGTGATCCAAGACAGGCCTGCTTCGATCGGCGAGGTTGCATCGTCAATGTCGTTACCATACAGGCAGAAGCCCATCTCAAGGCGCAGGGTATCACGAGCACCCAAACCAATGGGTTCAAGCCCGAATTCTGCGCCAGCCTTCATAATGGCCTCCCATGCCGCTGCAGCATGCGCATTGGGCAGGTAGATTTCAAATCCGCCCGAACCGGTGTAGCCCGTGGCGCTGACTAAAATGCCCTCGGCTCCTGCGAAGCTCCCTGTTCCAAAGGTGTAGTAGGTCATGGCCGCCAGATCAAGGTTGGTCAGCGACTGAATGGCCTTAGCAGCGAGCGGTCCCTGAACGGCGATGAGCGAGGTGTCGTCTGAGGCATCCCTTATAGTCACCTCATAATTCGGTGCAAACTGGCTAAGCCAGGCCCAATCCTTGGCTATGTTGCTTGCGTTCACCACCAGCATGTACTGGATCGGGCTAACGCAATACACCAGAAGATCGTCGACGATTCCGCCCGTTAAATTAGGCAGGCAGCTGTACTGGACCTTGCCCTCGGTTAGTTTGCTGACGTCGTTGCTGGTGACTGCGTTAATAAAGGCCATAGCCTCAGAACCTTCCACCCAAAACTGACCCATGTGCGACACGTCAAACATGCCCACCTTGCTGCGAACCACGTGGTGCTCGTGACTGACCCCAGCATACTGTACTGGCATATCGTATCCGGCAAAGGGGACCATTTTGGCGCCCACTGCACAATGAATGTCATAAAGGGCGGTCTTCTTGAGGTTTTCCATGGTTTTAGAAGGTAGTTTGTTGCTTTATTAGGTTCTCTCGCTGCAGTTTATGCTTGCGTGCTCGGGTGGTTTATAGGGCAAAGACAGCCTGCGGCGCTGCATTCCATAAGTCGGAATTTTAAGCCTGAGTCCATAGCGGTGCAAAAGTAAGCCCCCGAGTGCCGAACTTCGGGGAATGTTCAAGCATTGGAGGTGGTTGTTAATCCTCGTAGCCGTTTCATTTATGGTTGGCTCGCCGAATCCGTCCATGGACTTAGACCGAACGGCAACTTGGAACGACGTCTGGAGTGCTGGGAACCTAAGGGTCGTGGTTGTGCCTGATATAGGGGTAATGCACCTAGAAGGAGGCCGAGTACTTGGCTACGACGTGCAGCTGCTCGAGTGGTGGGGGCGGAAGACTGGGCACTCGATTGAATGGCAGTATGCCGCTTCAGTACACGAAGCACTCGAAGCCGTGCGCCTCGGAACAGCCGATGTTGCCGTTGGTCCTATTCCCCAAGAGGGCCTCGTTGAACTGACCGCAACCAAGGCGGTTCGTCGCTTTACCTGGAAGCTCGCAGGCAGCATTCCCGAGCCAAAATCCGCGAAAAAAACAGGCAAAAAGAGCAAAAAATCCAAGAAAAAATCGGCGCCAGAAACCATTCAAATTCCAGGGGAGTACCCCAAGCCCCTATGGTTGCTTGAAGCACAGCAGCTCAATGTGGTCCCTGCGTCCACCTCGATGTTTCGGTTCGCCAACCTCGACTCAGCCCTTTGGATACTGCCCGACTACATGCTGCGATCCTGGGGCAAGAAGGGCATCAACCTGGCTAAAGGCAGCTTTCATTGGGCACTGCGACCAGGCGACAGCCTGCTTCTCAAGGAACTTAATCAGCTTGTTCAGGGATCCAAAACCCGGAGCCTTCGCGGAGCTCTTGCGCGTAAGCCCATTCCCAAGCCCAGCGACCGAGACAGCCTTATTTCGAGCTACGACGCGCTCTTGGTGGGTCACGACGGCTGGAACCGATTCACCCTCAATGCTCTTGTTTTTGCCGAAAGCCGCTTTAATCCAAGTATTGTATCTCCCGCAGGAGCCGTGGGATTAATGCAGCTGATGCCCGCGACTGCAGCGCGCATGAATCGAGGACCCGTAGACCTCTATGATCCTAAGGCCAACATCAAAGTAGGAATTCGCTACTTGCGCTACCTCGACCTATTCTGGGCGGACCGTGGAGTACCGGACGACCAGCGCCTGTCTTTTGTAATGGCATCCTACAATACCGGACCCGGACCGGTTCTGGATGCTCGTAAGCGGGCAAAAGCAAAGGGCTACGACCCTTCACGCTGGTTTGGCCATGTAGATCAAGTGGCAAAGGGACCTGGTGGACACTATGCAAGCAAAACAAGAGGCATAGCACAGCAGTACCAAGGCTACGTTCAGTCCTGGCGCCGAGCAAGGCAGCGGTCAATGCCCTTGCAGCAGCCTTAGAGGCAGAAGCCCCAGGATGCCGGGGGCCTTAAAACTGAAAGTAAATAAAGGGCTGGCTCTCTGCCGCCATGAACTGGTAGGCCAATAGTATAGAAGCAAGGCTTATAACCGCCAGCAAAAATGGATTGAGGTTTGCAAATCGGTCGCGGTACCAGGCCTTATGGCGCTCTGGAATCCAGTGAATCGCAAATCCCATGGCCAAAATCAAGGCGGGGCGCCACCAGGCAGCCAGCATTGCCAGCGATGGAATCACGTTCCAGCCTGTTGACAGCTGATTGACAATAGACATGGCCGTAGTCCAGTCGGGAGCCCGAAACCAGATTCGGGTAAAGGTGATGAACAGCAGCGTAATCAAGATACCCAGGCCGCGGATCATCCAGCCTTCCACGCGGTAAGGCCGAATTCGGGACCACTGCTTGTGCGCCAACAGACCGAGGCCGTTGAGCCCGCCCCAAACCATAAAGTTCCAGGAGGCGCCATGCCAGAGTCCGCCCAAAAGCATGGTCAGCATTAGGTTAACATTGGTGTTGAATCCGCGCCGAAAGGCAGGAATAAACTGGTAAAGCAGCAGGAAAACCAAAACGATTCCGGCGAGCAGATAGGAAACCAGGGAGGAAGTTGCCGTGAGGGCAAACCCGAAGAGTCCCGCAAAAATGAGCAGGTAGCTGGCCACTGAACCGCTGCGGTTACCACCCAAGGGAATGTAGAGGTAGTCTTTGAGCCAGCTCGAGAGCGACATATGCCAGCGCTTCCAAAATTCGCCGACGCTGCTGGCCTTGTAGGGCGAGTTGAAGTTTTGAGCCAGGGTGAAGCCCATCCAAAGCGCAATTCCAATGGCAATGTCGGTGTATCCGCTAAAGTCGGCATAGACCTGCATGGTGTAGGCAAGCAGACCAAGGGCATTCTCCCAGCCAGTGTACAGGGTGGGCTGGCTAAAAACTCGGTCGACCAGGTGAACCGCTAGAAAGTCCGCTAGAATTACTTTTTTGAGGAATCCATTGACGATCCAAAAAAGTCCAAGGCCGAACTGAGCCCGAGTGACCCGATAGGGCTGGTAAAGCTGAGGCACAAAATCGCTAGCGCGCACGATGGGGCCGGCCACGAGCTGGGGGAAGAAACTAACGTAGAAGGCGAAATCGGTGAACCTAGCGACGGGCTTAAGGTTGCGGCGGTACACTTCTATGGTGTAGCTCAGGCACTGAAAGGTGTAAAAAGAAATCCCGACCGGCAGGAGAATCATATCTTCTACAAAGTCGGTGCCCAGGCTAGCATTGCTCCATCCCGCCCAAAAGGGTGTTGGATTCCAGGTTAAGCCCGTTAGGTCGTTCCAAATGTCGGCAGCAAAGTAGGCGTACTTAAAAAAGAATAAGACCCCTAGGTTCGACAAAACACTCAGCGCGAGCAAAAGCCTGCGCAGCCAAGGTTTGTCGCTTCGGTGCAGGGCATGAGCAACGCCAAAGTCTACGCTGGTGGCGAAAATGAGGAGCACCACATACCACTGGCTCGTGTGGTAGTAAAAAAACCAACTAACCAGCATCAAGTAGGCGTTGCGCAAAGCAAGCTTGCGCTCTAAAGATGCAAACCCAATAAGCACCAAGGCAAAAAATACCCAGAAGCCGAGCTCAAGGAAGGTCCAAGGCTTGCTGGTCTCGGCCTGAAGGAGCTGAATCAGATAATTCACCATGGACTGCGTTCTTGGTGGCGAAGGTAGGCCTTCAGGTAGGCCTGAGCGAACCAATTCGCCTGAGCCTCGTAGCCAACTTGGCTCAAATGAATGCCGTCGGGGCGGGCCCAAGCATTGGCCATCCACCGTCGAATCGAACCATAGCCACCCATCAACTCCATGAAATCAAAAATGGCTCCGTCGTGGCGGGCGGCCAGTCGGTACATTGCGCGGCTGACCTGCAGTCCGTGCGGATTATTGGCTTCTTTGTATAGGGCGTCGTTGTTGGTAAACCAGAGGAATTCCGCCCTGGGATTAATCCCTCGTACCGCGGCAACAAGGCTGTCGTAGCGAAGCTCAAATGCCAGGGTATCAAAGTCGCCGCGAGCCTTATGGGCGTCGTTGATTCCGAGTCCAAAAATGACAAGATCAGGCGGAAGCTCGCGAAGCTGCTCGCTGAACCGCCTGGCTTTGAGAAAACTATGCGTCGCCGCCCCATTGACGCCCACGGAGTGGTACCTAATACCGTCTGAATCTTCGGGTCTAAACAGCAAACCCTCGATGCTCAAAGTGTCGCGTCGATTGGGTCGCGGAATCCATCGGAGCTTGAGCGTATCCGTAGGTTGACTAAAACGCACCTCAATTCCGTCCTTTCGGCGGACGATGGAATCCACAGGGCCTAAAACCACGGGCAGGTTGAGGGAGTCTGAGCCAGGGTAGAAAACCAGCACCGACTTGGCCTGCAGCGGAACCTCCTTGTGGTAAACCGTGAAGCCCGCAGAATCGCCGGTATAGGCACGGATGCCCGAGAAACCCCACGGTC
>JABMNC010000019.1 GCA_013205365.1 Cryomorphaceae bacterium | reverse complement strand
TTGATGCGGGCGTCTACCTTGTCGTGAAAGAGAATGCTTCCTGCGAGAACTCGATCGCCCTCTTTTACCACCAATTTGGGAACAAGTCCGTGAAAGTCGCTGGGTAGAACTGCGTACACCGAAGACCGAAGGCTGCCGTCAACAGTTGCTGTGGGAGCCCCTAAGAGCGGGAGGTCTAGGCCTTTGCGAACAGTGTGTAAATTAGGCATATCGGCAGAAGAAAAATTTCGCCACAAAGGTACAAAGTCCCACAGTTTATTGGCCTAAAGTCCGCATGTTTTTATCATCTTTATCCCATGAGAATTGGCGCTTGTACTGCTATTGCCTGGTGTTTGGGCTTAGTCTGGCTCCCGGCGATGGCACAACTGCCTGAAACAAAAAAAGATAGCCTTGTTCACAGCGTGCTGTGGCACCCGGTTGACCGCAGTGATGCCCCGCCAGTTGTGCGTCTTGGACAGCAGCAGGCACTGCAGCTTCGGTTTGACGATTTTAGCCAATCGGTACTGCCCTTAAAATACACTTGGGTGCACTGCGACCGGAGCTGGAAGCCCTCGCCAATCCTCGCATCTGAATACCTCAGCGGATTTTGGGAAGGGCAAATTCCCGAAGGCAGCCTGTCGTTCAACACCTACCAGGGCTACAGCCACTACCAAATGCAGCTGCCCGAAGAGAGCAGCATGCCCAACCTGTCGGGCAACTACTACCTTGAGGTATATGCAGACGACCACTTGCTGCTCCGGCTCCCTGTTGTCTTTGCCGAGCAAGTTAGCGACCTGCAAATTGCCGTAAGAAGGCCTGCCGCTTCACAATGGTCCGCCCGATACCACGAGGTTGATGCCTGGTTCCCTTGGGATGCAAGCCAAACCACCAACCCCTTTAGCGACCTGCGCATCGGGATACTGCAGAACCGTGATTGGAACAGCTTTAGGCTGCTTCCGCCCCGTTTTGCCCAGGGGGAAAAGCTGGATTTTGACTACAATAACGGCGAAAATGCGTTCTTGGCGGGGAATATTTTTAGGTTTGCCGATACCAAGGCCCTGCCGGCTCCCTCCCTTCGCATCGAACGCTATGAGTTGGCCGATCAATGGATTGCCTTTGTGCGTCAGGACCTTCCCGGCGGACTGGGCGTCTACCTGCGCCAAGAAGATGCCCGAGGAAACTTTGTTCCGCGCAGCATGCGGGGCGACAGCCACACCCAAGCGGACTACCTACTGATGGACCTTGAACTAAAAGACAGCGAGTCCTGGGGCGGCCGACGCATGGCAATTGAAGGAGATTTTAACCAGTACTCCCCTGGGCCGGAGCACGAACTTCGCTACGACCAGGCTCGAGGGGCCTATGTGGCTCGGGTTTTAATGAAGCAGGGCTACTTGGAGTACCGATACCGGGACCTGAATGCCGGAAGCAAGGGATTAGACTGGTCTGAAGGCAGCCATAGCCAGTCCGGCAACCAATACACTGCGGTGGTCTATGCGAGGATTTGGGGCGAGCGCTACGACCGTGCCCTCTCCTACCGAATCGTGGATGTAACCGACGGCGCACAGCTCCGAATTGAATTGGGGCAGTAAGGGGCAGTAAGGGGCGCTACCTTTACCCGGATGCAAAACCTAGGCAAGGATCTAGCGCGGGCGGCCTCCGTGCTCAAGGCGGGAGGGCTGGTCGCCATGCCCACCGAAACGGTGTATGGCCTTGCCGCAAACGCCTTTGATGAGGCGGCGGTTGCGCGGATTTTTGAAGCCAAAAACCGTCCGCATTTTGACCCTTTAATTGTGCACCTGCCCGACTGGAATGAGGTAGGTCGGGTGGCCTCCTCGATACACCCAGAAGCGCATTTGCTATGGAATGCGCTGGGGCCTGCCCCAATTACCTACGTGCTGCCCAAGCGTCCAGAGGTGCCCGATCTTGTTACTTCGGGGCTGGACCATGTGGCGGTGCGCATACCGAAATTAAAACTCGCTCGAGAGCTTTTGACCCTTGCTGGGGTGCCTGCTGCCGCGCCGAGCGCTAACCCCTTTGGCTTTGTTTCGCCCACCACCGCACAGCACGTCGCAGACCAGTTGGGCGAGCAGGTGGACTACATTTTAGACGGCGGACCCTGCGAAGTTGGGCTGGAATCAACCATTATAGCCTGGCCAAATGGGCCTGCGGTGGTGCTGAGGCTCGGAGGCACTACCCTGGAGCAGCTCAGCGGCATATTGGGCTACCTGCCTGAGGTCAGAAACTCGTCGAGTAGTCCGTCCGCGCCGGGAATGCTGCAGGCCCATTATGCTCCTGGCAAGCCGCTTAGGCTTGTACCGCAGGGTTTTGCTTGGGCTGGCGAGCAGGGCAATGAAATCCAATCCCTACCATGGATGCCCGCTAAAGGAATAGCCAGGGCGCTCACCACGAGCGGAAGCCCCGTCGAGGCCGCGCAGCGGCTGTTTGGCGAACTAAGGGCCTTCGCCGCGTCTGAAGCGAGGGAACTGTGGATTGAATTGGCCCCCGAAGAAGGCCTTGGAAGGGCTATTAACGACCGCCTTCGGCGAGCCGCCCACTGCGGCGAAGAATAAAGTTTTGGCCGAGGTAAACCCGGCGCACGACCTCGTCGGATGCAAGTTCTTCGGCGGTTCCGCTCTTGATGATGGACCCTTCAAACATCAGATAAGTTCGGTCGGTGATGGCCAAGGTTTCGTGCACGTTGTGGTCGGTGATGAGAACCCCGATTCCGCGCTCGTCGGCGAGGCGGGCCACAATGGCTTGAATGTCTTCTACGGCGATGGGGTCGACGCCGGCAAAGGGCTCGTCGAGCAGTATAAACTTGGGGTCAGAGGCCAGGCATCGAGCAATCTCGGTACGCCGGCGCTCGCCGCCGGAGAGCAGGTCGCCTCGGGTGCTGCGAACCTTGGTTAGGCCAAACTCCTCGAGGAGCTCCTCGGTTCGGGCCTTGACCTCTTGGCGAGAAAATCCGCGCCACTCCAGCACTGCGGCAATGTTATTCTCTACGCTGAGTTTGCGAAAGATCGATGCCTCTTGACTGAGGTAGCCCAGCCCCAACTGGGCACGACGAAACATGGGCAGGCCGGTAATGTCTTTGCCGTCGAGTTCCACCCTTCCTTGGTCGGGGCGGACCAATCCAACCACACTGTAAAACGAGGTGGTCTTGCCCGCGCCATTGGGGCCAAGTAGTCCTACGATTTCGCCTTGGGCCACATAAAAGGAAGCGCCGTTAACCACGGAGCGCCCGCGGTAGGTCTTAACTAGGTTGTGTGCTTCGAGCTTCATTCTGTTGCTTAGGTAACGTTAGATTCGCGCTGGGATTGTGCAAGGCGGCTTAAACCGATGCTCAGCTCATAAAGCAGGGCGATGGGAATCGAGACAAGTATTTGGCTGAATACGTCGGGTGGCGTGATGACCGCTGCCACCAAAAGAATTCCGACCCATGCATGCCGGCGGTAGGTGCGCATGCCCTGCGGTGTGGCAAGGCCCAGCCGTGAGAGGAGGTACACTGCCACAGGCAGCTCAAAGAGCAAACCACTGGCTACCACAATGCTGCTTACGGTGGACAGGTAGGACGCCATTTCAAAAAGGTTTTGGACCTCGCCGCTCACGGTATAGGTGGTCAAAAACTGCAGGCTTAGGGGCACAATGAGGTAGTACCCAAAAAGCGCTCCCGCAAAAAAGAGTATCGAGGCGGAACCCACAAAAATGCTGGCGTTCTTGCGTTCCTTGAGCGATAGTCCGGGCGCGATGAAGCGCCAAAGCTCAAAGAGTACCAAGGGGAAGGCGAGGATTAGCCCGGCGATGAGCGAAATCCATACGTGAAGGCTGAATTGGCCCGCGAGCTGGGTGTTGAGCAAGTCTAGTTTGAAGCCACCAAAGCAAAGTGAGGGCATTTCAAAACGTTGTCCCAGGGCGCAAAACCACTGGTAGGTGACAAAGCTCGGGCGCTGGGGGGCAAGCAAAAGCTCGTCAAAAACCCAGGATTTTGCCACAAAAGCGACCAAGGCTCCGGCCAAGATGTAGGCTGAGGCACGCATCAGGTGGGTTCGTAGGGCCCCCAAGTGGGCCAAAAAAGGCATGCTTCCTCTCTCTGACATGCGGTAAAGGTAAGTTTGGTCGTACCTTCAAGTTCAGGCGCATTTGCGCGGACTCAAATAGAATTAATGGCCTTGACCGCATCGACAAAGAGCCGGGACCTGCTCAAATCATTCTTTGGTTTTGATGACTTTAGGGGTCAGCAAAGCGATATCGTAGCGGCCGTAATGCAGGGGCAAGACGCCTTTGTCATGATGCCCACCGGGGGAGGTAAGTCGCTGTGCTACCAGCTTCCGGCCCTTGAGATGGACGGTGTGGCCATTGTGATCTCGCCCTTGATTGCGCTAATGAAGAACCAGGTGGATGCCCTGAGGAGCTTTGCGGAGTCTGATGGAATTACCCACGTATGGAATTCTTCGCTGACCAAGCGCGAAATGGTTGTAGTCCGCCAGGATTTGAGCGAGGGCAATACCAAGCTCCTTTACATGGCGCCGGAATCCCTCAATAAGACCGAGAATATTGAATTTTTGCGCGAACTCAAGGTTTCGTTTTATGCCATTGACGAAGCGCACTGCATTTCGGAATGGGGGCATGATTTTAGACCCGAGTACCGCATGCTACGGCAGGCCATTAATGCCATTGGCCGTCGGCCGATTCTCGCCTTGACGGCTACTGCCACTCAGAAGGTTATGTCTGACATTTTAAAGACCTTAGAAATTCCGAAGGCCTCAACTTTCATGACCAGCTTTAACCGCGCCAACCTGACCTATGAGGTAGAGGCCAAGACGGCGAATGTGGAGCGCGATGTGGTCAAGCTGCTGCGGAACTATACCGGTCGCTCGGCCATTGTTTACTGCTTGAGCCGTCAAAAAGTAGAAGAGCTTGCTCAGGTGCTCCAACTCAATGGGCTGTCGGCGCTCCCCTACCATGCCGGACTCGACGCAAATTCCCGCATTCGCCATCAGGACGCCTTTCTTAACGAAGAGGTCGACATTATTGTGGCTACCGTGGCCTTTGGAATGGGCATCGACAAACCCGACGTGCGGCTGGTCGTGCACCACGACATGCCTCGGAGCCTAGAGGGATACTACCAAGAGACCGGACGGGCGGGGCGCGACGGGGGCGAGGGCCGATGCGTGACCTTCTATGCCGAGAAGGATCTCGATAAAATGGACAAATTCCTGGCGCGAAAACCCGTTGCGGAGCAAGAGATTGGGCGGCAATTGCTGCTCGACGCCCGTGCCTATGCCATTACCTCGAGCTGCCGTCGAAAGTTTCTGCTTCATTATTTTGGAGAAGAGTATGCCCAAGCCAATTGCGGCAATTGCAACAACTGCCAGAATCCCGAGTCGGGCATTGATGCCAGTGAACATGCTCACCTCATTGTCGATACCCTCGCGCTGAGCGGAGGACAGTTCCGTGCACTCCAGGTAGTCAATACGCTTATTGGCATCGAAACCTCGCTCCTTAAAACCCTAGGAGCCCGCAGCATGGCAACCTGGGGGAAGGGAAGCAGCATGGCTGCCGCCCACTGGGACGACTTAATTCGTCAAATGATGCTGGGTGGACTTCTGCAAAAAGACCTGGAACGCTATGGAATCCTGTCGGTAAGCCCTGCCGGCCAGAAATGGTCGTCTCAGCAAGGCAGCTTTACCGCCCTACCCTTTCGCGCCTTTAATGAAGACGACGAATCCGGAGCGTCAGGCGGAGGCATTCGCCAGGGCGCGGCACTGGACTCGGCGCTCTATGACCAGCTCAAAGACCTTAACCGCAAAATGGCCCGAACTCGGGACATTCCGCCCTATGCGCTCTTTTCGGAGGCTTCGCTGCAAGAAATGGCTACTTCATACCCCATCACGGTGGATGAACTTAAAACCATTCCGGGGGTGGGAGAGGCCAAAGCAAAGCGGTTTGGATTGGAGCTAGCAAACCTCATCAAGCTGCACGTAGAAGAGCATGAAATCGAACGGCCGGGTGATTTTGCGATTCGCAGTGCAGGGCAGAAAGGAAACCTTAAGCTCTTTATTATTCAATCCATCGACCGAAAGCTCGGGCTTGAAGAAATTGCGCGCAGCAAGCAGGTCAGCAAGGACGACGTTCTTCAGGAGATGGAACACATCGTGCGCAGCGGAACCCGACTGCGCTTGGACTACCTAATCGAAGATTTCTTGGACGAAGATTCTTTGGACGAAATCACCGACTACTTCGCCCAAGACAGCGAAGACGGCGCGCTCGACCAAGCGGTGCTCCACTTTAACGCGGAGTACGGCGAACTAGAAATGCGTCTGGCCCGCCTGCGCTTTTTGTGCAGTATTACTTGAGCAATTAGTTTAAACTGGCAACGCAAACCATGGCCGGCCAGCTTTTAGGACCTTTTAGGCCAAAGCAAGCCTTGGAGTAAGCACGAAGCTTGCGGTTCGTTGATTCTCCAGGACCCTGGAATTCTGAAGATTTAGAGGGCTGAGTAGGTTGGGTCATAGGCAGCTTTTAAATAGAGCTACCACCCTAACGCCTAGCGACTCAATTTGGTATTTCGACGCGGAGCATTCGGCGCAAATTAGACAGGGCATAGCGGTAGCGACCAAGAGCGGTATTAATACCTACTCCGGTCTCTTCGGCAATCTCTTTAAAGCTCATGCCGGCCTTAATTCGCAGCTCGAGAACAAGTTCTTGGTTGACCGGAAGCCGCTTGACCGCTTCCTGCGCCTCGAGGAGCAGCTGGGCAGCCACGGCCAGCTCCTCCGCATTCAGGGACTCGTCGGCCCGCCCCGAAGTGGCGGTCTCCATGTGCTCGCAGTGGGTAACAGGCGAGCGTTGCTGCTTTCTAAAGTGGTCCATAGTGGCATTGCGGGCCACCCGGTGGATCCAGGCAGCAAACTTTCCTGACTCGGCGTAGTCTCCACTTTTTACCGAGTTAATGAACTTAATCCAGACATCCTGATAAATGTCGTCGGTTCGGTCGCGGTCTTTGACCTTGATAAAAATGGTGTGAAACACTGCGTCGCCATGGCGATTTAGAAGGGTTTCAAAGGCGCGTTCGTCACCGGAGGCGTAGCTCGAAATGAGCAGGGCGTCCTCGATCTTGGAGTACAGCATAGCTAGTTGTTATTAAATCAATTGGCGTAGCTGTAGATCGATAGGCAGTATTTGTTTTTAAACAGGATGGTTTTGAGATGAATTCAAAATCCGTTCCAAAAATATGCTTTTTCTCGCAAGACTCGAAGGTAAATTTGCCTCTTGCCCATGGAAGATCTAGAAGTCCGCGTTGAAGGGGCGCGAGTACACAACCTAAAAAACATTCACGTTGCGTTCCCGCACGGCCATTTGGTGGTGGTAACGGGCGTTAGCGGTTCAGGTAAGTCATCGCTAGCTTTTGACACCCTTTATGCCGAGGGACAGCGTCGCTATGTGGAGTCACTCTCGGCTTATGCGAGGCAGTTTTTGGGCAAGCTTGAAAAGCCTGAGGTCGACGACATTAAGGGTTTAGCCCCAGCAATTGCCATCGAGCAAAAAGTAAGTACGCGCAATCCGCGCTCCACGGTTGCTACGGCCACGGAGGTTCAAGACTACCTCAAACTGCTTTTTGCCCGCGTCGGACGCACCTATGCGCCAAGCGGCGCTGAAGTAAAAAGGCACAGCATTTCGGACGTCCTCCAAGCCCTTGAGGCGCTGCCAGAGGGGGAATTCGCCCTGGTTACGGCTCCGCTTGACATGGCAGACCGCCAACCCAAAGCCTTTTGGGATCTTTTGAGCAGCCAGGGTTATGCTCGGGTATGGACCCCGCGTCAAGGGGTTCTGCGGCTCGACGAAGACCCTGATGTTTTGGGCGTAGAACTCATTATAGACCGTGTTCCAACCGGACTTCGCGACGAAGACTGGGAAGCGCGCGCAGCGGATTCCATACAGACCGCGTTTTTTGAAGGACAGGGAACCTGCAGGATTCGCAGCGAAGAACAGGTTCAGGACTTCTCCAACCGATTTGAGGCCGAAGGTCTGCGCTTTGAGGATCCAACACCAGGACTATTCTCCTTCAATACGCCCCAAGGCGCCTGCCCCTCCTGCGAAGGTTTTGGTTCCGTGCTGGGAATTGAGCGCGAACTGGTCATTCCCAACCCGGGGCTCAGCGTGTTTGAGGATGCCGTGGCTCCTTGGCGGGGCGAAAAACTGGGGGAATGGAAGGAGCGCTTGCTCCGCGGCGCAGAGGCTGCAGGATTCCCTATTCACCGCCCGGTGCAGCAGCTCAGCCCAGAGCACAGCGCAATGCTCTGGAAGGGTTGCAAGCATTTTGCCGGGATTGACGCCTTCTTTAAGATGGTCGAAGAGAGCAGCTACAAAATTCAGTACCGCGTGCTGCAAGCCCGGTACCGCGGCAAGACGGTCTGCCCCGACTGCGGAGGCTCTCGCCTGCGCAAAGAAGCACTGGCGGTGCGAATCGGAGGCATAAACCTCGCTGACGTACTGGACCTCACGGTGCGCGATGCCAAAATTTGGTTTGACCAGCTCGAGTTAAGCGCTTATGAGCTCAAGGTGGGCGAACGGCTTCTTCAGGAGCTTCGGCACCGACTCGGCATACTCGAGCGGGTAGGACTGCACTACCTCACGCTGAATCGGCCCGCCAATACCCTCAGCGGCGGCGAATCACAGCGCATTCATTTGGCCACGAGTTTGAGTGCAGCCCTGGTGGGCTCTATGTACATTTTAGATGAGCCTTCGGTCGGACTTCATCCGCGCGACGCAATGGACTTGCTTGGAGTCCTAGAGGCATTGCGAGACTCGGGAAACACGGTGATTGTTGTGGAGCACGACGACCTGTTCATGCTCGCGGCCGACACCGTGATCGACATTGGACCTGGAGCAGGTCGACTTGGAGGAGAAGTGGTTTATGCTGGACCGGGCGGCGGATTGATCAAGGCTAATACCCTAACGGGCGACTACTTGTCGGGGCGCAAAAAAGTAGAGCGGACCCCTCTGGGCGTCAACGCGCGCTATTGGATTGAGCTTCAGGGAGCGCGTGCCCAAAACCTCAAAAACGTCAGCGTGCGTATTCCACTGGAACGGCTCACCGTGGTCTGCGGAGTAAGCGGTTCGGGCAAAACCACCTTGATTCGCAGTATTTTGGTTCCGGCCTTGCAAAAATTACTGGGCGATTACGGCGGTCGAGCGGGAGCCCACGACGGCCTAACAGGAGATTGGCAGCGCCTCAGCAGCGTTGAAGTGGTCGATCAAAACCCAATGGGCAAGTCGTCGCGGTCTAATCCCGTGACCTACCTCAAGGCCTACGACGACATTCGCAATCTTTTTGCAGCCCAAAAGTCCGCACAACTGCGAGGTTTTGCGGCAAAGCACTTCTCGTTCAATACCGAAGGAGGGCGCTGCCCGGTTTGCCAAGGCGACGGAACCGTGACGGTAGAAATGCAGTTTATGGCAGACGTGCATCTGACCTGCGAGCAGTGCCAGGGCAAGCGCTTTATGGCCTCGGTGCTCGAGGTCGAGTTTCAGGGCAAGTCCATTAGCGACGTGCTGGGGATGACCGTCGATGAGGCAATGGAGTTTTTTACTGCCCACGGGCAAAAGCGCATCACCGACAAACTTCGGCCATTGGCCGACGTTGGCCTGGACTACATTCAACTTGGCCAGTCGTCGAGCACGCTCTCGGGCGGAGAAGCTCAGCGGGTGAAGCTCGCTTCGTTTTTGGTTCGCGGACAGCAGGGAGACCCTGTGTTTTTTGTCTTTGACGAGCCGACTACCGGCCTGCATATGAACGACGTGCACAAGCTCTTGAAGTCGCTTGACGCCCTAATAGCCTTGGGGCACAGTGTTTTAGTGATTGAGCACCACAAGAGCGTAATTGCCGCCTCAGACTGGCTCATTGAATTGGGGCCCGACGGGGGTCCCGACGGAGGACACCTACTTTACCAGGGTGATCCGCGCGAAATGGGAGACCTATCAAGCCCAACAGCCGAATCCCTGCGCTAGATTTTGCCTTAGTTAGAATATTTTTAGAAATATGATATAATTATATCATGAAGATGCCAAAAATTAGTCGTATGACGTACTTTTGACACGAGCCTAATAAGTTAACTAGTTTAACGGATGAGGTTCATTGGTTTGGTGTGAGGCCCGGTCTTTGGAACGGGCTTCCTTTTTTTTGCGGCCACAGGCCACTTAAGACCGCTGCCTGAGGCCTTCGTAGAGCACCACTGCCGCGGCAACGCTCACGTTGAGTGAGTCGACCTTGCCCCGCATCGGAATCACTACTCGATCGATCGTGCTCCAGGACGAATCAAGCCCTCGATCTTCGGAGCCCATGACCATGGCGCAGGCCTCGGTCCAGTTCACTTCATGGTGGGGTTTGGAGCCTTCTAGATGCAGTGCATAGGGCTTTATCTGCTGCTTGGCAAGCCATTCTTGAATTTCTTGACGCGGAGCAGAGGCCAGCTGCAGCTGAAAAAGCGCCCCGGTGGAATTGCGCACCGACTGGGGGCTGTACGGGTCGCATTCTAGGCTACTGAAGAGAACCGCGTCCACACCAACGGACTCTGCCGTGCGCAAAATTGCTCCAACGTTGCCGGGCTTCTCCAGGCCGTCGAGCACCATAATCCATGGCTTTGAAGGCAGCACAAGGTTTTCGAGGGCTGCCGTGGGCTGCTCGACCAAGGCAATTGCCCCTGCCCCATTCTCACGCAGAACGAGCTTCTCATAGACCGCTGCAGCGCAGCAAAAGTGCTGGCCTTGATTTATGGCCCAGGGGGGCAGGGTTGTACTGCCAGGCTCCCAGAAGGTTTGGCGTAGCTTCCATCCCGCGGCCACTGCGCGCTCGATCTCGCGCACTCCTTCTACCAAGACGACAAGGTCGTTGCGGCGCAGTGAGGGCCTGTCGCGGTAGCGCACCATTTTGCGGACCTTGGGATTCTGGGTAGAGTCAAGCTGCATCATCATCCTCCAACGCGTTTAAATTTTAAGCCTTTTTCAGTGGACCAGGCCTCTACCTTGACCCTTACGTCGCCCTGAAGGACTATGGTTCCCTGCGAGACGCTTCCGCCAACGCTGCAGCGCTTCTTGAGCTCTGCAGCCCAGGCGACCGAATCGGCATGCTCGATCTGCTCGGTAAAAACTACCGTGGTCGGCTTGCCGTTGCGGCGTTCCAACCGAAGCTCCAGCGTGCCCTTGGCCCTCGTAGCCTGCTCGCTCTCGATATCGGCAATGCCTTGAGCGGACTCTCTAAGCTCTAATCCGCTGGATGCTAATGCAGAACTCAAGGCTGATGCAAAGGGGTTGTCGTCAGGGCTAGCCTGCGAAAAATCAATTCGCTTGCTCATCGAGTAGTTTTTGGTAGAGTTGAAG
>JABMNC010000001.1 GCA_013205365.1 Cryomorphaceae bacterium | reverse complement strand
GTGCTCGGGTTGCTCCGCGGATTCCGGCCAATGGGACTTTGGTCCACGGCAATAATTTTGTCGATGTGCTCGAGCCCCTCAATGCGGTCAAAGGGTTCAGGCTTGTCGAGCAATCCTTGGAGCGGACCGGCCACCGCCGGGTGCAGGGTCTTGTTGATCAAGGTGCTTTTACCCGAGCCTGAAACGCCTGTTACCACGATCATCTTGCCCAGGGGAAGCTCGAGATTAACGTTTCTAAGATTCCGTCCTCGTGCACCAAAGAGCTTGAGCACCTTGCCGCTTCCTGGCCGAGGATCGCGCGGAGCAGAGACTTGGAGCTCCCCCCTTAGGTATTTGCCCGTGAGGCTGTCGGACTGCTGTACTTCGGCAAAGTTGCCCTCTGCCACCACGCGTCCTCCGTGAATTCCGGCCCGAGGACCCATGTCAATGATGTGGTCGGCATGCCGCATGAGTTCTTCGTCGTGCTCCACCACCACCACACTGTTGCCCAGGTCCCGCAGCTTTTCTAGGCTTTTGATGAGCCGGTCGTTGTCTCGCGGATGCAAGCCAATGGAAGGCTCGTCTAAAATGTACAGAACGTTGACCAGCTGCGACCCGATTTGGGTTGCAAGGCGAATGCGCTGGGCCTCTCCGCCACTTAGGCTCCGTGCCGACCGGCTCAGCGACAGGTAGTTCAGGCCTACGTCGTTGAGAAATCCAACCCGCACCGCAAGCTCTTTGAGAATCTCACCACCAATTCGTCTTTGGTTGGGGGGGAGGCTGGGCTCGACCGACTCAAGCCAGGCTGACAAATCACTCAGGGGCAGCAGGGCAAGGTCAGCGATCGAACGGTCTACAACCCGGAACATAAGGGATTCCGGCTTGAGCCTAGTCCCGCAGCAGTGGCTGCAGACTCCGTCTTCGAGGTAGTCGTCGGCCCAGCGCTGCAAACTTTTGCTGCCCTCACGGCCCTGTGCCTCAATGAAGGGCTTGAGGCCCTCGTACTTAATGCTGATTTTGCGCGAGATCCCGGCCACCTGTTGGGTATGGGTGAAATCCCCCGTGAAGCCAAAAATTATGGCGTTGCGGCCCTCTTCGCTGATGTCCTTCCATGGCGTTTGAAGGGTGAATCCACAACGCCACCCGATGTGCTCGAGCTGTTGGAAGATCCATGTCGCCTTCTTGGTGCCTAGTGGGGCAAGGGCCCCGTCGCCCAAACTTAGTCGCGGATTGGCCACTACTTTACTCATGGCAAGCTCTCGAACGATCCCAAGCCCGTCGCAGTGCGGGCAGGCTCCTTTGGGCGAGTTGAAGCTAAAGGTGTTGGGTTCGGGCTCGGGGTAGGAAATCCCGGTGGTCGGGCACATCAGGTTGCGGCTGAAGTGCTTTTGCTCTTGGCTGTCCCAATTGACCACGGTAATGCTGCCCTGACCGAGGCGCATGGCCGTCGCAATGCTGCGGTTCAGGCGTTCCGCGTCTTCGGTGCCGGGGCTGAGTCGGTCTACCACCACGTCGATGTCGTGGGTTTTATAGCGGTCGAGCCTAAGTCCGCGGTCTAAATCAAGCCACTGGCCGTCGACGCGGACCTTGAGGTAGCCTTGCTTGGCCAAACCCTCAAAAAGTTCTCGGTAGTGGCCTTTGCGGGCGCGGACTACCGGAGCGAGCAGGGCCACTCGTACCCCGTCAAAGTCCTGTACGACGCGCTCGAGGATGGCATCGTCGGAGTAGCTGACCATGACCTCTCCCGTAGCGAGGGAGTAGGCCGTTGCCGAACGCGCATAGAGCAGCCGCAGAAAGTCATAGACCTCGGTTACCGTGCCCACGGTAGACCTAGGGTTTCGGTTGGTCGTTTTTTGCTCAATGGCAATTACCGGACTCAGGCCCTCGATGCGGTCTACGTCGGGCCGTTCCATCGTGCCCAAAAACTGGCGGGCATAGCTACTGAAAGTCTCCATGTATCGTCGCTGACCCTCGGCAAATAGGGTGTCAAAGGCCAATGAAGACTTGCCGCTCCCGCTAAGGCCAGTGACCACAACGAGTTTGCGACGCGGCAGCTCCACGTCAATATTTTTAAGGTTGTGGGTGCGTGCACCCAGAATGCGAAGCTTCATAGTATCGTTCTAACGCTGGAGGGGAAGCTCAAGTTCGACTGCCAAGGAGTCGGGATTTTCAAAAAACGATTCCCGAAGCCAGGGGTTCCAGCGTTTGAGTTCGCGGTAGCTGAGGCCCTCGCGCTGCGCCCATCGACCCCAGTGGGCGACGCTGCTGTCTAAACTAATTCTGCGCGAAGGCTCGGGGCGCCAAAGGTCTTCGGGGCCAATTTGGAATCCGTAGTGCTCGGGATGCTCCAGAATCAACTTGATGGCCGCAATCCTAAAGGCGTAGCGGCTGGTTTCGTCGTTCCAGGTCATGCGGAAGTAGTCTCGCTCGCCCTGGCGTTCCATCTGGCGCAGCACCCCAGTCAGGCCCATGTTGTAGGCGGCTGCGGCCAAAAACCACGATCCCGTCTTGGCGTAGGCATTTTTGAGGTAGCGGGCCGCGGCCCGCGTAGCCTTCTCTGCGTGGTAGCGTTCGTCGATTTGGGCGTCAACGCGCAGGCCCTGCTCGCGCCCTGTGGCTGGCATAAACTGCCAAAGTCCTGCAGCGCCCGAAGGCGAAAAGGCCGTGGGTTGAAAGCCACTTTCTGCGGCAATCAAGAAGACAAAGTCCTCGGGAACGCCTTCTTCGCGCAGCCATTGACGCACCAGAGCCTCCCAGGCTCCGCGTCGCTGAAGCATCAGCAAGGTGTTGGAATGCCAGTAGGTGTTGGCATGCAGCTCGCGGCTCAGGGACTCGGCCAGGTCGCGGTCCTTTAGGTCTATGGATTCTCCAAAAACCTCAAGACGATGGGGCAGGGGCACGACCAGCGTTTCGTTGGTCTCTGCCAGACGGCCAAGAGCAGCTAACACCTCATCGCTTTTGCTGCCCAGGGTTAAGCCAAGCAGAAGTATTAAAAGGCCAATAGCGATATTTTTACCCACGGGCATAGACAAAGGGGCTCTTGAAGGATGCAAATTCCTGGCCTGCCTGATCCTTGCTGCTCAGGGCAAAGGCCTCGGTAGAATTCCAGATTCCTGCCCAGTCAATGCCTAAGTCAGCGTCAGAGAAGTTGATGCACCCTTCGGTTTCGGGGGCGTAGTAGTCGCTACAGAGGTACTGAAACACGGTGTCGTCTTCTAGGGTTAAGAAGCCGTGGGCAAATCCGGGCGGAATGTACAAGCGATGCTTGGTCACCGTGTCGAGGCGTAGCCCAAAGTGCTGCCCATAGGTCGGCGACCCCAGGCGGATGTCGACGGCGACGTCGTAGACGGCTCCGCGAACCACCGAGACCAGCTTTCCCTGCTCGTGGGGCGGTGCCTGAAAGTGCAGGCCACGCAGCACGCCACGCTTGCTCATGCTCTCGTTGTGCTGCACAAAGTCGGGCATGCCCGCCGGCAGCAAATCCATGCGAAGGGATTCAAAAAAGTATCCACGATCGTCTCCAAAAACACGGGGTTCGAGCAGAATTAGGTCAGCAATGGGAGTGGGGTGAATCGTCATGTTGGCAAAAATGAGTCGGTGGTCAGGGCTACAAGGTCGCGGTAGGTACTGGGGTTTGCGGCAGTAATGCTCCGGCTGCGCACCAGGTCGTAGTCGTCTAAGTCCGAGCCATAAAAGTCAGAGACGGTTCCCCCGGCCTCACGAACAAGGAGGATGCCAGCAGCTACGTCCCAGGGAGCGAGTCCCTGCTCAAAAAAACCTTGAAAGCGCCCGTCGGCCAACCATGCAAGGTCTGTGGCTGCCGAACCAAAACGGCGAATTCCCCTAGCGGCCCTAAAGCATGCCTGTAAGGCCTTGAGGTACTGGGGCATTTGCGAGAATTCATGATAGGGGAAGCCCGTGGCGACCAGACCGTCGCGCAATGGAGCGCCCTGGCGTACGTCCAGCAAGCGGCCATCGCAAAAGGCTCCGCCCCCGAGCTTTGCCGTAAACATCCGGCCCTGACCCAGCTCATAAACAGCGGCCCAGACGAGGTCGCGTCCGCGCATGAGCGCAACCGAAACGGCGTAGGGAGGCAGGTCGTGGATGAAGTTGGTCGTTCCGTCAAGGGGGTCAATGATCCAGTTGCTTCCGCCCTCGATCCAGTTGCTTCCGCCCTCTTCACCGAGAACACCGCTCCCTGGCAGTGCAGTGGTAAGCCGTTCGATGAGCATGAGCTCGGCCTGCTGGTCCACGTAGCTTACCAATGAATTGAGGGCCTTAGTTTCAACTTTATTAGCATTGAATTCTCGGCGCTCGCTGCGAATCCAATCACCGACTTCGCGAACAGCTTGGGTAAACAAT
>JABMNC010000109.1 GCA_013205365.1 Cryomorphaceae bacterium | reverse complement strand
TCGAAAAGGATAAACCCATAGGTTTAAAGGTAGCGATTCCTCGCTAGAAGGTTCTAGCGCTTCCGCAGGCGAATGCTCTTGGGCGTCACCTCCACAAACTCTCCTCCCTGAACGTACTCCAGAGCCTCTTCAAGGCGAAGAACCTTGGCGGGAGCAATACGCATTTTCTCGTCAGAACCAGAAGCGCGCATGTTGGTCAATTTCTTGCCCCTAATGAGGTTCACTTCGAGATCGTTGCCGCGGGTATGCTCGCCGACAATCTGCGATTTGTAGATTTCTTCGTTGGGATCGATGAAGAAAATTCCCCGGTCCTGAAGGCGGTCAATCGAGTAGGCCAGGGCGGTACCCTGCTCCATCGAAATAAGCGAGCCGTTCATTCGACGCGGAATCTCGCCGCGCATGGGCTCAAAGCCAATGAATCGGTGGTTCATGATTGCCTCTCCGGCTGTTGCGGTGAGCAAGGCAGAACGCATACCAATGATTCCGCGGCTAGGAATTTTAAAGGTGACAATCATGCGATCGCCCTTGGGAGTCATGTTGGTCATCTCGCCCTTGCGAAGGGTCGCCATCTCCACCGCGGTGCCGCTGTTGATCTCGGGAAGGTCGATGATTAGGTCTTCTATGGGTTCGCACTTGACTCCGTCGATTTCTTTAGTTATAACCGTAGGCTGGCCAATTTGCAGCTCATAGCCCTCGCGGCGCATGGTTTCAATCAAGATAGACAGGTGAAGAACCCCTCGGCCGTAGACATAAAAAGAGTCTGCGGTAGCACCAGGAATCACGCGTAAGGCCAAATTTTTCTCTAGTTCTTTCTCTAGTCGCTCCTTGAGGTGTCGACTGGTCACGAACTTGCCGTCGCGGCCAAAAAAGGGCGAGTCGTTGATCATAAAGAGCATGCTCAGCGTGGGCTCGTCAATGGCAATGGTGGGCAGGCCCTCAGGGTTCTCGATGTCTGCAATCGTGTCGCCAATTTCAAAGCCTTCGATTCCGGCCACCGCACAGAGGTCGCCTGCTTGAACCGAACTAACCTTGGCCTTACCTAAACCTTCAAAGGTGAATAGCTCCTTAACTTTTGCCTTAGTAATGCTGCCGTCGCGCTTTACCACCGAAACCTGGGCGTTCTCTTTAAGGGTTCCACGGTGAAGGCGTCCAATGGCCATACGGCCCTGATAACTACTGTAGTCCAAACTGGTTACGAGCATTTGAGTACTTCCCTCGAGTGCCACTGCCTGCGGAACGTGCTCCAGCACTACATCTAGAAGGTACTCGATGTTCTCGGTTTGCACCTTCCAGTCTGCGCCCATCCAGTTGTTTTTGGCGGACCCGTAGACGCAGGGAAAATCAAGCTGTTCCTCGGTGGCGTCCAGTGAAAACATCAGGTCAAATACCAATTCGTGGGCTTGCTCGGGGTCGCAGTTAGGCTTGTCTACCTTGTTGACAACCACAATGGGCCGAAGCCCCATTTCAAGGGCTTTTTGAAGCACAAAGCGGGTCTGGGGCATCGGACCCTCAAAGGCGTCAACCAAAAGCAGCACGCCTTCGGCCATGTTGAGTACTCGTTCCACCTCTCCGCCAAAGTCAGCGTGCCCCGGGGTATCGATAATGTTGATTTTAACTCCCTTGTAGTTTACGCTAACATTCTTGGCCAAGATTGTAATTCCACGCTCGCGTTCTAGGTCGTTGTTGTCTAGAATGAGTTCTCCCGTCTCCTGATTGCTGCGAAAGAGTTGGCAGTGGTGCAAAATTTTATCGACCAGGGTGGTTTTACCGTGGTCAACGTGGGCGATGATGGCAATATTTCGAATCGGAGTCATGAGGCAGTTGAAAAGCGCGGCAAAGGTACGCCTTTCCCTAGACCACCGACCCTCTAATCCAGATTATCAAATCGGTAGAGCGGATCCAGCTCGTAGTCGTGCTGCAGTTCGCAGAGCGGATTGATTAGTCCGTCGTTGAGCCCGTAGACCCAACCGTGCAGGGTGGGTGCCTTGCGCTCCTTCCAGGCGCGCTGGATCACGCTCGTCTTGGCCAGGTTCTGAACCTGCTCACGCACGTTGAATTCCACCAGGCGGTTCACGCGCTCGGTAGGGTCCTCGTTCACGTCAATTTCGGCGGAATGCAGTCGGTGTACATCTTTAATGCTGCGCAGCCACTTATTAATGATTCCGAATGAATTGTTGGTAAGCGAAGCCGCGACCCCGCCGCAGCCATAGTGGCCGCAGACGATGACGTGCTCGACTTTGAGGTAGTGCACGGCGTACTCGAGCACCGACAGCATGTTGAGGTCGATGTGCACCACCATATTGGCGATGTTGCGGTGCACAAAAATTTCGCCCGGAGCGGTTCCGGTAATGGTATCAGCCGGAACCCGGCTGTCGCTGCAGCCAATCCACAAGTACTTGGGAGTCTGAATGCTCGACAGGCGGTCAAAGTATTGGGGGTCGTCGTGGCGACGGCCCTCAGACCATGCCTTGTTCGCTAAGAGGAGTTGATCGATGTCGCGCATGATGTGAATTTTTAGGACCAGGATTCAAATATACTGAGCTGATCAGGAGCTCTCCGCAAGGATACCATAATATCTTTAAGAGAACTGTGGGCCTTAAAGTCCTCGATCACTTCAATGATGTCAGGGTCTAAAAAGTCTGCAGTGCTTATATCCACGAGCAATTGGCAGCCAGGAGGGAGCTTTTCGAGCGATTCCTTGAGCTTGCCCTTGTTGAGAAAGCTCACGTTGCGGCGCAGCTGCAGGATGTAGTTGGTCCCCAGGTGGGTCAGCGAAATGCTCGAGCGAAAGTCGTTGAATGCTATAAATACGGTGGCGACGAGCAAGCCCACCATGATGCCTTTGAGCAGGTCGGTACACAAAATAGCCACGACGGTGACCGCGAAGGGAACCCACTGCAGTGCGCCCTGCCGCACCAAGGGGGCGATTACCTTTTTTGGGTGGGTCAGTTTGTAGCCCGTGGCGATCAAGATGGCCGCGAGCGTAGCGAGCGGAATTTGGTTCAGCACGCTCGTCAGGAGCAGCACGCTCAGCGCGAGAATCACCGCGTGAAGAATGGCGCTCCAGCGGGTTTGTGCCCCGGCCTGAGCGTTCACGCTGGTGCGCACGACCACCGAGGTCAGGGGCAGTCCGCCCAAAAATCCTGAAACCATGTTGCCCGCTCCCTGCGCCAGCAGTTCGCGGTTGGTCGGCGTCACACGCTTCAGGGGGTCGAGGCGGTCGGCGGCCTCGATACTCAAAAGGCTCTCAAGGCTTGCAATCAGGGCTAACGTGAGTGCGGTGGCCCACACCGCGGGTTGGCCGATGGCGTCCCAGCGCGGAATCACCCACGTCGACGACGACAGCTCAGGCAATTGAACGCGGTGGCTAAGGGCCACAGCCCATGCGTCACCCAAAAGCTGGGGGAGAACTGAGGCGAGCAAGGTTCCGCCCGCGACGGCAATCAGTGCCGACGGGATGATGCGGCCCAGCTTAGTTTTGGCGTACCCGATAGCTTCGGCCAGCTGTAGCCAGAGCAGCGCGGCGATTCCGACCACAGCAGCACCCGGGCTGAGTGCGCCTAGGGCATGAACCAGGGCCGTAAAGGTGTTGTCGTGGTCCGCTTGGTCAAAACCCTCGTTGCCAAAAAAGTCCGCGTCGTATCCCACCAGGTGCGGAATCTGCTTGAGAATCAAGATGAGTCCAATGGCGGCCATCATTCCTTTAATCACGGTGTTGGGTACGTAGTGGCCCACCACGCCCATTTTAAGCAGGCCCATCGCAATCTGCATCACACCCGCAAGTACCACGGCGACCAAGAAGATTTCGAAGGATCCCAAGTCGCTGATTGCCGCGAAGACCACAGCAGTAAGGCCCGCCGCAGGCCCCGAAACGCTCAATGGCGATCCGCTGAGGGCGCCAATGACTAAGCCACCTACAACACCGGCGATAATTCCGCTAAGCATGGGGGCGCCAGAGCCTAGGGCGATTCCGAGGCAGAGGGGGAGCGCAACCAAGAACACCACCAGGGCGGCGGGCAGGTCAGCGTGGAGTTGGGGACGAAATGTGGGCATAAAAATTTTGGAACCCGAAGTTAACGGAATCCTATGGATGAACACTAATCGGGTTCCCGAAGTTTTCGGGTAAAATCCGAGTGAGTTACTTTCAATCAAAAAGTTTAATGCAACTAAGTTGGATTACCTTTGCCCCCCTTTAAAACTCTTCGCCGATGCGCACCAAATACCAAGACCTTATCGAGCAAACCTTTGAGTGGCCGCAGCAAGAATTCTCTACCGAAGACTCTGAGTTGCTCTGGCACGACATTCCGGTGATGGAAATTATTAAGCAGTATGGCACTCCGTTGAAGGTTACCTACCTACCAAAGATCTCCGAACACATTCAGAAATCCAAGCGCATGTTCAATGTGGCTATGGCTAAGGTTGACTACCAGGGTGACTATCATTTTTGCTACTGCACCAAGTCTTCGCACTTTCAGTTTGTTCTCGAAGAGGCGCTTAGAAACGACATTCACCTCGAGACGTCGTCAGCTTTTGACATCAACTTGATTGAAACACTCGAAGAAGAAGGACGCATTACCAAAGACCAATTCATCGTGTGCAACGGCTTCAAGCGGGCGCAGTATACCGAGAACATTGCACGACTCATCAACAATGGTTGGACCAGCGTGATTCCCGTTATGGACAACCGAGAGGAGCTCGACTTGCTCATGGAGCAGGTGAATCCAGAGAACGCGCATCCGGTCAAAGTGGGCATACGCATTGCGGCCGAAGAGGAGCCCAAGTTCGAATTCTACACGTCTCGATTGGGTATTGGCTACAAAGAAGTGGTTCCGATGTACAAGAACTACATCCAAAACATACCCAATGTGGAGCTTAAGATGCTGCACTTCTTCATCAACACGGGTATCAACGACACGGCCTACTACTGGAACGAGCTTAATAAGGCGGTGCGCGTGTACATCCAGCTTAAGAAGATTTGCCCTACACTTGACTCGCTGAACATCGGTGGCGGATTCCCCATCAAAAACAGTTTGTCCTTCGCCTACGACTACGAGTACATGGCCGAGGAGATCATCTCACAAATTAAGCAGATTTGCAACGCCGAGGGCATCGAAGAACCGCACATCTTTACCGAGTTTGGCAGCTATACGGTGGGAGAATCCGGCGCGACCTTCTACAGTATTTTGGGCGAGAAAAAGCAAAACGACCGAGAGAAGTGGTTTATGATTGACTCGAGCTTCATGACTACGCTCCCCGATGCATGGGCTATTAACAAGCGTTTTATAATGCTTGCCATCAATAACTGGGATCATGACTACGAGCGGGTTCTTTTGGGCGGACTCACCTGCGATTCCGACGACTACTACAACTCGGAGCAGCATTCCAATGCCATCTTTTTGCCCAAACTAAAAAACGACACGCCGCAGTACATAGGATTCTTCAATACCGGCGCCTACCAAGAGTCGATTGCGGGTTATGGCGGTCTGCAGCACTGCCTTATTCCGGCCCCCAAGCATGTGGTTATTAGTGTAGACGCCAACGGAGGTTGGAACACCCGCCTGTTTGCCAAGGAACAGAGCTACAAGTCCATGCTCAAAATTCTCGGCTACTAAGCCTTTGGGGAGCCCCTGCGGCTCCGTACGTTTGTTCAGCAATCCTTTTAAACTTCTTCTGCCATGCCTCGCGGACCTATTTCTCAGTTCATCGAAAACCACTACAAGCACTTTAACGCGGCCGCACTCGTCGACGCCGCCAAGGGCTATGAAGCGCACCTGACTGCGGGCGGAAAAATGATGGTCACCCTCGCCGGGGCAATGTCTACTGCCGAGCTGGGCCGGTCGTTTGCCGAAATGATTCGCCAAGGCAAAGTCGACATCATCAGCTGCACGGGCGCCAACCTCGAAGAGGACCTCATGAACCTGGTGGCCCACAGTCACTACGAGCGCGTGCCGCACTACCGCGATCTCACGCCAGAACAGGAGCGGGCATTGCTCGACCGCGGCTTGAACCGCGTGACCGACACCTGCATACCCGAAGAGGAGGCCTTTCGCAAGCTGCAGCACCACATTCATAAAGTATGGTCGGCGGCGGAAGCCAAGGGCGAGCGGTACTTTCCGCACGAGTACATGTACCAGATGATCAATTTGCCGGAGTTTGCCGCTGAGTATGACAGTGCGGTGGACCCTTCCAATTCCTGGATGCTTGCGGCTGCCGAGCGCAATCTGCCGATTATTGTTCCGGGCTGGGAAGACAGCACCATGGGCAACATCTTTGCGAGCTACGTGATCAAGAACGAGCTCAAGGCGAGCACCATGATGTCGGGTATTGAGTACATGGCTTGGCTGGCGGGCTGGTACGTGGCCAACTGCCGCAACCCCAAGAACCCAACCGCTCCGTCGGTGGGCTTCTTCCAGATCGGCGGTGGCATTGCAGGCGACTTCCCGATTTGCGTAGTGCCGATGCTCTACCAAGACATGGAAATGGAGGATATTCCCTTCTGGGGCTACTTCTGCCAAATCTCGGATTCGACTACTTCGTACGGTTCTTATAGCGGAGCGGTTCCGAACGAAAAAATTACCTGGGGCAAGCTCGATATTGATACCCCAAAATTTATTGTAGAATCTGATGCTACAATCGTTGCCCCGCTTATGTTTGCATGGATACTAAAATGGTAAACTACCCCCATGGAAAAGCGACGCATTATCGTTGACTATAAAAATATTACCTCAAGCCAGCTTTCGCTGATTACCGACCGTTATCCGGAGGGTTTTGCGCCCGAAGACGTGATGTCGTTTAAAAACTCCAAAGGCGAGACCGTTCGTGCTGTGCCCTTGGAGACGGAGGATACCAAGTACCTTTTTAAGGTTTCTATTGAAATGGAGCGCCGCATGGAAGCCCATATGGACGAAGACGATTCGGTCTCTGATGAGGGGACTGCGCCCGACGAAGTCGATGCGCTGGGTCATGAGGACTCCACAGACGAGGACTCCACAGACGAGGACGAGACTCCCGGCGTGGACGAAGCTCCCAACGTGGAGGAAGGTCCCGAGGAGGATTAGGCTTTTTGGCCTGGGCGCGCGCGGTAGCGCGCTGGCGCGGAAGATTGCTGTCGCGTTCTTGGGCTAGCGCGGAAGCGCGCTGGCACGTTCTTGGTCTGGTGCGAAAGCGCGTTCTTGGTCTGGCGCGAAAGCGCGCAGTAGCGCGCTGGATGACTTTTTCGCGCAAAAGAGCGCTTCCGCGTTTCAATTATGCACCCTGCAGCGGCCTGCGGTGGTAGGTTCCCGAGCGCGCATAGGCCCGTCCGGTCCATATGAGTTCTGCTAAGGCAGAAAGCACGGCTTCGGTCGATAGTCCTGTTGCTTTTTGAAGGTCTTCGACCCGGCTGGGGCCTCGAAGGGCCTCTAGTACCGATGCAAGCGGCTTGCTCAGGTCGGCTTGCGGACCCTGTTGGCGCCGAGCGGACCAATTGAGGTTACTCAGGACCTGCTCGGGATGCAGGGCCATTTGGGCAATTTGGTCAGCAATCAGGCTTAGGCATCCTTGGCTGTGCACGTCGTGGATGCGCCCCGGTATGGCAAAGACGCTGCGGTCGTAGCCATGCGCGAGTTTGGCGGTAATCGACGCACCGCTTTTAATGGAGGCTTCCACAACGAGTACCGCATCGCTCAGACCGGCGATAATGCGATTCCTGCGGGGGAAGTGTGCTGCTCTGGCCGGAATGCCATAAGGCCATTCGGAGATCCAAGCACCTCCGGATTGAAGTATGCGCTCGGCGAGCCGCGCGTTGGCGCGCGGCTGCGCGGCGTCGAGGCCGTGCGCGAGAACCGCCCAGGTGCTGAGACCCGAACGCAAGGCCTCGCCGTGGGCGGCGGCGTCAATGCCCAAGGCTAGCCCGCTGACGATCGTGGGTTGCGCCGCCCCGAGCGCATTCACCCAAAATTCCGTGTGCAATAAACCGTCAGGGGTAGGCGACCGCGTACCCACCAC
>JABMNC010000108.1 GCA_013205365.1 Cryomorphaceae bacterium | reverse complement strand
TTCTTGGGCTGCGGACCATACTTCAAAGTCTAGGTCAGGGCGGCAGTGAATCCCATGTCTCCGCCGAACAAGCGCAGCACGCGGTAGGGCAGCTCTAGGTCTCGGAGCAAAGCCGCGACGTGCTCTACCATTTCGTCAAGACGTTCGTAGGAGCGGTCGGGCCGCTCCACGCAAACGATTTCTACCTTATCAAACTGGTGCAGGCGGTTAAGTCCGCGCACGTCCTTGCCATAGGATCCAGCTTCACGACGAAAGCAGGGACTGTAGGCGGTCAGCCTCACGGGAAGGTCTGCCTCGGGCAGAATCTCGTCGCGCAGCATGTTGGTAACGGGCACCTCGGCCGTAGGAATTGCATAGAGCTGGTCCTCGCCCATGTAGTACATCTGGCCGTCCTTATCGGGCAATTGGCCCGTGCCATAGCCTGATGCAGCATTGACCAGGTGCGGCGGCTGAATTTCGAGGTAACCTGCCGCAGTATTGCGGTCCAAGAAGAACTGAATGAGTCCGCGCTGAAGCCGAGCCCCCTGACCGGTGTAGAAGGGGAAGCCCGCGCCGCTCACCTTAACGCCTCGTTCAAAATCAATGAGTTTAAAGCGCTCGGCAAGGTCCCAATGCGGCACCGCGTTCTCGGCCAGGGTCCAGTCGGGGCTCCACTGCGCTACCACCTCGTTATCTTCTGCGGACCTTCCGCTGGGTACCGATTCGTGGGGCATGTTGGGTAGCCGCAGGAGCTGCTCGCGTTCTTGAGCTTCTAAAGACTCCAACTCGCCGGCAAAACCCTGAATATTTGCTTTGATTTCTGCCGTTTGGGATTTCAATGCTTCGGCTTGGTCCTTGCGGCCCTCGCGCATTAATCCACCAATTTCTTTGGCGAGGCGGTTGGCCTCGGCCTGAAGTGCCTCTGACTCGGTTTGGATGCGCCTGCGCTGTTCATTGAGCGCGAGCAGCAACTCCATAGCAGGGCGCACGTCGAGGTTGCGCTTGGCTAAAGCCGCAATCACCCCCTCGGGATTGGTTCGTATGGTCGAAAGAGTGAGCATTCTGAGGTTGTAAAACTACAAACCCCCTGGCGCCGAAGCTTCAGGGGGTCCTTAAAATTGTAAAAATTAAATTACGCCTCGCCCTGAGCAAAGGGTACCACCGAAACAAAGCTCTTGCCTTCGGCTTTTTTGCGGAATTCTACGATGCCTTCGCTCAGCGCAAACAACGTGTGGTCCTTGCCCACGCCAACATTGTTGCCGGGGTTGTGGTGGGTGCCGCGCTGGCGAACGATGATGGAGCCAGCCAAAGCAGGCTGACCGCCAAAGATTTTCACGCCCAATCGCTTGGATGCGGATTCGCGACCGTTTTTGGAACTACCTACGCCTTTCTTGTGTGCCATGATTAATTAGGGGTAATTATGAAGCGGCCTCTGTTTTGGCTGCCTTCGTGGTTTTCTTCTTGGGCTCAACGACTGCGTCGACGCTGGCTTCAACTTTTTTAGCTGCAGCCTTCTTAACGGGGGCAGACAAGCTAATGTCAGTGATTAAAATCTGACTAAGGGCTTGGCGGTGACCGTTTTTCTTCTCGTAGCCCTTGCGGCGCTTCTTCTTAAAAACAATCACTTTATCACCTTGAAGGTGCCTTAAAAGAGTTGCCGACACGGCAGCTCCTTCGATAACGGGGGCGCCAACGCTCACGGAACCGTTGTCTTCAGCCAAGAGAACACGGTCGAATGAAATCGACTCGCCTTCTAGGCCAGGTAAACGGTTGACGTACACGCGCTGCTCTTTTTGCACTTTGTACTGCAGCCCTGCTATTTCTACTATTGCGTACATAACGAATTTTTCTTAGGGGTTGCAAATATAGGATTAATATCCATGAGAAACGTGATCTCCTCGCATAAAATCCCTGCCACCGCTTCGCGCATCAGGCATCGGTATAGAACTCTTCAGTTTTTATATCTTTATGCCTCTCCAAAATTCCCAAATATGAAGAACCCTATTCTCGGAGTTAGCCTCCTTTTGGCAGCTGCGGCCCTACCCTTGAGCGCACAGGTCAAGTTTGAGTCCTTTGACCTTCCGAACGGACTCCACGTAATCCTGCATCAAGACAACAGCAACCCCCTAGTCGCCGTATCGGTGCTTTACCACGTGGGTTCCAAGAACGAAATACCCACGCGCACTGGCTTTGCTCACTTTTTTGAACACCTTCTTTTTGAGGGCTCCGAGAATATTGGTCGGGGAGAGTACATGCAGCTGATTCAGTCCAATGGCGGTGCCTTAAACGCCAACACCAGCAACGACCGAACCTTTTACTACGAAATCCTGCCTTCGAACCAGCTTGAGCTCGGCCTATGGATGGAGTCTGAGCGCATGCTGCATGCAAAAATTGACCAGGTGGGCGTAGATACCCAGCGCGAGGTGGTTAAAGAAGAAAAGCGCCAACGCGTAGACAACCAACCCTACGCTAGTTTTTTGACCGAGATGTTCAAGCGCGCCTTCACCCAGCATAACTACCGTTGGGTTCCAATCGGCTCTATGGACGACCTCAATGCAGCCACCCTCGAGGAGTTCATGGCCTTCTACAAGAAGTTTTACATTCCCAACAATGCAACCCTTTCTATTGCGGGCGACCTTGACATTGCGCAGACCAAAGAACTGATTAATAAGTATTTTTCGGCTATACCTGCTGGCCCTAAGGTCGAGCGTCCCAGTGCCTTCGAACCCCCTCTTGGTGGTGAAGTCCGCGATACTATTTATGACAACATTCAAATTCCCGCGGTTTTTGCCGGGTACCGCATGGTCAGCGAGACCCACCCGGACGCCTATGCCCTTCAAATGCTGAATACCGCCCTAAGCGACGGACCGAGCTCACGCTTCTCCAAGCGCATGGTAGACCAAGACCAGAGTGCCCTTCAGGTCGCAGCCTTCCCCTTTGCCATGGAGCATCACGGAGTGTTTATCGCCCTCGCCCTTGCCAATGGCGCCACGTCTACGGGTACCCTGATGGCTACGATGGAAGAAGAAATAGCCAAAATGCAAAACGAGCCCTTGAGCGACAAGGAGTTCACGAAGCTGCTCAATAAGGTTGAAACGGAATTTGTTTCGCGCAATTCAAGCGTGGCCGGAATCGCAGAGAATTTAGCCAACTACCACGTGTACTATGGCGATGCCAACCTGGTGAACTCAGAGATTGAGCGCTACCGCAAGGTTAAGCCTGCCGACATTCAGCGCGTTGCGCAAACCTACCTCAAGCCCGAGAACCGCGTAGTTCTTCACTATTTGCCTAAATCCGCTCAATAAGCCATGAATAAGATTTTACTTGCCCTTTCTTTGGTTGCATCCGCCGCTGCGCATGCCCAGTTGGACCGCAGCATTCGCCCTACTGCAGCCCCGGCACGCAGTCCGACAATCGCCCAATACCAGAAGTTTCAGCTTCAAAATGGCCTCACGGTGCTCTTGGTTGAAGACCACAAACTTCCGCGCTTGAGCCTGAGCCTCACCATGGACGTGGGCCAGGTGCTCGAGGGTGAAAAATCCGGGACGGTAGGAATTCTCGGCGATCTGATCTCTGAAGGAACCAAGAACTACTCCAAGGAAGCCCTCGACGAAAAAGTTGATTTTATCGGAGCTCGTTTGAGTACGTCCGGAACCGGAGTAAGTGCAGGCGGTTTGAGCAAGTACGCTGAGGATCTTTTTGCGCTCAGTGCAGAAGTGGCCCAGCGTCCGATCCTTCCACAAGCTGGGTTTGATAAGATCAAGGAGCGCACGCTTTCGGGCCTTAAGAGCCAAAAAGACGATGCTGCAGCCATTCAGGCCGGGATTTTTAACGCCCGAGCCTTTGGTAAAAACCACCCAAGCGGGGAGCTTACCACCGAGTCTACAGTGGCCAACGTGACGCTTAAGGACTGCAAAAAGGCCTACATGCTTTATTGGAAGCCCAATATTGGCGTGCTGACCATAGTCGGCGACATCGACCTCGACCGCGCCAAGGCTCTTGCTGAGGCGCACTACGGGGCCTGGAAGGGCACCTTCACCAAGAAGGCTAGCTTCGCAGCGCCCGCTGAACTGAGCGGAATCCAAGTTCAAGTGGCCAACCGCCCCTCAAGCGTGCAGTCCAACATTCAGATTGGCAACACCATTGAGCTGCCCATTGGGCATCCCGACCTCGAGGCTCTGCGCGTCATGAACGAAGTACTGGGCGCAGGTTCTGCCGGTCGCTTGTTTCGCAACCTTCGCGAAGACAAGGCCTTTACCTACGGGGCCTACTCGTCTTTTGGCACCTCGCGCTACACCACCGTGATGGAGGCATCCGCTGAAGTCCGCAACGCAGTCACCGACAGCGCAGTAGAGCAGTTTATCTATGAAATTAACCGAATCCGTACCGAAGCGGTGACCGACGAAGAGATTCGTTCCGCTAAAAACAACCTCGCCGGCGGATTTGGCCGTTCACTGGAGCGCCCCGAAACCGTCGCCAACATGGCCGGGAACACCCTGCTCTACGGCCTTCCTTCGGACTACTTCAACGGCTACCTCAAGCGCCTCGAAGCAGTTACCATTCAAGACGTGCAGCGCGTAGCCCAGAAGTATTGGAAGGCCGATCGCCTTCTCATTAGCGTGGTGGGTAAGGCTGCCGACATTGCTAAACCGCTTCAGCGGCTGGGTTACCCCGTGAGCTACGTGGACTTTGAGGGCAATCCGACGGAGGCACCAAAGTTTGACGAGGTTTCGCCCGATCTCAGTGCAAAGGACGTAGTATCGTCCGCACTGAAGGCAATGGGCGGTTTGGATCGCCTGAATGCCTTGAAAAAGGTCAATTGGGTTCAAGAGGCGAGCATTATGGGAATCACCATTAAGACGGAAGTCATGTTTACTGCGCCCTCAACGATGATTCAGAGGCAGACCTCGCCCATGGGAGCGAGTGAAACCCGCTTTGAGGGCGATAAGGTATCGGTTACCCAAAACGGTCAGCCCAAAGATCTGAGCCCCGAGGAACAGGCTGCGATGATGGCGGACCGCTTTCTCATTGACGAGATGGGCCTGCTCGAGCGAAGCGACCTTAAGTTGCAGACCACTAAAGCCGACGTCGAAGGAGAAGCCTGCTACGCCCTGGAGGTGCCGCAGGCCGAAGGAGATCCGGTGGTGAAGTTCTACAGCATAGCCTCAGGCCTTCGCATCCGCGAATCCCGCAGTCAAGAGGGCCCCGAGGGCAAAAAAGTGGTGAACGTAGATTTTTCTGACTACCGTGAGGTGGGTGGAATTAAGTTCCCGCATGCATCGAAGCTCCCTTTGCAGCCCGGCATGGACTTAATGTTCAAGACCACCCTGCTCGAGGTAGAATAGTCCTCTTCTGCGAATGCCCTATTGGGCTTTTGGCCTCTTGTTGACCAGGTAAACGCCCAAAATTATTGCGACCATCCCGCCAATATGGTGGGGCAAAATGGTTTCCCCCATGCCAAGACCCCATGCCAAGGCGACCACCGGAATAAAGTAGGTGGTTGATGCGGCGGTTAATGGACTGGTCAGGGAGATTAGTTTGTTAAAGAGAATGGTGGCAATCCCCGTACTTACAATACCCAAGAAGGCTAGAGAGGCCAGGGCCGGGAGCAAATGGTCCGCGCCAAGATTCGTCCATACCTTCGTTACCCCAAGTATTCCTAGCGACACTGGCAGGGTTATTAGCATTACAAAGAGGGTGATTCCCCGCGGACTGAGGTGGCTCAGCTTGGAGCCAATGGTATTGATGCTGATGCCATAAAAGCCCGAAGCCAGTATGGCCAGCAAGAGGTAGGAGGATTTAATTTCTTGGCCCGGAACCACGTTGCGCCAAGGGCTTATCAGGAGCACTGCGCCAAGGAGTCCGGCCAGTACACCCCATACTTGGATTTTATGCAGTTTGCGCCCAAAGGCAAGCACTCCAAACAGTAGGGCGAAGACCGGGGTTGTGGAATTGGCTACACCCACAAGGGCCGAGGGCACCTTGGCCACCGCCAAGGGAAAGAGTAGGTAGGGAAGAGAGTTGCCCATCAAGGCTACCACCGTCAGCGGCCAGAGGTCAGCGCGTCGAAACTCGCTAAAATGCTTGCGTGAAATAGCCAGAACAGTCGCTGCGGCGAAGAGCAATCGAAGGGCACCAATTTGAATAGGTTCAAAGCTTTTGATGGCGATTTTCATCAGTACAAAAGACGATCCCCAGACCAGTACAAGAGCGATAAAAAGGGCCCAAACAACCCCAGAGCGATTCATGAGGCGGCAAAGGTACGCTACCTTTACAACCATGAAAGCGCCCCTAGTTAACGCACCCTGGCTTCTGCGGTTTTTGCGATGGGCTATCGTACTAAACCTTCTGGTCATGCTTGCAGGCTCGGTGGTTCGCATGACGGGGTCTGGAATGGGTTGCCCGGACTGGCCCAAGTGTTTTGGGCTATCGCTGCCACCTACTCGTCTTGATCAGGTGACCTGGTCGTCCACCGCCTCCTACCACCAAGGCCAAATGGTGCTGTACCGCGAGGCCTTCTGGGTTGCCCAAGCCGACCATGCGCCTCAAGCAATCTTCGCCGACGCGCTATGGCAGGAGTACACCCGCCACGACTATAGCACATTTAACCCCCTACATACCTGGATTGAGTTCATCAACCGCCTGCTTGGAGTGTTTTTGGGAATTCCCGTGCTGCTCGCCACGGTCGCGAGCCTGAGGTTCATTCGCAGCCATCCCCTTTGGTTCATTACCATGTTCGCGGCCCTGCTTACCCTGGGATTTGAAGCCTGGCTCGGCAAGGTAGTGGTAGACGGTAACCTCGTTCCGCACCACATAACCTACCATCTTTTGGGCGCCTACTTTCTTCTTGCTTTGCTCACGGCACTCTTTCGCAACGTTCACAGCCTTGCCGAGCAAAACCTATGGAGGGCGGAGCCTCCGGCAGCCAAAAACCTAAAGAATATAATTGCCATGTTTGCGGCATTGGCCTTTCTATTGCTGGCACAAACCGTCTTGGGAACCTCCGTGCGAGAAGGCGTTGATGCCCTGGTTCACGACTTGGGTTTTGACGCATCGAGGCTCGGCTGGATAGCGAAGCTCGAGCCCGGCGTGCTGATTCACCGCAGCTTCAGCCTCCTTCTGCTGGGCTTTGCCTACTGGATCTACCGACGCAGCGAGGGAATGGCGGGCCTTCGTGCTAGGGCTGGTTTGGTTTTGTTGGTTTTTTGCCTTCAGGCCGCCGTGGGCGCCCTGCTCTACTACCTCGAGCTGCCGCGCGGACTACAACCCATTCACCTCATGCTCGGCGTCGGCGCATGGATGATTCTCGTGGATGCCTTGGTTAAGGCCGGCTTGATGCTTCGCGCCATTCAATCGTCTCGAGATAGCGCTTGAATTCGTCTTCAAAAAAAGCGTGCACGGGCGACAAGCTGTCTGCGTTAGGGTGGGCGTAGACGTAGAGGGCTCCGCGCACAAAATGCGATACGCTGTCGGTGGCATAGAACTGAAGTCCGCTTGCGGCATTGCCTCCAATTCGAAACAGCACGCCATAAACCTTGAGGGAATCGTTGAGGTAGACCATTTGGCTCATGCCGTCTGCGACTACGCTGTGCTTGAGGGCTAGTTCATGGGCGTCGTCAATGAGCCTTGACAGGTTGCCGCGCACCGGCAGGTAGGTAAACTGTACCCTGCTCTGGCAAAAGGGATAGACCAAGTCTCCCCAGCCCGCTTGTTTTTTGGCTTCCCATTGGCCGTTGGGGTGGTGCCTCAAGGTAAAGGGTACCGGAGCCTTGAGGCTCACAGCTTCTGCATTAGGAAGGTCTATGCGCGGGTAGCCCTTGGGTTTGGGCATCGGAGTAGCTTCAGGCCAAAAAAGTAGGGCAGCTAAGACCAAAACTCCAGCCAGTCCTGCCGCAAGTAGAATATGCCTAGTCTGCACGGCGCGAAACCTTTACGCGATCAATTCGGCGGCGGTCGCAGGCCTCCACGGTCCAGGTTAGGGGGCCGATGTCTTGCTGTTCTCCTTTGACAGGCATGCGCCCGAGCTGCTCGAGAATGAGTCCGGCCAGGGTATCGGCCTCTCCGCGTTCCAAAACGTCGGTCTCAAGGTTCATGGCGCGGAGCACGTCGTGCAGGGGCGTTCGAGCCTCAAAAACAAAAGTCCGCTCGTCCAATTGGGTGAACATTTTCTTTTCGGTGTCGAATTCATCGTTGATTTCTCCAACAATTTCTTCCATGACGTCCTCGAGGGTTACCACGCCAGAAACTCCGCCGTACTCATCAACCACTACGGCAAGGTGCATTTTTTTTGCCCTAAAATCGCCCAGCAGGTCGTCAATTTTCATGGTTTCAGAAACGAACATCGCCGGCCTAATTAAGTGCTGCCAGTCGGTACTTGAGTCCGAGCCCAAAAAAGGCAAAAGATCTTTGGTGTGCAGCACTCCGATAATTCGGTCGCGCTGGTCTTGGTAGACGGGCAACCTCGAGTATCCGCTCTCGGTAACCACCTTGAGTACCTCCTTGATGTCCCAAGCGGAATTAAGGTCGATCAAATCCTGTCGCGGCGTGCATATTTGCTTGATGCTCGTGGTTCCAAAGCGAACGATCTCACGGAGCCATAATTTTTGCTGGGTGCTGGTGGCACTGCTGTCGGTCAGCTCCAGAGCCCGCTCGAGCTGCGCCACCGTAACAGACGATTTTGGACCCCCCTTGCTCAGAGCCCGCGAGGTAAGCATTAAACTTTTTGCTAAGGGCCTGACCAGCTTCATTGCGGTGAGCACGATGGGCGCCATAAAAATGCTAACCTCAATCCGCTTCAGATTGGAGAAGGACTTGGGTAGGACCTCTCCAAAAATGAGCAGCAGCAGGGTGGCTAGTCCGGTTTCAAGAACCGCTCGCAGCCACTCGAGGCTGCCGTCTGCCATGGCTTGGCCAATCCAAATGCCCCAGACAAGCACAAAGGCGAGGTTAAAAAAGTTGTTCCAAATTAGCAGCGTGGCCAATAAAGATTCGGGTTGGCGGCAGAGGTTCAGTACCCTGGAGCCTCCGTTTCTTCGCTCTAATTCGTCTTTTTCACTCGGGCTAAGGCCAAAAAAAGCCACTTCACAGGCCGAAGCCATAAAGGAGCCCGCAAGAAGCAAAAGCAACACAGACCACGCAGCTGCAGTGCCACTGGCATCAATGGTTAAAAAGAGGAGTTGCGGGAGGGGGTCAGGGTCCAAAATAAGGTTCTAAGGTCAGCCTGGAGCTCAGAATTGCTCTTCGCCCTCGAAATCGTCTTCGGGCGCAGCCAACGAAGGGCTGTCGGGAGCACTGCGGAACTTGCCGTTTGCATGGTCTCTCCCTTTGCGGTGGTCTTCGTCGCGGCCTCTACCGGTGCGGCCTGGCTGCTCTTCGTCGCGAGTGCGGCCTTGCTGGTTGGGCCCGAGCATGGTCATGGCATCCGCAGCAATTTCAATGTTGTAGCGCGTTTGGTTGTGCTCGTCGGTCCATTGACGCGAGCGAATTCGACCTTCAATAAACACCTTGTCGCCTTTGTGTAAAAAACGCTCGCAGACTTCGGCCAAGCGAGGCGCACGCACCACCACGGTGTGCCACTCGGTGGTTTCCTTGCGGTTCCCGTCGCGGTCTGTAAAATTTTCGGTAGTAGCGAGGGGGAATTTTACAAGCATTCCGCCGTTTTCGAATCGACGTATTTCAGGGTCTTTCCCGAGGTTGCCGATGAGCATAACTTTATTTAAAGTGCCTGCCATGTATTATTTGGTGCGATATTATAAGTGATTCAAAGGTACGAGAATTTGGTCATCCAATGCTCAAACGCTTGAGGCATACCCTTATCGCGCCACTCCTTTGCCGTCATCCAAACCAGGACTTCGGAACTCTCGGCAATGGGGTGCATGCAGAGGGTGAGCTTGCGGTGGCTCAATCGGTGCTCGATGCATTCTACCCCCCCTTCGGTCGGACCCTTCTCGAGCGGAACGGGGGTGTAAAGTCCCGACCAAATTCCGCCAATGGGCCTTTGGACGAGCCCAAAATAGTCTCCCTTGCGAAGTACCCCAAAATACCAAAGTTCTTCGCGCACCCTGACCTTGCGAACCTTGATGGGCAAGGAAGCCGCGGTTCCAGCCCGCCCGGCTTCGCAGAATTCGATCAAAGGACATTCGCTGCATTTAGGATTCTTGGACAGGCAGTGGCTCTGCGCCAAGTCCATTATGGCCTGGTTGAAGTCGCCAGGTCGGCTTGAGGACACCAAGTTTTGACTAAAATCATGTATAAACTGCCTACTTAATGCGGTATCGATGGGCTGACCCCAGTTGGAAAGCCGGGCGTAGACGCGGTAGGCGTTGCCGTCAAGCGCCGGCCTCACCTCGGCGTCAAGAATGGATGCCAGCGCTGCTGCAGTGTAGGTGCCCACCCCGGGTATTTTGAGCCAAGCCTCATAGCCCTTGGGCCAGCCCTGTTCATCAATTAATCGGGCGGCGCGATGAAGAAGGTCTGCCCTGCGGTAGTATCCAAGTCCGCTCCAGAGACCCTTCACAACCTCAGTTTCAGCCATGGCTAAATGATGGACGCTAGGCAGTTCCTGCAGGAATCGCCGCCAGTAGGGGTGGCCCTGCTCGACTCTTGTTTGCTGAAGTATTATCTCGCTTAGCCAAATGGCATAGTGATTGCTCGTATCCCTCCAAGGCAGAGAACGCCCGTAGAAGTCATACCATTTCAGTAAAATTTCAGCTATTGTTGTAGTTTGAGTTGGTTCTTGCTTCAATGCGGACTATCTTTGCGGCCGCTAAAATAGGCTTATCTAGGCCACTTAAATTAAACGTTTTACATCAATAAAACATGACTAAAGCAGACATAGTATCAAAAATTGCCGACCGTACTGGCATGGAAAAAGCAGACGTACTAGCAGCCGTAGAAGGCTTCATGCGCGAAGTTAAAAACGGAATGGAATCCGGCGAAAACGTTTACCTGCGCGGCTTCGGTAGCTTCGTGCTCAAGAGCCGTGCTCAGAAAACGGGTCGCAACATTTCAAAGAACACCACCCTGGTGATTCCTGCACATTTTATTCCTTCATTCAAACCGGCTAAGACCTTCGCAGAATCTGTGAAGAAGAATGTTCCGGTGAAGAAGTAACCTTCCAACCTTCTTAGAATGAATCGTGTGGTTTGGATCGCAGCATCAGCCATCGTCCTTGGGGCTTTGGCTGTTTTACTGTTGCCCACCAATCCTGGCTCAGAAACCAATGAGCCAACAGAGCGCGTCGTTAGTCCCTTGGATTCCAAGGTCCGCGAAGCCGTTCGACTGATTCAAGAAGGAACGGGAAACCCTATGGACGCCATCACCTTGCTTCGCGAGGTGGTCGAAGAGGATCCCAAACACCGAGATGGCCTGTTTCATCTTGGTGAATTTTCGCGTATGTCTGGACAATTGGACCGGGCCTTAGAACGATATGCAAGTATTTTACAGTTGTACCCGAGCGACCATGAGGCCGCCCTTCGGTATGCCGAGACTCTTGCCGATTTAAGTCGACAAAGCGAAGCCCAAGATTTTATTGGGCGCTACTTAGCCGACCACCCAGATTCCGATCTGAGTTCACTAACACAGCTGCGCGATAGCTGGACCGAGGGGGATGCTGCGGCACCCGCCGGATCCGAACCTGTATTAACCGATTAAACGACTTAGTTATGCCAAGCGGTAAAAAACGCAAGCGCCACAAGATGGCCACACATAAACGCAAAAAGCGCCTTCGCAAGAATCGCCACAAAAAGAAATAAGGATTGACCATGCGTACCGAACTGATTATTCAAGCCAGTGAATCGGACGCCATCATCGCCTTACTTCAGGACGGTCGCTTGACCGAACTCGTCTCCGAAAACGAGCAACAGCAATTTTCGGTTGGCGATGTATACCTCGGGGTAGTGCGCAAGTTAGCGCCCAACCTCAATGCGGCTTTTGTAGACGTGGGTTACGAGAAGGATTCCTTCTTGCACTACCATGATCTAGGCCCCCAGATTCCAACCTGGCAGAACTACCTAAAAAAAGTTCGCCAGAGTAAGTACACCTCTGATTTGTCAGAGGTAGAAATTCTTCCCGAAATCGAGAAGGACGGAAGCATGGAGGTTCTACTTAAGCCCGGCGATGAGGTGCTGGTTCAGATCACGAAGGAACCCATATCGACCAAGGGTCCTAGGGTTACTTCTGATATTTCTATAGCGGGGCGATTTATCGTACTCGTTCCCTTCAATGGGAGGATTTCTGTATCGCAAAAGATACGGGATCGCAAGGAGCGCGATCGCCTGCGCAAGCAGGTGCAAAACGTGCTCCCTAAAGGTTTTGGCGTAATCGTGCGCACCGTGGCTGAGGGAGTGACCCAAGAAGACATTGAGGCTGACCTCAATGACTTAGTGGGCCGATGGAAGACCCTTTACCGCAACGTGCGGGGTGCCAAACCCAAGAAGTGCATACTTCGCGAGATGGACCGAGCTTCGGCCTACCTGCGCGACTCCTTCAACGACAGTTTTGATCAAATTGTAGTGGACCACCAGGCCCTCTTCGAAGACATCAAGGGCTACGTCGAGGCCATCGCTCCCGAGCGGGTCGGAATCGTCAAGCTTCATACTTCGGCCGTTCCGGTGTTTCAGCACTACGGTGTGGACCGGCAGGTGAAGAGCGCATTCGGACGTACCGTGAACATGGGCAAGGGCACCTACCTGGTGGTTGAGCACACGGAGGCGATGCACGTCATTGACGTCAATTCGGGCAACCGTTCGGGCAAAGGCGAAAGCCAAGAAGAAAACGCGCTGGCTGTCAATATGATGGCTGCCGAAGAGATTGCTCGCCAGCTTCGTTTGCGCGATATGGGCGGAATCATTTGCGTGGACTTCATCGACATGGCTAAAAGCGAAAACCGTAGGGAACTTTATGAGTTTCTTAAGGATTTGATGGCTACTGACCGGGCTCGGCATAAAATTCTTCCGCCGTCTAAGTTTGGTTTGGTCGAGATCACGCGCCAGCGCGTGCGTCCGGCTCAAGCCATTGAGACGCAAGAAGAAAATCCCGATGCCTTGATTGATGCACCCATCACGTTGATTGATGCCCTCCAGCAGAAGTTCGAGCAAATTAGCGCGACACTCAAGCAAAAGGGCAAAGGGGCTCCCATCTTTTTGCACGTGCATCCATTTTTGGCCTCCTACCTCAAGCAGGGATGGTTTTGGCAAACACTGGAGCACAAATGGTCTCGGATTGCCGGTCAAAAGCTTCAGGTTGTCTCTCGAGATGCCTTTAAAATGCTAGAGTACCGTTTTGCCGATGCCGAGGGCAAGAAGATTGGGTGATTATTCTCCCTTATATGTAATTAGGCGGCCAGTTATGGCCGCCTTTTTTGTTTCTTAGCAGCATGGCATTTTCACGAACCAAGACCTACACTATTGATGCCGCTCGCCAAGCGATACATCGGTACTGCGCCTTTCAGGAGCGCTGCCAAAGCGAGGTTCAGGAGCGTTTGCGCGCTATGGGGATCGTTCCAGAGGCGCAGGCGGAGTTGGTTTCTGAACTTATTTCTGGCGACTTTTTAAGCGAGGAGCGCTTTGCCAGGGCCTATGCGAGGGGCAAATTCCGCATCAAAGGATGGGGTCCGCGCAAAATTACTCAAGGCCTTCAGGCCAAGAGGGTGTCCTCTGCCTGCATCGCATTGGGAATGAGTGAACTCAACGAAGAGGAGGTGCGGACCTACTTAAGCAGGCAGCGCAGCAAGTACCCCGACGATCAGCAATGGATTGCCTGGTGCCTGCGCAAGGGCTACGACCTTGCCGCGGCCAAGGCTGCTATGGCGGGTGCCGACTAGGTCTTCCAGTTGCTCAGGGCCTCTTTTAGGCGGCTAACTTCCTGGTCACCCACGTCGTAGTGTAGCACGGCCCTCAGCCAAAAGGGGTCCATGGCCATGAGGCGGATTCCCTGGGCGTCGAGATGGGCCAAAAGATCCCGCGGATCAAGACCTGCTCTCAATCTAAATAGGACCATGTTGGTGTCGGCTGGCTTGAGGGCTTCGACGTAGGGAAGGTTCGAAACATGCTTTGCCAGATCCGCGGCGCGCAGATGGTCTTCGGCCAAGCGTTCCACATGGTGTTCCAGGGCATAAATTCCGGCGGCTGCGAGGTAGCCAGCCTGGCGCATGCCTCCGCCCAGACGCTTGCGAATGCGACGGGCCTGGTTGATAAAGTCGCGCGAACCCAGAAGAACCGAACCCACGGGCGCACCAAGACCCTTAGACAGGCAAATAGAAATGGAGTCAAAGACTTGGCCGTAATCGCTGGCTAGCTCGCCGTCGGCGACAAGGGCATTGAAGAGGCGCGCTCCGTCAAGATGGTAGCCAAGATGGTGGAGCCTGGCAAATCCGCCGAGTTCGCGCAGTGCGTCCAGCCCAATGGTGGTTCCGCCGCCTTTGTTGGAGGTGTTCTCTGCAACGACCAGTCGGGTAGGGGCCGCATGCACATTGTCCATGGGCTGAAGCAGCAGTTCAGCCTGCGCGGCAGAAAGTCGTCCGTAGTCGTCGCCGCCAACGCGCACCTGAACCCCGCTGTTGAATGCAAGGCCTCCGCCCTCGTAGTTGTAGACGTGCGCCAACTTACTGCAGATTACCTCATCGCCCGGCTGGGTATGGACCTTGACCGAGATTTGGTTGGTCATGGTCCCCGAAGGGCAAAAAAGACCGGATTCCATGCCAAAGCGTTCGGCGAGGATGGCCTCGAGCCGCAAAACGGTGGGGTCGTCTCCCAGGACGTCGTCGCCAACAGGGGCTGCGGCCATGGCCCGGAGCATGGCCTCGGTGGGGCGGGTTACGGTATCGGAGCGGAAATCCGCTAAAGCTGCATTCATAGGTTCGAAGGTAGGGGGTGGCGTACTTTTGCCGTCATGATTTCGCCCGAAAAAATTAAGGAATACCATCAACGCATCGAGCACCTAAAAGGCTACCTGCGCCTCGAAGAAAAGCGCATTACCGCCGCCAACGAAGAGGAGAAAACCGGCAATCCGAATTTTTGGGACGACGCCAAGAAGGCCGAATTGACCATGCGCAAAATCCGCGAACTGAAGTACTGGATTCATGGCTATGAGGCCGTTCAAGCGCAGTTTGGTGAAGTCGAGACCTCGGTAGAGTTTTACCGCGAAGGCGTGATTGAAGAGTCTGAGGTAGACGCGGCAGTCGCTGAGCTTGAGGCGCAGTTGAGCACCCTGGAGTTCAGAAACATGCTCAGCGGCGAAGAAGACAAGATGAGTGCCGTGCTGCAGGTAACAGCGGGAGCGGGCGGTACCGAGTCCTGCGATTGGGCGGGTATGCTCATGCGCATGTACCTGCGCTGGGCCGAGCGCAACGGCCACAAGGTGCGCGAGTTAAACTTTCAAGAAGGCGAAGTCGCGGGAGTAAAAACAGTCACCCTCGAAATCGAAGGCGAGTTTGTGTTTGGCTACCTCAAGGGGGAGAACGGAGTCCACCGGCTCGTCCGCATCAGTCCCTTTGATTCCAACGCACGCCGCCATACGTCCTTTGTAAGCGTTTATGTCTACCCCCTTGTGGACGATACCATTGACATTCAAGTAAATCTAGCCGATATTGACTGGGACACGTTTCGCTCCAGTGGGGCGGGCGGCCAGAACGTCAACAAGGTCGAGACTGGAGTGCGACTCCGCCACAAACCCTCGGGTATTGTCATTGAAAACACCGAGACGCGGTCGCAGCTTCAAAATAAAGAGAAGGCAATTCAGCTGCTCAAATCACGCCTGTACGAGCAGGTGATTGAGGAACGCAATGCCAAACGCACCATTATTGAGGCGGGCAAAAAGAAGATTGAGTGGGGTTCGCAAATACGCAACTACGTGCTGCATCCCTATAAATTGGTTAAGGACGTGCGCACTGGGGTCGAGACCAGCGATCCTGATTCGGTGCTGGAGGGCGAAATTGATGCCTTCCTCAAGGCCTACCTCATGGCTGACGGGCAGGCCTCGGCAGACTTTAACGACGACGGACTTTAGCAATACATCGTCGGGGCAGGGCGCATCGCCATGGTCGGGAGCGTTTGTACCTTAGGCTCAATGGCTCGACTCTATGCTCTTTGGTTGCTGTCCTTGATTGGAATCGGCGGGATGCAGGCGCAGGTCCTCTCCAAGCCCGAAGCCCTGATTTTGCCCAATGAGGGTCAGTGGCCCAGCGAGGTGCTTGCCATGGTCAACGTAGACGCCGCTCGCGTCTGGATTCTTGCCGACGGACTTCGCTTTGTGGCGCGCTTGCCTGGCGAGGGCGACAGCGTGGTCGTTTGGACCGAGCGCTATTTGAATTCTAGGGGTGGACAGCTTGAAATTCAAGGAAGCGGCCCTCCTACGGCCTTTGCCATAGGACGCAAGCCCCTGGTCGCCGTCAGGGGCAGTTCGCAGGCCTGGCTTCGGGGCATTTACCCTGGTGTTGACCTCGAGCTCCGCGTCGAAGGAGGACGCCTGAAGACCTGGTGGCAGGGCGAGGACCTTTCGCCCATTCTGCTCCATTTTGAAGGATGCACCGGCCGCAGGCAATGGCGGCATCCAGAGGTCCTTGAACTGCAGACCCCCGCTGGAGTGGCGGAACTTTGGGCGCCGGTGGCCTATGCCCGCGACGGAAGCCTGGTGCCAGTCCAGTGGCAGCAATCGGGCGAAAACTGGGGATTCAAGGCCCCGGGAGCCCAGCGAATTGATCCGACCTATGTGTTCAGTAGCTTCAGCGGCTCCCTGAGCGACAACTTCGGCTATACCGCAACCTACGACCTGCAGGGCCGCACCTGGCTCGGGGGTGTGGCTTTTGCCAACCAGTTCCCTACGCAAAACGGAGTTCAGCCCAACTTTGGGGGAGGGGGAGTAGATATGGTCTTTATGCTGTTTAACGCCACGGGAACCGGAGTTATTTCTTCGACCTATTTGGGTGGATCGGGTCAGGAACAGCCTCATTCCTTGCGCGTTGCACCCAACGGAGACCTCTTGATTAAGGGAATCACCAATTCCATCAACTTTCCCGTCTCGGGCAGCGCCTACGACACAACGTTTGCCCTCGCTCCGGGCAGTGGCTCCATGAACGGGGGAGGGGTTGTCTATACCTCGGCCACCGACCTGGTCCTGGTCCGCCTCGATTCAACGGGTTCGCAGTTGAAGGCCTCAACCTACTACGGACGATTGGGGTACGACGGCCTGCAGGACATAGATATGCCCCACTACGGCGACGAGGCCCGGGGAGATATTTGGGCTGACCAGACCGGAATTTGGATTGCCACTGCGTCGCGGTCTCGCGCCATGGCCACCTGGCCCCTGGATACCTCTCGTGACGGGCCCATTGACGGGCTTCTCGCTCACTTCAGTCCCAATTTAGACAGCTTGCGCTGGGCAACCTATGTCGGCGGCCCAAGTTTAGACGGCCTTACTTCCCTAATTTCTACGCCCACCGCTCAGGGCCCCCGGATTGCAGTCCTCGGCTGGACCCAAGGCATGGGAACGCTCTCGGGCAACGGCGTTTGGACCAGCCCCAGCGGCCAGTCGCAGCCCTATTATGCACTTTTTAACCCGCAAACCGGGCAAAAGGAGTCCGAGACCTACCTCGAGCCGCAGGGCTGCACGTCCTATGGTTTTTTAATGGCTCAAAATCCAGTGGGTGCCTACGCTGCGGTAGGGGATTCCGGTGCCGTGCTTCTTTCGCTCGGGCTCGGCACAACCTGCACGGGAATTATCGCCTACTCGGGTCCCTTGGCTCCGAGCCCCGGGCTCTGGCAAAACCTGAATTCTACCCAAATTTTCGTTTGGATTTCAGCCCAAGGAGACAGCATTTACCGCAGCCAGTATGTGGGCAACGGCCAGCTCAACCGACGGATTTCACCCACAGCCCTTCAGGTGGACGGCTGCGGCTCTGCCTATTTTTCGGGTTGGTTTGGCGGCCTTAATGGCGGTACCATAACCGGCCTCTACACCAGTCCCGACGCCTTTCAATCCACTACCGACGGACGCGATTTTTATTTTTTGGTTCTGGACCGCAGAGGTAATCCGGCCTATGCCTCCTACTTTGGAGGGGTTGGCCCCGTGGACGAGCACGTAGACGGCGGAACCTCGCGCTTTGACCCCAACGGGGTTATTCACCAGGCCATCTGCGCGGGCTGCGGAGGCAGCGATAATTTGCCGGTGTTCCCCGCCAATGTTCATTCAGCGGTCAATAATTCGAGCAACTGCAACATGGCAGGCGTTCAAATTGCCTTTGAAATGCAGCAGGCAAAGTTGAGTTTGGGCCTGAGTGCCGATACGGTCTGCGCCGGCGACAGTCTCTTTCTCATTGGCAGCACCAGCCGCACCGACGTACTTAGTATAGCCTGGGGTGACGGCCAGACCTCCTCAGGGTCGCCCAATCCCCTCCCCAGTCATTTATACAATCAGCCGGGGACCTACGTCATCACACTGATCGGAGTCGACAGCCTCTGCCTAACTCAGGCCCAGCAGTTCCTTACGGTTTATGTGCTTCCCGGTTCTGCCGTGCAGGCCGATGTAGTTTGGACCTTCGACCCTTGCGACAGCTCGCGCAGCATCAACCTTGCTCCGGGCCCTGCGCTCAGCGCGCAGTTTATGCTGCTCTATTCTTCGAACGGTTCGGTGGACAGCCTATACGCTCCTTTTCAATGGTCGGGTACTTCCGTTACCCTCAACTACCAAGCCTGGCTGGTGGCCTACGACCTGCAGTGCGGACGCAGCGACAGCCTGCTGCTCACGGCCGAATTTCACGCGCCCCTGTCTGGTCCCGTAGGCACCATTAATGCACCCTTCTGCATCAATGGCGAGCCGGTCCGGGCCTCTGGGTATGCCTCTGGGGCCACTTCCTACACCTGGCGCGTTCCAGGCCAGGGGCTAATTAGGGGCTCCGACGTTCAGTGGTCCGCCTCTTTGGTCGGACTCCAAACGGTCTGGCTCATTGTCGAAGACAGCCTTTGCGGTCGCAGGGATTCTCTGCAGTTAACCTATGAGGTTTTTGGTGCGGAATTCGACAGCCTGTCGGTGCCCAACGTGTACACGCCCAACGGCGACAACATCAACGATGTTTTTTGCCTCAAACAGACAGAGGCCTCAGCCTTATCGCAATTGAGTCTAAGGGTTTTTAGCCGTTGGGGTCAGGAAGTT
>JABMNC010000107.1 GCA_013205365.1 Cryomorphaceae bacterium | reverse complement strand
TTTTGGAGCACACCTTCCCGAGCGGAACCAAGCTCGAGGTCATTAATATTGAGTTTCGCACCTACCAGTACCTCTACAACGACCCCGACGGCTACCACTTTATGAATATGGAGTCGTTCGAGCAAATCCCTATGCCCAGAGAGGTCATCAACGCTCCGCAGTTTTTGGTAGATGGCATGTCTTGCATGGTAATGTTCCATGCTGACGAAGACCGGCCATTGAGCGTAGAGCTTCCGACGACCGTAACCCTCGAGGTAACCTACACCGAACCCGGCATGCGCGGAAACACCGCCACCAATACCCTTAAGCCAGCCACTGTCGCGGGCGGAACTGAGATTCGCGTTCCCCTCTTCGTTGAAACGGGCGAGCGCATCGTCATCAACACCGTAGACGGAACCTACAAGGAGCGGGCTAAGTAGACCCGAAGCAACCCTACAAACCCGCCGTCCCAAACCGGCGGGTTTTTTATTGCGCTGAACTGAAGGCTACCGAATCGCATTCCGCCCTGCATCCAATAAAAAAGCCCCGCCGTTGCCGGCGGGGCTTAGCTTACTAAAGCCTAGATAAATCAGTCCTTATCCCAGAAAATTGGAGCGGTGTCCTTGTCTCCCTGGTAGTTAGCACCTGCTGCAGTAACATTAGCGTTGTTCAAGGCATACTCGTCAACACCGTAGCTCATGCGCAAAGGAGTAACTCGTTGTGCCTCAGCAGCAATGTTCATTGGCAAATCATACTGACGTTGCGCAGCCCAAGCTTCGTTTCCGCGCATAAAGAGCGATATCCACTTTTGTGTTCCTAAGCGCGACTGCCAGTTGGTAGCATCCCAAGCGACCGACGGCTGGGCCAAGTAGGCCGCAGCATCAGTGGCCGTTCCGCCCCAATTCACAATTGAAGCACCAACCGCTGCTTGATAAAGACCTTCAGCCGTTGCTCCAGGAATTGGAACTCCGCGTGCTGCCGCATCTGCCAACAAGAAGAGAACTTCAACGTGGTCGATGAGCGTGTGCGCAAGAGTTGGATCCTCTAGAAGATCCCCAGGCTGCGAAAACAAAGGATAGGCAGAGGCCAAACCATAAGGAGCGCCTACTACACTGTCACCGTTGTTGTTGCGGAAGTAAATCCCACGACGCGGATCGTTCAAAGAATTCATCACATCACCAAGAGTGTTGGCGGCAATAAAGTCAGAACGCCCCGACTGCACCAACTGGTCCCATAGGGGGTTGGTATGCGGTGGCGCCGAAGCATACTGTAGGGAAGCATCATCAGCAGGAGTCATAATAACTCCCCCTGCCAAAGCTGTAGCACCCCAACTTGAGGCACGAGCTAAGTCATGATCTGCAACGCGTACGGCCAACCTCAGAAGCACTGAAGAAGCAAACTTCTTCCAGCCATCGGAATTTCCACCATAAAGTAGGTCGTAGGAACCCAAACCATTATCACCTCCTAGGATGGCGATGTCGGCAGTCAAACGAGCGGCGAGGCCGGTGTAGATGTCCTCACCCTTATCGTAGGCAGGAACAACCGTCTCTACTACAACAGGGCCATGAATTTTATAAGACGAGAGCGCCTCGGTGTAGGGAACGTCTCCAAAAATGTCTACCAAAATTTGGAAGGTGTACACTTCTAAGACATCAATAACCGCCATCTGCTGCTCCTTTTGGGCCTCAGAAAGGTTAATATCGATATCCACCGCTTTTTCTGCCTCGGCCAAGTCACGCAGGACTTCGGTGTAAAGCACATCAAAGGTGTTGCCATTGACGTCTCGGTTTGGATAGTCAAAATTGGCTTCGTCCGTGTAGGTTGTCTCAGTGATATGCTGAGCCCACATGCTGAAGTTGTTCAAGTTGACATTAATAGTAGCCAAATAATCGGTGAGGGTTATTGTAGCATTGGCAACCAAGGCTCCAGCAGGAACCTGCTCGGGCGACTTGGGGTTTACATTAAGGCTTGTGATATCGCTCGTACACGAGGCCACAGCGCAGGCAATGCCTGCAGAAAGAAGAAACTTTTTCATGATTCGTTCGTAATTAGAATTTCAATTTTGCGTTCAGACCGATCTCGCGTACCGCTGGGTATGCACCAGACTGGTAGCCCTGAAGGTTACCTGCTGAGAGACCGTATTCTGGATCAGTGTACGGTGCGTTCTTCCAAAGGATAGCCAGATTGCGGCCAACCAGAGAAAGGTCAAATCCCTTAATTGATCCGGCAGGATCCATTGGGAAGCTGTAGTTAATAGCGACTTCGCGAAGCTTAATGAACGAAGCATCCCAAACGTGAGACTCTTGAGCATTCCTTGCGTAACCAAACGAGTTACCGTAGTAGTTCATGTCGCCATAAACTGCCTCGGTGTTCGCCGCAGTAACAGGATTACCGTCTTCGTCGAACGTAGAACCATCCCAAACTGCTACATCGCCGAGGTTAACCCCTCCGTTGTTAGACACCAGTTCGCGACGCTCTACGCCACGGTCATTAAGTCCGGCGCTTCGATCGTAGATACCGGTGGCAAAACCGTACCAAGTATCAAGGCTAAAGAAGCTTCCGCCCATTTGCATGTCAAGCAAAACGCTAGCAGTCAAATTCTTGTATCGGAATGAGGTGTTCAAACCACCATACCAATCCGGATTGATGTTGCCAATAGTTTCTGGTGCCGTGGTGCGCAAGTATCGGTAGCCGCGAGAAGCGCTAATCGGATACACAATGGGTAATCCATTTTCGTCACGCTGGTGGGCAATTCCGAATAGAGTACCGTAGGCCTCGCCCGTCTTAGCAAGAAGCGAGATGCCACCTTGATTGGACGTGAGCTGCAAACTTTCAGCATCTCCAAAAAGCTCCACAACCTTGTTGCGGTTGCGAGTGTAGTTAAGAGCAAAATCAAGCCCAACGTCTTTAGTGCGAATCGCCGAAGCGTTTAGAACCAATTCCACACCCTGGTTTTCAATTACGCCAGCATTGACATACTTAAAAATGGTACCCGTTGCAGAAGACACACGTGCTGGCATAATCTGGTTCTTTGATACTGCGCGGTAAGCCGTCAAATCAAATCCAAAACGGTTGTTAGCAAACTGCATTTCAAGACCTGCCTCATAAGAGTCCGTGGTCTCTGGAAGAAGTCCTGAGTTATTGGATGTTGATGGAGCTGTCGCCAAAGGAGACCCGTTGAAGGGAGTTCCCATAACGTAGATGTCACGCAATGCACCAGCAGGAGCATCAGAACCTACGCTTGCAAAGTTTGCGCGAAGCTTACCGAAACTAATTCCGTCCACATCCAACAGTTCAGAGAAAATCAAACCAAGCGAGGCAGATGGGTAGAGGTAGCTATTATTAGCCGATGGAAGCGTCGAAGCAATATCGTAGCGACCGGTCAAGTCCAAAGACAAGTAGTCTTTGTACAAGAAGCTTGCACGTCCGAAGTAACCGTCGATTCCGATGGTATAATTCTGCTCTGATGGAGCTGCAGGAGCGCTAACGGAGTTACTCAAGGAATAAACCCCTGGCACAACTAAACCACCATTGGTTGAAGCACCAAAGAAGTCGAAGTAGGTGCGGCGAACGTTGGTTCCAAGGTTACCATTGAAATTGATGTCGCTGCCGATCATACGGTTGGCAGTTAAAATCAGGTCAAGGTTAGTCTCAGTGAAGTTGCGGTTGCGGCGAACGTAGGAAGGAACGTCAACCGAAGAAACTGAAATGCGCTCCTCTTGGAGGTCGCTGTAGGTATCCACGTTGGCGCGAGCAGTTACATCCAACCAATCGTTTAGGCGATAGTTAGCAGTCATGTTACCGATTAAACGATTGCGCTGGTCATTTTGATAGTTCTCGTTAACCATATAATAAGGGTTATCGAAGTAATGCGGTTGATTGGGATTAGCGTACAAGGGACCGTAAGGATTCCAGCTGATGTTTCGCTTAGTCTCATCATAGTATTGCTTGAGTTTGCCCATATCCGCTCCGACGTTGAACCACTGGCGGAAGGATTGGTTGACGTTGCGAGAATCGTATCCGGTTCCAGAACGACCGCGTCCCTTTTGCTGGGTAAACGTAGCCACAGTGCTAACAGTCAAACGATTGGAAGCCTTGAGGTTGCCGCTGAAATTGAACGTATTGCGCTGCAAGCTTGAATTGGGCTGAATACCCTTCATGTCAAACTTCGTGGCGCTCAAACGGAACGAACCGTTGTCGCTACCTCCGTCAATGGATAGGTTGTTGTTGAATGTTGCAGAATTTTCCCAAAACGAAGAAGGATCGTTTGCACCAGCTACAAAGGGACGTGGCTGACCATCAACCATTGACTCCCAGGTGTAAACCATTAGGTTGGGGTCGAACCTCATGCCAAATGATGCATCTTCTTCCATGGGGGTAACCATATCAACGGTACCGTCTCCATTAAAGTCGTAGTCGTACATCCGATAATTCGTGTAGGTTCCATTGATGGTGTCGGTGTTTCCGTAGTAGGAACCGTAGCCTGGGCCGTAGGATTTTTGGTACTTAACAAAGGTGTCTGGGTTGATGCTTCCCACGGTTAGGCCGCTTGAAAGCGTTACTCCCAAGCCTTTGCGAGCGGAGCCTCTTTTAGTGCTGATCAAGACTACACCGTTGGCTGCTCGTGAACCGTATAGTGCGGTCGCGGCTGCACCCTTAAGGATAGTGACTTTATCAATGTCCTCTGGGTTGATGTCCATAGCAGCGTTACCGTAGTCGTAGCCACCACGACCCGTGCGTTGCCCGCCTGAGTTGTAGATGTCGTTAGAAATGGGAATACCGTCTACTACAAACAAGGCTTGGTTGTTCCCGGTGAGGGATTTGTATCCGCGTATTACCACATTGGACGATCCGCCCATGGTGCCTGACTGGCGAATGGTGACGCCTGCAACCTTTCCAGAGAGCGATGCCATAAAGTTGGCGTCTTTCACTTTGGTTACTTCCGATCCACTAACCTCTTGGATTGCATAACCCACGGTTTTCTTATCTCGGGTAATTCCAAGAGCCGTCACGACCACTTCGTCGAGTTTGCTTGAGGATTCCGATAACTTGACGTTAACTACTGCTCCCGATGCCGCAACCTCTTGGGTGGCATAACCGAGGGCAGAGAAAATTAAAACTGCATTTTGACTTGCTGAGATGGAATACTTACCATCAAAGTTCGTGACTGCAGCCAGATTGGTACCCTTCACACGGACTGCTACCGAGGGAAGTGCTTCGCCATTTGATGCGGCAGTAACCGTTCCTGTTGTCGTGCGCTGCGCAAAGGCAGGCAGGGACAGGAGCGCAGCCGCTACAAAAGCTATAGTAAATAATTTGCGTTTCATAGGTGTTAATAGATTGTTAAGGTTGATGCAAGTTATTAAAAAATTTAACTCACGCGAACTTTTTTAAATATTGCCTGAAACCAATCCTAAAATACAGAGGATTCTCTTGTAGGCTATTAGCCCCTGATTCCCGCGCCACTGCGGCCTGCCCAAGCGATTAGGGCTGCGGACATCCACACCAGAACGGCGCCCTTATCGAGGTCTAAAAAGTTGTTGAGCAGCCCATGAACCCAATAGGTAACCTGGCCCAAGAGGGCAACAAGGACCAAACTTCGGTCGGTTCCGGGAGCCAAACGCCGGTAGGCCCCAACGCCGGTTCTAAAAATCATGGTGATGAGTAAAACGACCCAAACAAGGCCCGGCCAGCCCAATTCAGCAAGGGGCCCGATGTACTCGGAATGGGCGTTGCCCATGCCTCCGCCATTGGTCGATATAAAGGTGAGTTGGGAGGACTTTTGAAAGGGTGCGTACTGAAATTGGTAGGTGCCCAGACCCCAACCGACGTGGGGCCGATCTTGCCACATGCGCAGGGCCGAGGCCCAACGGTTTAAGCGCTCTAGGTTGGATGCGTCGGAAGAAATATTGGACGCACTTTGAATGTGCTCGCTAAAGTTGTCGCTTGAAACCGTATCATTTTTAGTAAAAATCCGCATCCATTGGTCCTGAGTCAGCCACAAAGAACTTGCTGCGACCAAGGCTATAAGCAGTAATTGACGCGCTGAAATTCGCCATGCAAAAACCAGGTACACCGCGCCGGCAGCGACCAGGCTAAGCCAAGCTGCACGGGTGTAGGAGAATACCAGGGCGACGGTGAGCAGCAGAAAAAGTCCGAGATGAATAAAGCGCCAAACCAGGGACTGCGACCGCCAAAGGGCCCCAATGGACCAAGGATAGACAAAGGCTAATGCCATTCCATACATCGTGTGCTCTTTGTAGAACGGGAACATGACCCAGGTTGAAGTCTCCTTAGAAAATCCGTATTGGGAGTGCACCGAGAGGGTCCAAATGGCGGCAATACCCAAACTAAATGCATAAAAAGGGAAAATCAGCTTGCGCACCCAGGGCTGTTCCATGGCGGTTCCGAGCATAAAATACATGGGAATGATGAACCAGACGCGGCTGAGGACGGCCTTGAAACTGACCAAAGGCATTTCGCTAAAGAGTATGGTGAAGGCCATCCAGCCGAGCTGCAGCAGGATTACTTGGGTCAGTGCTTGGTTTAAAATCGGCCAAGGGAGGCGGCCTTGGTGTAAAAATCGAATAAAGGCAAACAGGGTTAGGCCCGCGAGCATGACCTCTGCCGGCAAACTCAGGCCTACATTAAAGTCGGATTCCTTGAGAACCACCGACAAGGGGGTGATTGCAACCACGGCGAGCAGAAGGCTGTCAAGATGATAGAAGGCCCAGAAAACTACTAGTGCGGCAAAGGGAATAAGGGCAAGAGCATGAATCTCAAAACCCACGACCACTGCAGTGGCTCCGGCGAGAATCACTCCCGCCACAAGGCCTGCCCGTCCGCTTAAGAACGAAGGTTCTGCTTGAGTTCCTTCCATGTGTTGGCGCCCAAAATAACCACCATGGTGCCGACCAGGGCCGACAGGGCGGAGACTGCTACCACCAGCCAGCGAATCGGATACTTCTTCTTTTCAGCTGGAAACGCCGCGTTCACGCGAAAGGTCGCCGGCAGCACCTGTTCGGCATCTACTCGAGCCTGGTCGAGTTTGGTCTTGATTTTAACCTCTTCTTCCTTCATCAGGTGCAGCTCGTCGCGCAGGGCCACATAGCGGCCGCCATACTTAGCCAAGGTATCAAGCACGTTTTTAAGCTGCTTGATGGTCTTCTCGGTTCGGCCTTCGGCGATCGCGGTCGCGTACTGCTCCGAAACCACCATGGACTGGCCCTCGTACTCGTGAACACCCTTGCCGCGAAGTCCCTTGATTTCGTCTTCCATATCCCGCAATTCTTTGCGGACTTTTTGGTATTCGCGCTGCACCAAATTGAGTCCCACGGTGGCTCGCTCGCGCTGGATGCGGCTCTTGACGCGGTCGAGCAGGTCGACAATGGCGTTGGCCATGTCTGCCGCCATTTGCGGATCCTCGTCGAGGACGTTGATGCGGACGCTCATGAACTGCGTTCGCTCAAACGAAATTTTATCGCTGTACTCTTCGTGGAGGTCGGTCCTGAGGGTTTTGCTCAAGGGATCCAGCTTGTAGTGCTCCATCAATTGAAAGCGTGCGGTAATGGAATCAAAGATGGCGTCTGAGGAGAGTACCTGAAGAAGCTGCTCGGCCTGCTCCTCGGAACCAAACTCCATGAAATCTTCGTCTTGGTAGGTGTTTTGCGGCAAAAGGGCCTTGGACGGGGAATTCGTGGTGGACGGGAATACCACAACCGTGGATTCGTAGAGCGGAGTTATAAACCAGGGTCCCGAGAAAATCGCGGCCGCTATGGCGGCAATTACTGGGGCCGCCAAGAGTGCCTTGCGGTTGCGAAACAAAAAAAGCAGCAGATTCTGCGAACTTGGGTCCATAGTTAAATCAGATTCAGGTCCACAAAGATAGGTTCCTGCCCATGAGCCCCTCAAGTTGGGCCACGTCGTCGGCAAAATAGGTCCAGGCCTTGGCCCGTTCGGCCTCGGTCAGGCGCAGCGGTTCAGGGGCTAGGCTGGCCGTAATGGCCCTCTTTTTTAGGCTTCGAGGCATTTGACCTACAAGCCATCGACCCAGCCAATGGTGCTGGGCAAATGCCGTTAGTGCCGGCCACCGGACGTCGTGGGCTGCGTTTACCCTCTCTGCGTGCGGAAGCGCTATGGTGCTAAGTCCCAAGTCCTGCTGTACCGATGCCCAAAAGGCATGGGGATCTTGAAAGGCCTCTTCATATATATATACGTGCAGCGCAGCGCCGGATGCAGACCACCGTTGGTAGGAGTCCGCATAATGGCTAAGGGTAGCAAAATTCTGGCGTTGGCCCCAGGAGGCAGAGCCCAAAGCGTCGTGGTCCAGTTCCTCGATAAAACTGCCTGAAACCAGGCCGTACTTGCGGGCCATGCGGTAGTGCGAAAAAGCCCGGTCCACGGGGTTTCGCAGCAGCACTAAAGCCTTAACCCCAGGGTTTTTTGCGGGTAAATCTCGGGCCGCTGAGGGACTCCAGAAATAGCTTGTCGAAGCCTCCATACGCAGCTGATTAGGCCCTGCGTCGGGCCACATTCGGGAGTACTGGCTTGGCTGGCGCACAAAAGCCTGGTGCCTTCTGGGCAGGGGGTCCGGCTGGGCCCAGTAGTCGGGCTCCGCGTCGGGAGAAATCCGTAAAAAAGCCGGGCTGAATTGCATGGGATCCAGTTCGGAGGCATAAAAATTGGGTTCCTTGATGCGCGACATGGCCACGCCGGGGTGCTCCTGCAGCCAGTCCGCTAGGGTAGTGCTTCCTGACTTGGGAACTCCAATTAGTACCGCGTTGACCATCGTCGTTTAACGCCAAAAAATTAGCGTTCGTATGCCGGTTTTGCGGTAGACTGCGACCAAGGCCCAAGCGTTCCAAAACACCATGCTCGCCGTGGTGGCCCAGGCAGATCCTACAATGCCAAGCCAGGGTATGAGTACAAGGTTGCCCAGGGCATTGGCAAGGGCTGCAAGGGTCATGGTTCGCCGGGCGGACTGCTCATGGCCCGTCATATTGAGCAGGTACATGACGGGGCCGCAGAGTGCGTTTACCATCTGACCCATTGCGAGAATCCTCAAGACGGGGGTATACTGGGCAAAGTCCGCACTAAAAAAACTCAGAAGCCAGGGGGCTAGTACCATGATGAGCAAAAAGGCTGGAACCCCCAAAAGGGCATTGATTTGGGCCACCTGCCAGACCTCCTTTTGCAGTTCGGCCTTGCTGTTTTTGGCCCAGAGTTCCGAAATGCGCGGCCCCAGAGAGGCGTTCACGGCAAATTGGGCAAAGGTTATTAGACTGCCGATTTTAAAGGCCACCCGATAGGCGCCAATGATTTCGGGCTCTAAAAAGTACCCGAGCATTAGGGTGTCGGTCCAGGTCATGACCATAAAGAGCGTAGCCGATAAGAACATGGCGGTGGCAGAGAATCGAAGGGGCCAAAGGCTGCGCAATTCGATGGGTCTTAGGCTTCTCCATCCGCTCCAGAGCATGAGGGCCGAGGCGCTGGCCATGCCCAACAATACCCGCTCTACGCTTGAAAACCATGAAAATGAAGCCATGGCTAGTGCCACGAGTCCGAGCGAAATGCTGCTCTGCAGTAGGCCGAAGCGTATAAAACTTTGTCGGGCCCTTAAGTTTTCGGACCAAACCTGGACCAGGGTCCAAAAGGGAAGAACGAGGGCCGTGGTTTGCCAAAGCTCACGAAATCCGCCATAGTACCGGGTAAGTAACCCCGAACTGAACCACAAAACAGACCCGAGCGCTAAGGACCCCAGCAGCGAAGCCCAGAGCACTTGGCGGGTAAAGTGCTGACCGGCCACCGCGTCGCGCGCTGGAATTTCGCGAAGAAGGAGGCCGTCAAGCCCCCACTTAGACAGCACCGTCAAAATACTTAAGACCGTGAAGGCCAACTCAAAATACCCGTAGCCAGGGCCTCCTAAGCTCCGCAGGGCAACATAGGCAAAGGCGTAGCCGGCCAAGGCTCCGGCAACCTTTAAGGCCAGAACCACCGAGGAACTGCGCAGAAGGCGCTGCCAGGATTGGGGAAGGGCAGACCATGTAAGGGGCATGGCGCAAAGGTCATACTTTTGAGGGAATGGCCACCTCCCCTCGCCCAGCTCGGCTCGCGGTCAACGCGCGATGGTTGCTGCCCGGCTCCCTTGAGGGCACGGGCTGGTACAGCCACCGCCTGCTCGAGCGGCTGGCGACGACCCCCGAATGGGAGCTTCACCTGTTTTTTGACCGGTCCGTCAAGGATTTTAACTACCCTGGCTCCGTCAAGCACGTTCTGGGCTTGCCTGCGCGAAGCCCCTTCCTCTGGACGCTTTGGAACGAAGTTTCAGTGCCCTTCGCACTCTGGCGCATCAAAGCTGACGCCTACTGGTCTCCCGACGGACTCCTGCCCTCGCGAAGGGCCCTTCAGAGATTTGGCTTGGGCAACCTGCCCATGGCTGCGACCATTCACGACTTAAATTTTGTGCACCAGCCCGAAGGCATACCCAAGGCAGTAGGGAGCTACTACCGCAGAGTCGTCGCGCGGAGCGCCGCGGAGGCCAATGCCCTACTGACGGTTTCGGAGACCACAAGGGCTGACCTCATTAAAACCTACCCGCTTGGCGGCAAGAAGATTACCCTGGCTAGCAATGCACCGCAGCAGGATTTTCTGCCCAAACCCGAGGTGGGCCATGCGGCTCGCCAGCGTTGGGCATGCGGCCTACCCTACTTCTTGTTTGTGGGCGCCTTCACTCCACGCAAGAATATAGCGACCCTACTTAGGGCCTTTGAGCAGCATCAGGCGCGAAACCCGGAACGGCGCGAAGCACTGGTCCTCGTGGGGAATCCTCTGCACCGGGACTCGGAACTGCTGGAACTGGCCCGCAGGGCTGGTCCGCGCGTGCATTGGGTCGGACGAATCGAAGGAAGCGAACTCAACGATCTGTATTCGGGTGCTTTGGCCTTTGCCTTCCCGTCTCGCTTTGAGGGCTTTGGAATTCCGCTTGTGGAGGCAATGGCCTCGGGCTGCCCCCTGCTCAGCAGCAACGCGAGCTGCATGCCGGAGATTGCGGGAGACGCCGCACGATACGCCGACCCCGACGACGTCGAAGCCTGGACCGACTTGCTCTACCGCGCCGCGACCGAAGATCCCGGCCCCTGGATTCAACGCGGCCTTGAGCGGGCGGCTCATTTTTCTTGGGACCGCAGCGCTGAACAAGTGCGCCAAACGCTTCATGAACTTTTAGCAACCGCAAGGCAATGAAGATTCTGCTCCAAGCAGGAGTAGACGAAGCGGGCCGCGGCTGCCTCGCGGGGCCGGTAGTAGCTGCTGCAGTGCTGTGGTCTGAGGAATACCGCGTCAAGGGACTGACCGACTCCAAGGTCCTGAGCCACCGCCAGCGCGAAAACCTTCGTGAGCAGCTAGAAGCCCTTTTACCTGCAGGGCATTGGGCCGTCGGCAGTGCGAGTCCGGCCGAAATCGATGAGTTCAATATTTTGCAGGCCACCTACTTGGCCATGCATCGGGCCATCGCGCAGCTCAAGCCCATTCCCGAACTTTTGCTGGTTGACGGCAACCGATTCAAGCCTTATAACGGTATTGAACACCGCTGCGAAGTCAAAGGAGACGCGCGATTTCAGGCCATTTCGGCCGCTTCTATTTTTGCAAAAACCGAGCGTGACCGCATCATGGCCTCCCTGCACGTCGAGCAACCCAACTACGGATGGGACCGCAACAAAGGCTACCCCAGCCTAGGCCACCGGGAGGCTCTCGAACGGCATGGTCCCTGCGCCTGGCACCGCCGTAGTTTTGCGTGGAAACCAAGCCAACTCCGACTCGAATTATGAAGGCCTTTTGTACCCCTAGCCTTGCCCTGGCATTCACGGCAGTATTTTTTTGGTCCTGTGCCTCAGAACCAAGCAGCAAGCACCCCATGGGAGAAGACATTGCGGGCCAGGCCCTGTGGATCGCCGACCTACCCTCTATGCCCGAGGCAAGCCGTCAGGCCGGTCTGCTCGACAGCTTGGGGCCGGTATACCTGGACCTTAAGGTCTTGCATTCAGCCCTAACTGCTTGGCCCGAAGGCCGCGCGCTTCTGAGCATGCACCGAAGGGGTGAATTTGGTTCCGCTTGGATGCTGACCGCTCCCCGCGGCTCCTGGGCGCCGTCTAGCCTAAGGCAACCCTATGAGGTTCGCAGCTACAACGGTACGAGTCTTTACGAAGGCGACGGCTGGGCAGCGGCCGCATCCGACGCTGTTCTCTGGGTGGCGACCAGTGACCTGCTGGTCGAAGAGGTCCTGCGGCGCAAGCAAAATCCAATTAGGCCCGACAGCGCGAGCCAGGTACTGCTTCAAATGCTCCCTGACGGCGGAATTGCAGTCGGTCCTGAAGCCGCTGCGATGTACGGATCGACCTCGGCCCTGACCTTTGAATGGAAGGGCAACCGCAGCCTCCGCAGCAGCGAAGTTCGCTACCCAGACAGCCTCGCCATGGATCTTAGGTCAGGCGGACCCGTGCTGCTCCCAAGCGTGGATTCCAGTACCGTTTCAATTTCTGGCAATTCCATTGTCTTCAAAGACGAAGCACGCAAAATTGCTACCCAAGGGTCCGGGCAAGGTACCTGGAAGACCTTCGTTCGCCGGCAACCCTTAATAATGGCCACCTGGCAGACTTGGTCCGACAGCAGCAATTTCCTACCATTTTGGACCCCCCTCGCCCTGGTGAGCGACCGCTGGACCAGTGCCTACCCGCAGTACGCCTACACCAAAAGCTATGGCCTCACCTGGGTAAGCACCGACGACAGCCTGCGCTTTGAGCGCAGCGTGGCACTGGAGCTCCAGGCCATCGATGTGGAGGGTGACTTCATCCAGGCCGACCTTCTACGCGGACTCGGCGGCGACCTTTGGATGCTCCGCAAAGACGACGGGAAAAAAGCCAGCTGGACCCTGACCTGGAAGCCCTGGTCGCCCACCAATGCGCCTGCTCCGCAAGGAGACGAAGAATCCGACGCCAAGCAGGAGTAGGCGGTCTGAGCGCGGGGCTCCAAGCCTTGATTTGTGCGACCTTTGCACCATGCTGTCATTCTCAGAATCTATTTTGACCGGGATTCCCTCGGAGCTTCCTGTTCATCCGGGCTACGACCCCGCCGTCTCGCATGCCCCTAAACGCGCGGACATTCTGCGTTCCGACGAAAAAAAGCTCGCCCTGCGCAACGCGCTGCGCTACTTTGAGCCCCGTCACCATGAGGTGTTGGCTGCGGAATTCGCCGAAGAACTGAGGCTTTATGGCCGCATTTACATGTACCGCTTTAGGCCGACCTATGCCATGAAGGCCCGCCCCATTCATGAATACCCCGCGCAGTCACAGCAATCCGCCTCCATCATGCTGATGATCCAAAACAACCTGGATCCAGCCGTCGCTCAGCACCCGCACGAGCTCATTACCTACGGCGGCAATGGGGCTGTCTTTCAAAACTGGGCGCAGTACCTGCTGACCATGCAGTACCTCGCCACGATGACCGACGACCAAACCCTACACATGCATTCGGGGCATCCGCAAGGGCTGTTCCCGTCGTCGCCGCAGGCTCCGCGCGCAGTAGTAACCAACGGAATGGTGATTCCTAACTATTCAAAACCCGACGACTTAGAACGATTTAATGCGCTGGGCGTCAGTCAGTACGGACAAATGACAGCCGGCAGCTACATGTACATCGGCCCGCAGGGTATTGTGCACGGAACCACCATCACCCTGATGAATGCGGCTCGTCAATTCACCAAGGGTCCGCTCGAGGGCAAGCTCTTTGTGACGGCCGGACTCGGCGGCATGAGCGGAGCCCAGCCCAAGGCAGCCTCGATTGCAGGCCTCGTAAGCATCACCAGCGAGATCAACGAGGCCGCCGCCCTAAAGCGCCACCAACAAGGCTGGGTAGACGTCCTAACCTACTCCGCCGACGAGGCCATTGACCTAGCGCTTAAGGCGCAGGCAGTTAAGGGCAACACATCGATAGCCTTTGTAGGAAACACCGTAGACCTATGGGAGCGCCTTGCCTCCCGCGGGGTTCATGTTGACCTCGGGTCGGACCAGACCTCCCTCCACAACCCCTGGGCCGGCGGATACTACCCCCAAGGCTACGACTACGAGCAAGCAAACCGCCTAATGACCGAGGATCCCGAGCGCTTTCGCGCCGAAATCCAGGGGACGCTGCGCCGTCACGTGGCTGCGATTGAGGTTTTGCACGCCCGCGGCATGTACTTCTTTGACTACGGCAATGCTTTTTTACTGGAATCCAGCCGAGCCGGAGCCGACGTACTCGCCGAGAACGGAATCGACTTCACCTACCCGAGCTACGTTCAGGACATCCTCGGCCCGATGTGCTTTGACTACGGATTTGGTCCCTTCCGCTGGGTCTGCGCCAGCGGTTCCGCCGACGACTTGCGCACCACCGACCGCATCGCCGCCGACGTACTGCGCGGCCTGGCCGCCGAAGCGCCCGAAGACATTCAGGTTCAAATGCAAGACAACCTGCACTGGATCGAGCAGGCCGAGCAAAATAGCCTTGTGGTCGGTTCCCAGGCGCGGATTCTTTATGCCGACAGCGTAGGCCGAATTGCCATTGCAGCCGCCTTCAACGAGGCCATTGGCCGAGGTGAGCTGGGGCTAGTCGTCCTAGGCCGCGACCACCACGACGTGAGCGGCACCGACTCGCCCTACCGCGAGACCTCCAATATCTACGATGGCTCGCGCTTTACCGCAGACATGGCCGTGCACAATGCCATTGGAGACAGCTTTCGCGGAGCCACTTGGGTTTCGCTCCACAACGGGGGCGGAGTGGGCTGGGGCGAAGTCATTAACGGGGGCTTTGGCATGCTGCTCGACGGCAGCACCGAGGCCCGCAGAAAACTAGAAAGCATGCTCTTTTATGACGTCAACAACGGTGTTGCGCGACGAGCATGGGCCCGTAATTCAGAGGCCATGACCGCCATTAAGCGAGAACTCCTTCGCAGCCCTGAGCTTAGGGTGACCCTGGCCCAACTCGCCGACGATTCCCTCATTGACCGAGTGGCGGCTCAGCATTTTTAATCCTACCTTCGCAATCATGAAAAATTTAGTTGCCCTTGCTGCCGCGGCCATGCTTGCCGCCGGCGCTATTGCCTGCCAGTCAGGCCAATCGGCTCCCGTCTCTGAGGGCGGAGTCCGCATAGTCTACGTTCGCCTTGATAGCCTAGTCAAGCTCTACGACTACCATAAAGAAATGTCTACCAAGTTTGAGGAGTCCGCAAAAAAAGCAGAGGCCGAACTGGTGCGTGGGCAGCAAAACCTTCAGGCGGAGTATGACGTAATTCAGCGTGCCGCCCCAAGCCTAAGCAAGGTAGAATTAGAGCGCGCCCAAATGGATTTTCAGCGTATCCAAAACAACTACCAGATGCTCGAGCAGCAAAAAAGCGGGGAGCTTCAGCAGATTGAAATGGCCATCAACGAGACCGTCAAGGAGCAAGTCGATAAGGCCATCGAAGCCATGAAGGGCGAGGAGCAAATTGACCTGGTGTTCATATACGAAACCAACATTCTATACGGCAGCGAAGGACTCGACTACACGAGTAAGCTTGCGGAGTACCTAAACAAACTCCCCAAGCCCGAGGCCAAAGACGCCGACAAAGTTGGTGGTGCCAAAAAATAGCATTCAGTCAGAGCTAAAACGCAAAAACCCCGGGGTCTCCCTCGGGGTTTTTTGTTGATTATTAAGACTTAGATGCCGGCAGCCTCGTTGAGAACGGCCCTAGAAATTACAATTCGCTGGATTTCGCTGGTGCCCTCATAAATCTGGGTAATCTTGGCGTCGCGCATCAAGCGTTCCACGTGGTACTCCTTGACAAAGCCATAGCCGCCGTGAATTTGAACCGCCTCGGTAGTTACCTCCATCGCCACTTCAGAGGCATAGAGCTTGGCCATTGCCGACTCTTTGTCAAAGGGCAGATCTTGATCCTTGAGCCAGGCAGACTTTAGCACGAGAAGACGCGCGGCCTCTACCTTGGTCGCCATGTCGGCAAGCTTAAAGGCAACGCCCTGATGCTCACCGATGGTCTTGCCAAAGGACTTGCGCTGCGTCGCGTACTTCGCCGCCAACTCCAGTGCTCCGCTGGCAATACCCAAGGCCTGCGCCGCAATACCGATACGGCCACCGCTCAAGGTTTTCATTGCGAACTTGAATCCAAAACCGTCTTCGCCAATGCGGTTTTCTTTGGGCACCTTGACGTCGGTAAACATTAAAGAATGGGTATCGCTGCCGCGTATGCCCATCTTGTCTTCTTTCTTGCCCACAATAAAGCCGGGCATGCCCTTCTCGACAATAAGGACGTTAATACCACGGTGGCCTTTGGTAGTGTCGGTTTGAGCAATCACCAAATAAACGGAGGCGGAATTCCCGTTGGTTATCCAGTTTTTAGTACCGTTAAGCAGGTAGTAGTCGCCCATGTCAATGGCCGTAGTCTGCTGAGACGTGGCGTCAGAACCGGCCTCCGGTTCGCTTAGGCAAAAGGCACCGATTATGGTTCCCGACGCCAGAGGCTTTAGGTATTTTTCTTTTTGCTCGGGAGTGCCATACTTCTCGAGTCCCCAGCAGACCAAAGAATTGTTTACGCTCATTGCCACTGAGGCTGACGCGTCAATTTTAGAAATTTCTTCCATTGCCAGCACATACGAAACCGTATCCATGCCGCTGCCTCCAAATTCGGTAGAAACCATCATGCCCATAAAGCCGAGTTCCCCCATTTTGCGCACGGCATCGGCGGGGAATTTTTGCTGCTCGTCGCGCTGGATTACGCCAGAAAGTAATTCGGCATGCGCAAAGTCGCGCGCTGCCTGCTGGATCATGAGGTGTTCCTCGGTAAACTGAAAGTGCATATTCAATAGGGTTGGTCTGCAAAAATAACACCCGCATGCCCCACCTTTGTTTGGTGCATCCCCAAAATTGGAACCAAAATGGCCCTTTCCGCATCATTGGAGCAATGTCTGGCACCTCCCTCGACGGCTTGGACCTCTGCGGAGTGGAATTCCGCAAGGAGTCCGCTCGATGGAATGCCCACATTTTAGCCTTTGAAACGATTCCCTACCTCGGAACCCCCTGGGGTGAGCGCCTGAGAGCCGCCTACCAAGCCCCCGGTGCGCTTCGCCAGCAGGTAAGCCTCGATTTTGCCGCCTGGTGCCAAACTCAATGGCTTGATTTTAACCAAAGGCACAAGCTATCGTGCCAGGCCATTGCCCACCACGGCCATACTGTGGAGCATGATCCGGCGCGTGGAATTACCGTTCAAATTGGCCACGAGTCTGCCCTTTTTGCGTCGAGCCCCATTCCTGTGGTAGGCGATTTTAGGAGCGCCAGTGTGGCCCGCGGAGGGCAGGGTGCGCCGCTTGTTCCCATTGCAGACCGCGACCTCTTTGGCGAATTCGAAGTTTGCGTCAACCTCGGAGGCTTCTCTAATGCCTCATGGACGGATTCCGCCGGAATGCGCCGCGCTGGGGACCTTGGACCCTGCAACGGACTGCTCAATGGCTTGGCCTCGGAACTCGGCCTGGACTTCGACCCTGACGGAATACATGCCGCCCAAGGCAGCGCAGCAGACGACGCTAGACTACGTGCTATGGAGTTCTACCATAGGCCCTTCCCAAAAAGCCTTGGGCGAGAATGGATGGAGCAGTCATTCATGCCTGAATTTGCGGCGATTCGACCGACTTCGACTCAAGATGCCCTGGCTACTGCAGCCGAGCACATTGCATGGACCCTGGTTCATGGCCTTCGCAGCGCTGGGGCTCCTCCTGGACGGGTTCTCCTAAGCGGAGGAGGGGCATTGAACGCCGACTTAGTCCGCCGCATCGCCAATCAGGCGCCCGAATGGGCCTGGCAGGTGGCCCCTGGCGAACTGCTCCAAGCTAAGGAGGCATTGGCCTTCGCCTACCTTGGGCTGCTCAAGCTTCGGGGCGAACCCAATGTGCTCCTTAGCTATGCGGGCGGGTCAGCCGACGGATGCGATGGCATAGTTTTTAGTTCTGTTAGAAACATTTAACGCCAATCGCGAGTTTCAAAGGCGAAGCGCGCTTTATTTTACACCTTCTAAAACAAAAACGACAATGTACACTCTGATGATTGCTCTATTTGTGCTTGGCTATGCGGCTATCGCTTTTGAGCACAGCATAAAAATCGACAAGGCTGCCTCGGCGCTCATCACCGGCGTGGTCCTTTGGGCGGTCTATGTTTTGGGCGGAACCGACGTTCACGAGGCCGAGCATCATTTGCTGGAGCACTTCAGCGAGATAGCATCTATTTTGTTCTTCTTGCTCGGAGCCATGACCATAGTCGAGGTAATTGATGCCCACCAAGGGTTTTCAGTCATCACCGAGCGCATTAAAACTGACAAAATCGTGGTTCTTCTCTGGACCCTAGCCTGGCTCTCGTTCTTTATGTCTGCGGTGCTCGACAACCTCACCACCTCCATTGTCATGGTATCGCTGATGCGCAAACTCATCAAGGATCAGCAAATTCGCTGGCTTTTTGGCGGAATGGTCGTAATTGCTGCCAATGCCGGCGGTGCCTGGTCGCCCATTGGCGACGTCACCACCACCATGCTCTGGATCGGTGGCTACGTTTCAACGGGCAATCTTTTTTCTTCAATCTTCCTGCCTTCGGTAGCGGTGCTTTTGGCCCCCTTGGTTTATTTGACCTTCACCCTGAAGGGGCGAATTGATCGCCCAGAAGGGGCCGCACCAGAGCATGAATCGATCTTGAACAGCCGGGACAAAAGCATGGTCCTCGCCTTTGGACTCGGCGGTCTCTTGTTTGTGCCCGTATTTAAGACCATTACCCACTTGCCCCCGTTTATGGGTATGATGCTGAGTTTGGGTGTTCTTTGGCTTGTCACCGACCTTTTGCACCACAAAAAAGCAGAATCCGACCGAAGCAGTCTGGGAATTCTCGGAGTAATACGGCGCATTGACACTCCTTCGGTTCTGTTCTTCTTAGGAATCCTGCTCGCGGTGGCCAGTCTTCAAACCGCGGGGCAACTCAAGGACCTCGCGAGCGGCCTTGATGCATCATTTGACACCGGAACCGAGCTCGGCATTTACCTTGTGGGCGGCATAATTGGCTTACTCAGCGCCATTATTGACAACGTACCCCTGGTGGCGGCCGCGATGGGGATGTACGACATGGTTCCCGGTACCTTCTTTAGCCAAGACGGATTTTTTTGGGAGTACCTGGCCTTCACGGCAGGCACCGGCGGATCCATACTAATTATCGGTTCTGCTGCAGGCGTTGCCTTTATGGGATTAGAAAAAATTCCCTTTGGCTGGTACCTCAAGAAGATTTCATTTTTGGCACTTCTCGGATACCTCGCGGGTATTGGGGTTTATGCCCTTCAAGGTTTGCTGGCCGGCGGTTAATAACTCTTTGACTTCGGCATTGAATTTGTTTCTAAGTATTCGGAATTTAGTGCCCTATGAAATTGTCTTTTCTTCAAATTGAAATGGCTGCCGACGCAGCTCCATTGACCGCAGCGGCCGAGCCGATCGCCGCAGAAAAAACCCTGACCATAATCGACCTCATGTTCTCGGGCGGTATTGGGGGTCAGTTGATTATGGGGGCCATGCTCCTGCTTTCGATACTGATGGTCTACCTCTTTGTAGATAGACTCTCGGCCGTCAAGCGGGCCAGCAAGCTCGACGATAAATTCATGCGCGACATCAAGGATTTCATATCATCCGGCAACATGCAGTCCGCATTGAATACCTGCGAACGCAGCGATACCCCGGTTGCCCGTATGATTGCCAAGGGAATTAAGCGCATAGGCAAACCCCTTCAAGACATTTCAGCCTCTATTGAAAACCAGGGCAAGCTCGAAATCCAACAGCTTGAGCGCAACATGCCCTACCTAGCGACCATTGCGGGAGGCGCGCCAATGCTCGGATTCCTGGGAACGGTTATCGGTATGATTCTCTCCTTTCGTGAAATGGCCCAGGCCGGCGCTGGGGTGCAGGTAGACGTGCTCGCCGAGGGTATTTATGTGGCCTTGACCACCACCGTAGCAGGTCTTATTGTGGGAATTCTAGCCTACTTCGCCTACAATTACCTCGTGATGCGGGTTGACTCGGTAATCTACAAAATGGAGGTCAACGCTACCGAGTTTCTCGACCTTCTTCACGAACCGATCTAGCCATGAATTTACGCAGCCGCAGCAAAGTCAGTGCGGAGTTCAGCATGTCGTCGATGACCGACCTCGTGTTTCTTCTTCTGATCTTTTTTATGCTCACCTCAACCCTGGTGACCAGCAGCGCTTTGGATGTTATTCTGCCCAAAAGCAAGGCCCAAAGCGTCAATAAGGCATCCATTACCGTGACCATCGATGCAGACCTCAAGGTTAGTGTTAACGATGTGGTTGTTCCAATGGACCAGCTTGAGCTGCAACTGCTAAGTCTTGCAAGCCAGGACCCTGATCGCTTGGTTATTTTGCGCGCCGACGAATCCGTTCCCACAGGAGAAACGGTTAGGATTATGGATATTGCCTACCGTAACCGCCTGAAGCTCGTCCTTGCAACCGACCCGCGATAGACTCCAACGGCAATTGTGATGCAAGAAAATGACAAAAAAGACCGCAATCGGGCCTTAGCGACAACGCTCTCGGTGCACACGGTGCTTTTAATCTTTTTCTTCTTCTTTGGCTTAACCTACCAAGATCCCCCCCCTGAGTATGGCATTCCGGTGAGTTTTGGCAATTCTCTGGATGGGGCGGGCGACGACGCTGCGGCCCCAGAAGGATCTCAGGCGCAGTCTACTGCAGCGGCGGAGTCGTCGGAGTCTGAGGTAGTAACTCAAGAGCTCGTGGATGCCCCCTCGGTCTCTAGCGAAAAATCCAAGACCAAAGAAGATAAAAAGTCCGAGGTAAAACCCGAGGCAAAGCCAGTGGCGGAAGCTCCTAAGCCCTCGAACGAATTAAGCAACCGACTCAATAGTAAATTCGGGAGAACCGGAGGAACGGCCGGTGCAACCGGCAGTGGGCAAGGAAGTACCTCCGGCGGCGGAGACCAGGGTGCAGCCAATGGTTCGGGCGACGGCAGCGGTACCGGAGGCTCAGGCGCTAAGGGCAACTACCAATTGGGGACGCGGTCTGCACTAGAGCGACCCAAGCCACGCTACGATTGCGAAGGCGAAGGCATCGTGGTAGTTAAGGTCTATGTGGACCGAAGCGGTACGGTTACCCGGGCAGACGGCCAAGGTCAAAAAGGCTCGACCACTTCAGAAGAGTGCTTGATTCGTCGGGCTCAAGAGGCTGCACTCAAAACACGCTGGCAGGGCGACCCTTCGGCCTTGGAGCTTCAGGTAGGAAGCATTCGCTACAGCTTTCAACTCAATTAATTCATGACCCGCTTTGACGATGCCAGTAATTGGTTGGTTCAGCGGCTCCCTATGTTCCAGCGTCAGGGCGGAACCCCCGCCACCTACCGCATGGATCTTGACAAAACCCGTCAATGGCTCCAAGTTTTAGGGAATCCGCACCAAGCCTACCCCTGCATTCACGTGGCAGGAACCAACGGCAAGGGTTCCACTTGCCATATGCTGGCGAGCATTTACCAAGAGGCGGGGCTGGTCGTAGGCCTCCACACTTCGCCGCACATGCTCGACCTTCGGGAGCGATTTCGAGTGGGCGGACGCCTTATTCCCGAGACTTGGGTTGCGGATTTTGTCGACGTTCACCGGCAAGACATCGAAGACCTGGAGTTGAGTTTTTTTGAAGCGACCGTGGGAATGGCCTTTGCGGCGTTTCGCAATGCCCGGGTAGATCTGGCCATCGTTGAAGTGGGCATGGGCGGACGCTTGGACTCCACCAACCTAGTCATGCCCCTAGCCTCCGTAATTACGAGCATTGGTTTGGACCATACCGCATTCCTCGGCCCCGACCGGCCCAGCATCGCCCGCGAAAAAGCAGGAATAATCAAACCCGATGTTCCCGTGGTTGTGGGGGAATGGGATGCGGAAATCCTTCCGGTCTTTCAAGAAATTGCCCGTATAAACAACAGCCCGCTGCACTGCGTTTCTTCTCAAAACAGAGTGCTTCCAACCGACCTTCAGGGAGACTACCAAGCGCAGAATGCGCGCGTGGCGATTCAGACTGTTGCGGTGGCCGGCATTCCGGTGCTCGAGCATCAAATTCGACGCGGACTGTCTAAGGTAGCCACCAACACTGGACTCCGCGGGCGCTGGGACGTCTTAGAAAAGAGGCCTTTGGTGGTTGCGGACTCCGCCCACAACAGCCACGGCTGGATTCCTGCAATGCGGCAATGGAACCGAATTCGGGGCAGCAAACGCGCCGCAATGGTGCTTGGCGTGGTCAACGACAAGGACCTCACCGAACTCCTCCAAACAATTCCCAAGGATTGCGTCATTTTTGGCTGCGCGCCGAGTATTCCCCGCGCTCTGGATCTGACCGCGTGGGTGGCCTTACTCCGCGACGCCGGGCTGCAGGCAGTGCCCTGCTTAAGTGCAGCCGAAGCCATTAATCAGGCCAAGGCAGAGGGCTATCAAGCGATTTATGTAGGTGGCTCCAGCTTTGTCGTAGCCGACGCCCTAGCAGCCTACATAGACGGACTCGTAAG
>JABMNC010000106.1 GCA_013205365.1 Cryomorphaceae bacterium | reverse complement strand
TGACGGCAGCCTTCGGTCTTCGGTGTACGCAGTTCTACCCAGCGACTTTCACGGACTTGTTCCCAAATTGGTGGTAAAAGAGGGCGATCGAGTTCTCGCAGGAAGCATTCTCTTTCACGACAAGGTAGACGCCCGCATCAAAATTGCTTCACCGGTAAGCGGTGAAGTTGCGCGCATTGAGCGTGGCGACAAGCGCAAAATCCTTTCGGTAGTGATTCTTGCCGACGCAGAGACCGAATTCTGCAGCCTGCCTTCGGGCATGCCAGCCAACCGCGAGGATGCCATTCACTGGCTTTGTGAGTCTGGCGCATGGCCTCTTATCGAGTCGCGTCCCTACGGCCGTATCGCCAGCCCTGATGCCAAGCCCAAGGCGGTATTCATCAATGCGATGGCCACGGAGCCCTTGGCGGTTTCTCCTGCACTTGCCCTAGCCGGCCGCGAGCAAGACTTTGCTAAAGGTCTTGAGGTGATGAGCTTGATGAGCGACCGGTTGGTGCTTTCGATTTCAGCCTCTGAAGCTTCGCCTGCGCTTACTAATGCAAGTGGAGTAGAGCTGCACCGCTTCGCCGGTCCGCATCCAGCCGGAACCACCAGCGTCCACATTAACCGCATTAGTCCACTTAACAAAGGAGAAGTGGTTTGGACCATGGCCTACCAAGATGTTGCAGTCCTCGGCCACCTTGCCCTAACGGGCAATTTTAAACTCGAGCGCACGGTATCCCTTTGCGGTACCGGAATCCTAAAGCCTCGGTGCATTACCGCAACCCCTGGAGCCAGCCTTGAGGTTTTCTTAGACAGCGAACTTAAGCCGGGCAACTTCCGCGTAATTTCTGGGAGCGTACTAACGGGCGCCAACGTGGGCAAGAAGGGTTATTTGACCTACTATTCAAGCCAAGTCACGGCTATTCCAGAAGGCGAAGGCACCGATTTTTTTGGCTGGGTTATCCCGAGCGCGAGCAAGTGGTCGATCAGCCGCACCCTCTTCAGCTGGCTAAGTCCGAGCAAAAAGTTTGACTTGAACACCAAGCAGCACGGCGAAGACCGCGCCTTCGTAGTGACGGGTTTGTACGACAAAGTTTTCCCGTTTGATGTGCTTCCAATGCCCCTGATTAAGGCGATGTGGGCAAAAGACCTGGACCAAATGGAGCAACTTGGGGCCTATGAAGTGGTTCCTGAGGACTTTGCTCTCTGCGAAGTGGTTTGCCCTTCGAAACAAGAATTGCAAAAAATGGCTTACGAAGCTATTGACCTCCTTCAAAAAGAAATGAATTGATTAGCGCGCAATGAAGATTTTTCAAAATTTATTTGACTCTACCCGTCCTGTTGTTACAACAGGTAAGCTAAAGGGTCTTTACCCGCTGCACAACGCACTCGAGACTATGTTCTTTGTGCCAAACCACAATACCCACAGTGGTGCTCACGTGCGCGACGCGGTAGACATGAAGCGGACCATGATTGCGGTAATCTTTGCGCTGGTTCCTGCGCTCCTCTTTGGAATGTTTAATGCCGGATACCAGCACTACAAGGCCTTCGGCCTTCTTACAGAGGGCAGTCTTCTCAGTCAGTTTTTCACGATTCAAAACTTTATGTTTGGAGTCATTCGCATCGTTCCGATGATTGCGGTGACCTACATTGCGGGACTTGCCATTGAGATTTACTTTGCCTACCGCAACAAGCACGCGGTGAATGAGGGCTTCTTGGTTTCGGGAATTTTGATTCCCTTAATCATGCCTATTGACATTCCGCTTTGGATGGTGGCAATTTCTACCGCGTTCTCGGTTCTTTTTGTAAAGGAAGTGTTTGGCGGAACCGGCATGAACCTGCTCAATCCCGCTCTCACTGCTAGGGTTTTTGCTTTTTTTGCTTACCCTACCTACATGTCTGGCGACAAAATTTGGATTAATACTTCCGCTGAGGCAGGCGCTCAGGTGGTCGACGGCTACTCCGGTGCAACCGCCCTCGGTCAGCTTGCCACCACAGGCCAGACTTCGTATTCTTCTATGGATGCATTTTGGGGTTTTGTTCCAGGTTCCATAGGAGAAACCAGCACCTTTGCCATTCTACTGGGGGCTGCTTTCTTGATTTACACCGGAGTAGGCAGTTGGAAGATTATGCTTTCTGCCCTGGTCGGAGGTTTGTGCATGGGTTTGATTTTCAATTCTTCGGCGCATTTGCTCGACCCAGGAGCCATGAGGAGCTACATGGAGCTTCCCTTCTACCAGCACCTCATGTTCGGTGGTTTTGCCTTCGGCGTGGTATTCATGGCCACTGATCCGGTTTCAGCAGCGCATACCGAGCGGGGCAAGTGGATCTATGGATTTTTAGTGGGTTTCATGGCAATAGTAATTCGGGTGTTCAACCCGGCTTATCCAGAGGGCATAATGCTTGCGATACTTCTTATGAATGTTTTCGCCCCCTTGGTTGATCATTATGTTGTTCAAGCTAATATTTCAAAACGCCTCAAGCGCTTAAAACTCCAGCAAGCATGAATGTAAACAGTAATTCCTACACCTACCTTTTCTCGGTGGTGATGGTCGTTTTAGTCGCGGTACTGCTCTCCGTAGCCGCTCTATCGCTCAAGCCCGCCCAAGAAGCAAACATTCAAAAAGAAAAAAAGCAGGAGATCCTGCAATCTCTTGGAATGGAGATTTCGAGAGACGACGCCGATGCGGCATTTGACACCTACATCACCGAGCAATTGGTGCTTAAGGGTGGCAAAATACAGGCGAATCCAGAGACTCCTGCCTTTGACATCAAAATGGCTGACGCGCTTGCCAAACCAACGAATGAGCGCGAAGTTCCATTGTTTATCGCAGAACGCGACGGTAAAATTTTCTACATCATACCTGTTCGTGGTAAGGGACTTTGGGGACCAATCTGGGGGTACGTGTCCATCCTCTCCGACGGTTACACTATAGCGGGCGCAACCTTCGGCCATAAGGGCGAAACTCCGGGTCTCGGAGCAGAAATTTCTACTCCGGTGTTTACCGATCAGTTTCCGGGCAAAAAGCTCGCAGTGAACGGCGCCTACCAATCCATTTCGGTGCGCAAGGGAGATGCCTCAGGCGACCATCAGGTTGATGGAATTTCGGGCGGAACCATTACCTCGGTTGGCGTAGAGAGCATGCTCAACGACTGCCTTCAGCCCTACATGAGCTATTTACTAGCGCGCAACCCTGCATTGACAATACCTGTTGCTGCAAATTCTGATTCTTTGATTTCTGTTTTATGAGCCAAATAACCAAGTCTGAGCCTAAAGAAGCTCTATTCTCTAAGAAGAATGTCAAGATTTTAAAGGATCCCTTGAATGAATCCAATCCCGTGACTGTGCAGGTTCTGGGTATCTGTTCTTCGCTTGCTATTACTGTGAAATTAGAGCCTGCGATTGTTATGGGCTTTAGCGTATTAGTCGTTATGGCTTGTGCGAATCTTATTACTTCACTATTGCGTAATTTAATACCCAATCGGATTCGAATTATCGTGCAGCTGGTGATCGTGGCCGCTCTGGTTATCTTGGTCGACCAGGTCTTAAAAGCCTATGTCTACGACGTGAGCAAGCAGCTTTCGGTTTTTGTTGGTTTAATTATAACCAACTGCATCCTGATGGGGCGAATCGAAGCATTTGCTCTTGCCAATACACCTTGGAAGGCCTTTCTTGATGGAATAGGTAACGGAGTTGCATACGCGGCGGTATTAATCATAGTCGCCTTTGTTCGTGAACTATTTGGTTCAGGTCAATTGTTTGGAATTCAAGTGATTCCTGATTCTTGGTACCTCGACAATGGAGGCTGGTACAGCAACAACGGCCTTATGCTCCTTCCTCCAATGGCTTTGATTGTGCTTGCGGTACTCATTTGGGTACAACGCGCCAAGTTCCGCCAACTCATTGAGAATTAATCTGTAGCCTTAGCAAAACCGATCATGGAACTAGTAAATTTATTCATAAGGAGCATATTCATCGAGAATATGATTTTCGCATTCTTTTTGGGAATGTGTTCCTACCTCGCGGTTTCTAAAACCGTGAAGACTGCAATGGGTTTGGGCATTGCGGTGACCTTTACTTTATTGGTTACGGTTCCAGTCAATTATCTCGTAGACACCAAACTTCTTCAACCCGGCGCACTGGTTTGGTTGGATCCGAGTTTGGCCGGTTACGACCTCAGTTTTTTGAGCTTTATTATTTTTATTGCGGTTGTGGCAGCCATTGTGCAGCTGCTCGAGATGATTATTGAGCGGTTCTCGCCAAGTCTTTACAATGCCTTGGGCATCTTTTTGCCATTGATCGCTGTGAACTGCAGCATCTTGGGAGCCGCCCTTTTTGTGCAAGAACGCGCCTACAAGACGCTCTCCGAAGCCACCGTATTTGCAGCTGGATCGGGCGTGGGTTGGGCTCTTGCCATTGTGGCACTGGCTGCCATTCGCGAACGCCTTAAGTACAGCCACATTCCTGCTCCACTGCGTGGCTTGGGAATTACCTTCATCATCACCGGATTGATGGGAATGGCCTTTATGAGTTTTATGGGTATTAAAATCTAAGGTTTACCAATGTTTACATCAACAATTCTCTGGAGTATTTTCATTTTCACCTTGGTAACCATTCTATTGGTTACGCTTCTCCTTCAAGCAAAGGCACGATTAGCACCATCTGGGCCCGTCAAACTGGAGATTAACGGCGACATCTTTGAGGTGGAGTCGGGGAGCACCTTGCTCACTACCCTGGGCAACCGCAAGGTATTTTTGCCTTCGGCATGCGGCGGCGGCGGAACCTGCGGCATGTGCAAGTGCCAGGTCTTTGAGGGCGGCGGTGAAATTCTGCCCACCGAGACGGGATTCTTCAATCGCAAGCAAATTGCAGACGATTGGCGCTTGGGCTGCCAAGTAAAAGTCAAGAACAACATGAAGATTAAGGTGCCCGAAGAGATCTTTGGCATCAAAAAGTGGGAATGTGAGGTAGTTTCTAACTACAACGTGGCTTCCTTCATCAAAGAGTTTGTAGTAAAGCTTCCCGACGGGGAGAACCTCGACTTCTTGGCCGGTGGCTACATCCAAATTGACGTGCCCGCAGTGGAGGTTGACTACAAAGACTTCGACATTACGGCGCACCAGAGTTTGGGCAAGAAGCCCGACGAGTTTCAATCGGAGTGGGATAAGTTCAAGCTTTGGGATCTTAAGATGAAGAATCCTGAACCCCTGTTCAGGGCCTACTCTATGGCCAATCACCCCGCGGAAGGAAACATGGTCATTCTCAACATCCGGGTTGCTACGCCACCTTGGGACCGCGCCAAAAACGGATGGATGAACGTCAACCCCGGGGTTTGCTCTTCCTATATTTTCAACCTAAAGCCTGGAGATAAGGTGATGGTTTCGGGTCCCTATGGAGATTTTCATATCAAAGACAATGATTCTGAGATGATTTACATCGGAGGAGGTGCGGGCATGGCCCCCATGCGTTCACACCTGTTCCACCTCTTCCACACGCTAAAGACGGGCCGT
>JABMNC010000018.1 GCA_013205365.1 Cryomorphaceae bacterium | reverse complement strand
CTTGAACGCTTGGGCTGGATTCCGCTTTTTGATGCCCTCGTTGACGGGAACGTAGTGTCTGCCTCCAAACCCGATCCCGAAGTGTTTCTCGAGGGAGCGCGCCGTCTGAACCTTCAGCCCTCGGAGTGCCTGGTCTTCGAAGATTCCGAAGCCGGAGTCGAGGCCGCCCGCCGCGCCGGAATGAAGGTAGTAGGCATCGGCCAAGGCCTGGATGCCGACCTGCTGGTCAGCGGACTGGACCAACTCACCCCGGAGCAAGCCACTCAACTTTAAGACGTAACTAGCAACTAGCTATGAAGCCCCCCATTCAAATCGACCCCTGGAGTGTTATTGAGGCGTCTTGGAATCCCGAAGCGCACATCATGAGCGAGAGCCTTTTTGCGCTGGGCAACGGCCGCATGGGGCACCGCGCCAACCACGAGGAGGCTTTTAGCGGCAAGCACCTGCAGGGAAGCTATGTGGCGGGCATCTACTACCCCGACAAGACCAAGGTGGGCTGGTGGAAAAACGGCTACCCGGATTACTTCGCCAAGGTGCTCAACTCGGTAAACTACATCGGCATAGACGTCAAGGTCAATGGCGAAACCCTCGACCTGAACAAGGCCCGGGTGAGCGATTTTTACCGAGAGCTCAGCATGGAGCATGGCCTGCTAAGCCGGCACTTCACGGCTACGCTCGACAACGGCGTGAGCCTTCGCGTAGAAGCCCAGCGATTCTTGAGCATTGTTCGCGACGAGGTTTCGGTCCAGCAGTATAGGATTTCCCTAGACCAGCCAGCCGAGCTGGTCCTCGAACCCTTTCTGGACTTTAATGTGGTGAATGCCGACGCCAATTGGGACGAATCATTCTGGGCTCAGGAGGGCCACGAAGCCGGTTCTTGGGTCAAGGCTAGAACCAAAAAGCTCGATTTTGTGGTGGCCGCCGCGATGGAATGCGTGCTCGAGGGCGCACAGGGTCAAGCAAAGGGCCATGCCGCAGGCCGCGAAGGCTATGCCGCGCAGGTCTTCACGCTTCAGGCTGAAGCCGGAACCGCCTACACCCTCCACAAGTACGTGGGCGTGGTTTCGTCGATGACCGCCCCGGCCACCGAGGTGGAATCGCGGGCGAAGGCCCAAGCCGCCAAAGCGCACAAGGCTGGCTACGAAGCCCTCCTTGCCGAGCAGCGCACCGCTTGGCGAGCCAAATGGGACCACGCAGACATCGTGATCGACGGCGACGATTCCGCCCAGCAAGGAATCCGCTTCAATATTTTTCACCTTCTTCAAACGTTTACCGGCGTGGATCCGCGCCTAAACATCGGCCCCAAAGGCTTCACCGGCGAGAAGTACGGAGGCTCAACCTACTGGGACACCGAGGCCTACTGCCTGCCCTTCTACCTAGCCTCTACCGACCCCGAAGTGGGCCAAAACCTTCTGCTATACCGCTACAAGCAGCTCGACAAAGCCATAGAAAACGCCGCCAAACTCGGATTCAGCGACGGTGCCGCGCTCTACCCCATGGTCACGATGAACGGAGAAGAGTGCCACAACGAGTGGGAAATAACCTTCGAAGAAATCCACCGCAACGGCGCCATCGCCTACGGAATCTACACCTACCTGCGCCACACCCGGGACTACGGCTACCTTGCTAAGGGCGGCCTCGAGGTCTTGGTCGCCATCGCCCGGTTCTGGGCCCAGCGCGTCAACTGGAGCGACGACAAAGAACTGTTTGTGATCCTTGGCGTAACGGGGCCCAACGAGTACGAGAACAACGTCAACAACAACTACTACACCAACTTCATGGCCGCCTGGTGCATGGAGTACGCGGCCGAGTGCGCCGACTACGTGGCTAAAAACCAGCCCGATGAGTACGCGGCCCTCACGGCCAAAATGGACCTGGAATCCGACGAAATTGAGCAATGGGAGGCGATTCGCAGCAACATGTACTACCCCTACAGCGAAAAGCACGGTGTGTACCTGCAGCAGGACGGATTCCTCGACAAGGAACTCGTGCCCGCCGCGCAACTGGACCCCGATGAACGACCCATTAACCAAAAATGGAGCTGGGACCGCATCCTGCGCTCGCCCTACATCAAGCAAGCCGACACCCTTCAGGGCATGTTCTTTTTTGAAGACCGCACTCCGGTTGAAACGCTTAAAAAGCACTTCGACTTTTATGAGCCCCTGACCCTGCACGAGAGCTCTCTTTCGCCCAGCGTGCACACGGTACTGGCCTGCAGGCTGGGCTACGCCGCAAAGGCTTATGAACTCTACCACCGCACCGCCCGCCTGGATCTTGACGACTACAACAATGAAGTCTACCAAGGCCTGCATGTCACGGCTATGGGAGGCGCTTGGATGGCCGTCGTTTATGGCTTTGGCGGAATGCGTCTGGTTGGCGAGAACCTGCACTTCAAGCCCTTCTTGCCCGAGCAATGGAGCGGACTCACCTTTCACCTGCGCTGGCGCGGATCCCTGCTCGCCCTGCGCATAGAGCCAAACCAACTTAGGGTAAGTAACTTAGAAGGCAGCGAAGCAACATTCTACGTCAACGATCAACCCCAAAACCTCGCCGCAGGCAGCCAACAATCCTATTCCCTATCGTGAAAAGCATAGCCAGCATTTGCCTCGCCGTCGCAGTCGCCACGGCATGCAGCCAACCGGGGTCGGTAGACCTGGGTCGAGAATACGCCGGCCTTGGATGGCGCCCTGTTGACCTCGCTCCTGACGGCATTACCAAAATTTATGCAACCGACTACCTCCTGAGCGAGCTTGACGAGTGGACCTTCCCCGAGGGGCTTGAAGTGGAGTGGCAGAAAGATTCCGCCCTATGGAGGGTTCACGGACGCATGGCCCAAGCCGTTGGCGTGGCCACCTTGGAGGCCGCAGGCGGAACCTACCATCTGATGCTGCGCCAAACTCCCGTGCAAGAAGTAGAATTCCGCCTCGCCCTGCAGCAGGGAGACAGCGCCGCAACCGCCAACCTCATAGGCAGCTTCAACGCCTGGAACCGCAGCAGCCACCCCATGCAGCGCGACAGCAGCAACCTAGCTAGCACCAAGCTCAGGCTCAAGCCAGGGCGATACGAATACAAATTCACCGTAGGCGGAATTGAAGTAAACGACCCCACCAATCCGATCAAGGTGCCCAACGGAATGGGGGGAAGCAACGACGTACTGGTGGTAGAAGAGCCCGGTACCGCCTGCGCTCCCTTGCGCATACTCGGCGAACGCGACAATGCCCTTGCGGTTGCGGCCCTCCCCAAAGGGCAAAGCCTGCTTGCCTTCTGGAACACCTACCAAATTGGCGTTACCAAGGCCGAAGACGGAACCCTCATGGTTGCAATTCCCGACGAGGCGCGCGAGACCGTTCGAAGCCAAATTCACCTTTATACGCACAACGCAGACCGCATTGGAGGCCAG
>JABMNC010000017.1 GCA_013205365.1 Cryomorphaceae bacterium | reverse complement strand
GGGCGACGCGGAATTAAAGAAAAGCCGCAACCGAGGATTCCGCTTTTGCAGGCAATTCAACTTCGCGACCGAATGGCTAAAATGGGCTATGTCGCCAGCATTGGCGACAATGTAGCCGGAGCCATGGAGGTTCAGTACGAAGGGCTTAAAACGAATCCCAACGTTAACGTCACTGCCTCTGATGCGAATTATCCGGCCACCCAGGGGCTTACCATTGCTCAGGGGCGGTTTTTTTCTGCTGCGGACCAAAACGAAGCCCGATCGGTGACCGTTTTAGGGTCTGACGTGGCAGGCAAACTTTTTCCGGAGGGCGACGCCTTAGGAAGAATTATTCGGGTGGGATCCAAGCCCTATACCGTTGTTGGAGTTACCGAACCCAAGGGCAGCAGCTCATTCATGTCGAGCGATCAAGTGGTTTACCTCCCCCTGCGCACTGCCCACTTGGAGTTTGCGGACCCCTCGTCGAGCTACGTAATCAGCGTCATGGCTCCTAGTCCGCAAGAGCTCGAAGCAAGCATCGCCAGCGCAACCGCAGTAATGCGTTCGGTACGGCGCCTCAGGCCCGGAGCAGAAGACAATTTTAACATTCGGCGAAGCGACAGCATTTCGGCTTTGCTGCTGGAGTCCTTGAGCTCGGTAAATGCTGGTGCAGCCCTGATTTCGTTGATCACGCTTTTGGGCGCATCCATCGCCCTAATGAACATTATGCTGGTGAGCGTCACCGAGCGCACAAGCGAGATCGGCACGCGCAAGGCTCTTGGCGCCAGTTCGCAGGTCATCGTGGTGCAGTTTCTTGCCGAAGCCATTGTAGTAAGTGTCATGGGCGGAATCGCCGGCATCATAATGGGCCTTGCGGTAGGAAATGGCCTAGCCTATGCCTTGGACGCCCAAGCGGTATTCCCCCTAAAGTGGATGCTCTTAGCCCTCGTGGTATCTATTATCGTCGGAGTGGTTTCGGGCTGGTATCCTGCCAAAAAAGCGGCAGCCTTGGATCCTATCGAAGCCCTGAGGTATGAGTAGAGTCCGCGAAGTAACGGCTCAAGACCCTTGGTGGAAGCCCCAGCCTGGCAGCGCCAAGAATGCGCGCAGAATGGCCCTGGCCTTTGCCCGACGTGACCTAAGGCTCCGGTACGTGCAGACTCAGCTCGGTTGGCTTTGGGCGGTTGCCCAACCCTTGATTCTGATTGCCACCCTAACCCTAGTCCTTGGGCGCGTCTTTGGCCTGCCCGCAGAAGGTTTGAGGCAGTTCGGACTGAATCTGGCGGTTGCGCTGCCGGGCTGGATTTGGTTTCAGTTCACGGTGAGTCAGGGAGCCATGAGCCTGGTGGCCAACCAGGCCCTGGTCAGCAAGGCCGCCTTTAATCGCTCTGCCCTGCCGAATTCTAAGGCAATTGTTGGCTTTGCTGATTTTTTGGTCGGCTCCGCGGTGGTTGCACTCGGACTATTAATGATTCAGGAGGCCCAGGCCCTTGCCCTGCTGCGGCTTCCCCTGGTTATAGCCTACACTGCGCTTGCTTCCCTGGGGTGGGCCTATGCCCTAGCCTCGGTAAGCGTGCGGCGGCGGGACTTTTTGGCGGTATTGCCTGTGCTCATGCAAGCCTTATTTTTTATAAGCCCCATAGCCCTGCCCAGCGCCAACTTTGCCCCCGTAGGCTGGGGAATTCTCTACTGGCTTAACCCGGCTGTAGCAATGGCCGACGGCTTTCGTTGGGCCTGGCTGGGCTGGGATGTTTGGCAGCCCGCGCACGCTATCTCGGCGGCTTCTGGCATCCTTGGCTTTGTATTCGGACTCCTTGCCCTTCGGTGGAGGTCGCGCCGACTCAACGAGTTTTTATGAAAAGTCCGCGCATTGAAACCAGCAATTTGGGCAAGAACCTCGGTAATCGCTGGGTACTTCGCCGCATTGACCTCCGCCTAGAAGAGGGCGAAATCCTGGGCGTCATTGGGGCCAACGGCGCAGGTAAATCTACCCTACTCAAGACTTTGAGCGGACTATTGCATCCCGACGAGGGCAGCTACCGAATTAAGGGCAGTATGGCCAGCCTGCTCGAGGTAGGCACGGGATTCCACCCCGACCTCAGCGGGCGCGAGAACGCCTTTCTGCGCGGAGCATTGCTCGGTCTTTCGCGCGCCGAGGTGCGCGAACTTCTGCCCATTGTGACGGAATTTGCCGGTGTTTCTGATCGCATTGACGAGCCCGTGAAGTACTATTCCAGCGGAATGCAGGTTCGCCTCGGATTTGCGCTGGCCGCCCACCTCCCGGCCGATGTGCTCGTGGTGGACGAGGTTTTGGCCGTGGGTGATGCCGCCTTTCAGGCAAAAAGCCTCTCCTTTCTGGAATCCACATGGCGGCAATCCGCGCGAAGCGTGGTCTATGTGGCCCACCAGCTGCCGCAGGTACGGCGCCTCTGCGACCGGGTCCTTTGGCTGGACCAAGGCCTGATTCGCATGGAAGGCCCTGCCGATGCAGTCTGCGATGCCTATGCAGCAAGCCAAAAATCCATCAGCCCAGAATGGGCGGAACCCGAGCGCCGAAGAGGCCAGGGGAAAGTCCGCGCTACTGCCTTAAGCATTCAAGATCAGTGGGTTACTGGCGGAACTGCCAAGCTACAGCTGCATTGGAAGGAGTCCGCACCCTCAGAGAATCTTGACCTGCGCATCAGTGTGGAGGCAGCCGACGGTTCGGCAATTAGCCTTTGGAGCAGCCTGCAGTCGGGTAAAAGCATAGCATCGAGTCAGTTGGAGGCGCATCTGACCCTCAGCGAATTGGGACTAAGCTCGGGCGATTACCTTCTGCACCTGCGTCTGTTTGCCGACGGCCTGCTGCAGGATGAAGTCCTGGGGGCAAGCACATTGACTGTGGTTCAGGGCCTTTGGAAGGGTCTAGCCTACCCTACTCCGCGCCCGATGGCCCTGCAGAGCCAGGACTGGAACTAGCGTTTTTTTAGACCAAGATCCTTTAAGAGGAGGCTTATTCTCGTTCTCGACCAAGCGACAAGCTTCTGAATTGGAGGCACCGGGACTGCGTGCGGACCATTGGGATGGCGAAACAAGCCCAGCATGTAGTCGGATCCCTGCGAAGCGGGCAAGGCGCTCGGGTACTCCAGCTTCCAGTCATTGGGGTCGTAGCCTTGGGCGGCCAGGTAGTCCTGAAAAACCGGGCGATAAAATTCCACGTCGGCGTCGTTGAACCAGCGCCTCCAATCGCTATGAACCTGACTGCGAGCTACATGCCTAAAGTTTTTGCGCAAGTCTGATTCACCCAAAAGCGGAATACCCAGATAGTCCTCGACTGCGGACCAGCGTCGGTCCACGAGGTCCTCGTAGTGCCAAATAAACCATCCCTCCTGGCGAAGCCGGTCTAGCAATGCCGAGAGTTCGTCAAGCTTGGCTTTTTGTTGGGCCGCATGCTCGGCCAATTCCTGAGGATTGTCAGAGTGAAGGCGGTAAAAGGGCAGCGAATCGGGCTTGCCTTCTTTGGCGCGGACCTTAGTATGGGCTATGGCAAATTCTGCGGGATTGGGGTCGTGCACATAAAACCAGCGGTAGAAAAAGCCCGAAATCCAGCGGTCGCGGGGATCGCGAACCAAAAAAATCTTTTTGTCGTAGTGCGCAAAGGCATCGGCAGCGGCATGACCCGACCATCCGTGCATCTCGGGGCTGCT
>JABMNC010000105.1 GCA_013205365.1 Cryomorphaceae bacterium | reverse complement strand
GCTTTAAGGTACTCGCGGTTCATGCGGGCAATGTTTTCGATCGAAATACCCTTGGGGCATTCGACCTCGCAGGCTCCGGTATTGGTGCAGTTTCCGAAGCCCTCAAGGTCCATTTGGTTTACCATGTTGCGCACGCGGTCTGCCGCCTCAACTTGCCCTTGGGGCAGGAGTGCGAATTGGCTCACCTTAGCGCTCACAAAGAGCATGGCAGAAGCATTTTTGCAGGTGGCGACGCAGGCTCCGCAACCGATGCAGGTGGCGGCGTCAAAGGCAGCGTCGGCATCGTGCTTTTCGATGGGTGTAGCGTTGGCGTCAGGCAGGTTGCCCATGGTATTCACCGAAATGAATCCGCCCGCTTGAATAATTCGGTCAAAAGAACTTCGGTCCACCATCAGGTCGCGCACCACCGGGAAGGCCTTGGCTCGCCATGGCTCTACCGTAATAGTGTCGCCGTCGTTGAACTTGCGCATGTGAAGTTGGCAGGTAGTTACCCCGCGGTCTGGACCGTGGGCCTCGCCGTTGATGAACATGGAGCACATTCCGCAAATTCCTTCGCGGCAGTCGTGGTCAAAAACGACGGATTCTGTGCCCTGTGAAATGAGCTGCTCGTTGAGCACGTCCATCATTTCTAAAAAGGACATGTCGGGCGAAATATCGCGGACTTGGTAGGTGGCAAAGGAGCCAGTTTCTTTGGCGTTTTTTTGGCGCCAAACTTTGAGCGTGAGGTTCATTACTTGTAGGAGCGGGTTACGAGTTTAATGTTTTCAAAGACCAGTTCTTCTTTGTGAAGGGTTGCTTTACCGGGATCACCGTCGGTGAATTCCCAAGCAGAGACAAAGGCGAATTCCTCGTCCCTGCGCAGAGCTTCGCCCTCTTCAGACTGGTGTTCGTCGCGAAAGTGGCCGCCACAGGACTCCTCGCGGGCGAGGGCATCAAGGGCCATGAGTTCGCCAAGCTCCAAGAAGTCCGCCACGCGGTTTGCCTTATCGAGCTCGGGATTCATCTCATGCATTCCGCCCAAAACCTTAACATCGCGATAGAATTCTTCGCGCAGTGCACGAATTTCTGCAATGGCCTTCTTGAGGCCCTTCTCTGAGCGAGCCATTCCGATGTTGTCCCAGACGATGCGCCCAAGGCGGCGGTGGAATACTTCGACAGGAACACTGCCCTTGGAATTTAAGAATCCTTCTAGTCGGGCGCGCGAGGCTGATTCAGCCTCTGCAAACTCGGGCAGGTCGGTCGATATAGGCCCGGTGCTAATGTCGTCGGCCAAGAAGGTTCCGACCGTGTAAGGGAGCACAAAGTAGCCGTCGGCTAATCCCTGCATGAGTGCTGACGCGCCGAGGCGGTTGGCTCCATGATCTGAGAAGTTCGCTTCGCCCGCAACAAACAGCCCTGGCACGGTCGACATAAGGTTGTAGTCCACCCAAAGTCCGCCCATGGTGTAGTGCACGGCAGGGTAAATTTTCATCGGGGCCGTGTAGGGATTCTCGTCGGTGATCTTCTCGTACATCTGAAAGAGGTTGCCGTACTTCGACTCCACTACTTTAGTACCCATGGCAACAATTTCAGACTCCGTAGCCTGATGCATGCCCTTGAGGTTGGCCTGCTCCTGCCCGTAGCGGACGATGGATGCTGCGAAGTCCAGGTAGACGGCTTCTCCGGTTTTGTTGACTCCGTAGCCGGCGTCGCAGCGCTCCTTTGCGGCCCGTGATGCCACGTCGCGAGGCACCAAATTGCCAAAGGCGGGGTAGCGGCGCTCCAGGTAGTAGTCTCGCTGTTCTTCACTTAAATCAATAGCCTTTAATCGGCCCTCTCGAATTGCTTTGGCGTCTTCGAGGCTAGCTGGAACCCAGATGCGGCCGTCGTTTCGAAGCGACTCCGACATTAGCGTGAGCTTGGACTGCGTTTCGCCGCTCACGGGAATGCAGGTGGGGTGAATTTGCGTGAAGCAGGGGTTGGCAAAGAAGGCACCCTTCTTGTGAGCCTTCCAAGCAGCCGTTACGTTGGATCCCATGGCGTTGGTGCTCAAGTAGAACACGTTGCCATAGCCTCCCGAGGCGACGATTACGGCGTGGGCGCTGTGGCGCTCGAGTTCTCCCGTCACGAGGTTGCGGGCAATGATTCCGCGTGCTTTGCCCTTGACCACCACGAGGTCCACCATTTCGTGGCGGGTGTGCATCTTGATGCGACCCTTGGCAACCTGGCGTTCGAGGGCAGAATAGGCGCCAAGCAGCAGCTGCTGGCCGGTCTGGCCTTTGGCGTAAAAGGTGCGGCTTACCTGCACCCCGCCAAAAGAGCGGTTGTCGAGCAATCCGCCGTAGTCTCGGGCGAACGGAACCCCTTGGGCCACGCACTGGTCAATAATGCTGGTAGAAACTTCGGCCAGTCGGTGCACGTTGGCTTCGCGGCTGCGGTAGTCTCCGCCCTT
>JABMNC010000104.1 GCA_013205365.1 Cryomorphaceae bacterium | reverse complement strand
TTCATGTCTCGGAATTCGGAGCCCACCAGGAACGCGCAGCAATCCTAACAGGGTCACTAAGAGACAGAAGCCCGCTGCAGTGCAGCGGGTTTTTTGGTTTTAGGCCGTGGCGCGCTCGCGCACCAAAGGCCTCAAACCAAAAAGACTGGCCGCCCTGGGCGGCCGGGCTTCATGTCTCGGAATTCGGAGCCCACCAGGAACGCGCAGCAATCCTAACAGGGTCACTAAGAGACAGAAGCCCGCTGCAGTGCAACGGGTTTTTTGTTGGATTCAACTATTTTTTTTTGGGGCCGTGACGCGCTCGCGCACCAAAGGCCTAAAATCAAAAAGACCGGCCGCCCAGGGCGGCCTCAATCGTCCCACTCCAAGCGCAGACCAATCTTGATCCAGCGGCCAGGCAAGGGCAGGTTCCCGTGGTCCATTACCCTTGCGTTAAGCAAATTCATCCCGTCGGCAAAAACCAGCAAATCGCCCAGTCGGTAGCTCGCACGCAAATCCACCGTAGTAAAAGGCAGGTAGGGCATCAACTCTCCTGTAGGTAGCACATAAGAACCCGCTCGATCCTGACCCACCACCGTTAGGCCAAACTGCAAGGGCGAAGTCGACTCCTTGAACTTCAGGGTAGAACTCCAAGTGAACTGAACGCGACGCGCCAAGTAGTCCAACACATAAATCGACTGGCCGTTCACGTCGCTTGCCTTGTGGCCTGCAAACTGGGCACGCGCGGACCAGGATCCGACCAAGGTGCCGCTCACCTCAACCTCCATCCCGCGAATGGCAACGTCGGTAACGTTATCAGCCTGCAGTATCTGAGAGCCGTCAACGGTCCGGTAAATCCAGTCAATTAAATTGGTTCCGCGCCGCTCATAGGCAGTGATTGCCGCTCCGCTAATGCCACGTCGGGGCTCGCTTCTTCGGTTTAGGCGTAGGCCCAGTTCTGAATTCCAGGCATACTCCGGCCTCAGGCCAGTAGACCCTTGGGCGCCACCCAAGCGGTAGTAGAGGTCGGTGAAGGTTGGCAGCCTAAAGCTGCGGTTACTGCTTGCAATGGCCAAACCCTCCCAGGACCCTTTTTGCCAAAGACGCTGCCGGATGCCCAAATTCGGGAGCCAATCCAAGCCATAAGAATTATTGGCGTTGAGGCGAAGGTCTGCCTGAATCGAGGTTTGGTTCCCGGGCAAAAACTGGTAGGACGCAAAAAGCCCAGCATTTTGACGCGATTCAAAACGGGTAAAGCTACCCCAGTTCGTCTCGACGGTGTCGGGCATCAGCTCTCCTAAGGCATTGCTCGTGATTTCGTCGTGGCGTGCGTCGGTACCCAGCATAAGATGCTGTGCTCTGCGATCAAAACGCCAGGTAGCCTCGGTTCCATAGCTGCGGTTGCGGTGCACGTTAGCCCCAGAGTACCAGGTCGGAGTTAGGTTGGAGTCCGTCGCATGAATCCACCTTCCTGCGCTATGAGGCACATAATACCGAGCATTCTCGCGAAAGAGTTCAAATCGATCAAGAAGCTGCCGGGCATAAACCTTGGCCTCAAAGTTTTTAAACACATAGCCTGCGGACCCCGTAAGCGAACGCAAATGCTCAAACTGCTGGGGATAGGCAAAGCTGTAAAATCCCTGGGCGCCAAACATCTTAACCGCATAGCCCACATTGAGGTATAGCTCGCCTTGGTGGTCAAAACTTCGCACGGCCTTGAGGTATGCCTGCCAAGTGGCAAAGTCGGTGTTGGACAAGGCTCCGTCGGAGGCAGTGTAGGAGAGGTCCAGCCTCGACCCAAATCGAGCGGTTCGGCGCAGCGGAACCCCGCCGGCTGCCCTCGTGTATCCAAAGGCTCCTGTCGAAGCGCTGGCATACCCACGCCCACTGCGCGCATCCAGGGAGCGGAGTTCAACCACGCCGGCAAAGGCAAAGGGTCCGTAGCGGTAGGAGCCGCCGCTGGGCAAAACCCGAATCTCTCGAATTGCCTCAATGGGAATCGGCAGTATGGCGCTGTGGTGGCCTGTTTGGGGGTCGGTGAAGGGAATGCCGTCAACCACCACATGCACCTGGTCAAAGGTGGACCCGCGCACCGACAAGTCAGACTGCAGGTCGTTGAGGCCGCGGCTTCGCAGGTCAAGGCTTGCGAAGTTGGCTTCCATGACCTCTGGGGCATGCTGCGCGGGCATGAGCGGCTTGAGCACAAGAATTTGCGTAGCATGGCCGATGTGTACCCTTTCTACCTCAACCGTGGGGAGTTGCTGCGAGATTTTAATAGTATCATTTGGAGCAGTTTGGGCCGCCAAGGTGGCTCCGCTCAAGACCAAAGAAGCAAAAAAGCTATTCATAGGCCTATGTTCTTGAACCTAAACCACACCGCGCCATGCGAGCAGTACATGCATATACCCATTATGAAGCATTGTTAACTAGGCGCAAAAGGTAGACTAATTGGGATCAATCCTTCTTCCCTAGCCATTTCTGAATGAGCCAGTAGTGACCAAGTGCTAGCGCGTCGATTCCGACCAAATACCAGGGCCAAGGGCCAATGATTAAGGGGTTGTTGACCGCGGGAGGCGACAGCAAAAAATGGTAGTTGGCACCAGCAAATCGATTGAGAAAAAAAATGGGAATCAGTATCACTTGATTGCCCCAGAAAGCGCTTACCCAAGCTCGGGCAGGCACCAACCAGGCTCCGCTACGCAGGGCATAAAGCGGAATCAGCACAATGCTCACGTGCTGCACATAGAATTCCACGAGGTAGAGCGGGTGCGACCCAATTGGACTGGCTGGGGTAATTAGCGCGTGCGCTCCGCCCGTAATACCCCAGAATGTGAGGGGCAGCAGGACCTTGGTGCTGCCGGTGGTGAGGTAAATTATGGCAAGAATAAAACTAATGGAGCAAATATGCCCGGGTAGACTGACCGAAGTACTCCAGACTCCGTTAGCAATTTGGTGTGCATGCACTCCGAGGTAGAATGTGGCAAGAGAATAGCCAAGAATCCGTTCAATTTTGACGCGGCGCTGATCTGCGGCATTCGACAATCGGGCGAGAGCAATAGCATAGAGGGCAAAAAAAGCCATTCCGGCCCACCAGGTGAGGCTTAAAATACCAATGGGGTGAAAGGGGTCGGAATTCATACTGTGGAAACAAAAATACAGGGAAGGGGTTTAAAACCCGTGAGTAAAAAAATAAGGAGCCATAAAAGTAGCGCCATAATTAGTATTGCCCTGCGGTCTTAGATCCAATTGGGCATGCGAGCATCTTGCAGGTTCCTAATGGCTCAGCGGGACATGTATCAGTAAGTAGAAGGCTTAAAAAAGCAAGCGGCCGGGGACAAACCCAACCTAGACTATAGAGTTAATGGCCTTTATGCCGACTGCTGCTTGGCTTTAAAGGGATTGCGGGCCGCGCGCTTGGCCATCTTGTTTAAAAGACTGGCGTCTTTAATAACCCTAATCAACTGAATGGCCACCAGGGGCAAGATCACGAAGATTCCGACAAGCGCGGTAAGGATGCTTAGCTCTAACCAATTTAAAAAGGCCACAACCAGGCTTGCAGAGAGCGTTAAAGCCCAGATATAGGTCGACTTACTAGCTCGACGCATCTTGCCCAAGTAGTACCAATGCAGGCCAAAGTTGAGCAAAAACCCAATTCCAAAAAACATCAGCAGTACGGGAATACCCCACATAATCCAGGCCTTAAGGATGCTTGGCTCATCCACAGCAGCATCAATACCAGGAGTCACAGGACTCGGACTGTCGGATTCTAGGATCGGGGCAGCCTGGTCAATGGACTCCAATTCCTTGTTGGGGCCATCGAGGTAGTCGTTTGCACCCACTGTTGGGTCTACAAATTCGGGCATTGTTAGGTACAATCCCATGCCTTCGCCGGCGATAGCACTCTCTAGAGCGGACTCTTGCCCTTCATACTGCACTGGTTGCTGCATCGCTGCCTTCGCAGTTACTGCTTCAGGGCGCGTGCCGGCATCGCTATGCCTCCCTTGGTGCAGTTGCTGGAACTCAACAGAAATTCCGTGCTGCGCATCTTTGGTAATGGAACAAGAAGTGAGAACGGCGGCAGCAAGGGCCAGGGCGGTATAAGGGAAAGTTTTCATAATTAGTCAGTGCAAGGTCGCACCGTTCACTATGGTTTTAATCAAAAAAAGGCCGATAGTCCTAGGTTTTACTCCTATACCAGGCTAAATACCAGGCCAATTAGGAGCGTTGCCCAGATATTCATCCAAAATCCGCGCCTTGCCATGTAGGGAACCGTGACCCTGCCGGAACTAAACACAATGGCATTGGGCGGGGTGGCCATCGGCAGCATAAAGGCAGAGCTCGCACCGATTGTTAGGGGCAATGCCAGCTGCTCAAATTCGAGACCTTGCGCACGCGCTACCGCAAGAGCGATGGGGAGGGTTGCGCTGACCAAGGCCATGTTGCTAAATAGCTCGGTGGTCCAAACTCCGACCGCGGTGAAGATAAAAATCCAAATCCAGGCGGGCATAGCTTGACCCGATAGGGCTTCGAGCGCGTCCAGCCAACCCGAAGCCTGCATGCCCGCTGCAAGGGATAGCCCGCCTCCAAAAAGAAGCAAAATACCCCATTCAACCTTTTGAGCATCCTTCCATCGAATCAATGGGTCTCCCTTGCCGTCGCGCACCGCAAACATCAAAATACCTCCGGCAAGGCCGATCACCTGGTCGGGTAGGGTCCAGCCGTAGGGTGTTACAAGGGGCTCGATCCATTGGCGAGTCATCCAGAGGGCCGCAGTGGCTCCAAAAATTAGGGCAACGCGGACTTCGCCCTTGGTCCAAGCCTTGGGCTCGGGCCACTCAAGTTTTCGGAGATCTACAGAGGGAAGCCCCCGGCGAAGCACTAAATAAGCAATGACGAGCAGCACAAGTGCCAGGGGAAAGGCCAAGAGGGACCACTCCATGAATCCAGTTTGAATGCCCATGGTTTCTTCGCGAAAGGCGGCATAAACCAGATTAGGAGGGGTTCCAATGAGGGTACCGATTCCGCCAAGGTTTGCGCCCCAAGCCATTCCAAGCAGTACGGGACGTTCCAAGTTCTCGTTGCTGCCTGGAATGTGGCTAAGCAGCGACAGGGTTAGCGGAAGCATCATCACTGCTGTTGCCGTGTTACTCATCCATAAACTGAGGGCAAAGGTGGCCAGCATGACGCCCGCGAGCACCGTCTCGCTCCGGTGGCCAACGCGTCGCAAAATTCCTAGTGCAAGCCTGCGATGCAGGTTGTGGCGTTCAATACCCCGCGCAAGCAAAAATCCGCCTAAAAAGAGGTAAATCAGGGGATTGGAATAAGCGTTAGCAAGCTGTTCGTTGGTGAGAACACCGGTTCCGCCGAAGAGTATGAGCGGAAGCAGAGCGCTGATTCCAAGCGGAATAGCCTCGGTAAACCACCAAAGGAGCATCCAAAAAGCGGTGCC
>JABMNC010000016.1 GCA_013205365.1 Cryomorphaceae bacterium | reverse complement strand
CGGCATCTTCTGGATCCTTAAAACTTAGGCCGGCCCGAACCGATTCTACGGTTTCAGGTATAAACGCGAGCTGGCGAAGCAGCGCCTCTAGAACCTCCAGAGCTCCTCGGCCTCTGGTTTTCATGGCCAAATAGCGCACAGCGTGAAATGTAGAAGCGGTCGTTACCAAGGTCACGCGGCCCTGAAACCCCAGCTGAAGTACTAATAAGGAATCCTGAACATAGCGTGTTCGGTGAAGCACGACGTCAAGAAGGACGTTGGCGTCCACAAACACACGCAGACTAGAACTTGCGTGACTCATAGCGCTGCGCTCGGGCCGTTTTGTAGAACGGATCTTCGGGGTCAAATGCCTCCTCGTCTTGGGGAGGAACCTTGTCCACCAAATCCATTAAAGCCTGAAACTCCGAACTCACAGGCTGCGTCGGAGACTGAAGTGCATCAAAAAACTGCTCCACCAAAGCAGACAAACTCAAACCCAGCTCGTCAGCGCGCTGCTTGGCGTAGGTGATGCTGTCCTCATTCAGGCGGAGCGTGAGTTTCTTTTTTTCGGATTCAGGGTAAAACGACATGACGTACAAATATACATATTTTGTACGTCAATGTACGCAGCGAAAAAATTCAAATCCGCAAATAACCGGACCACACAAAGCCAGCAACCAGCAACGAGCAACTCGTTTTACCTTCGTCTCATGTTTCTAATCTCCGGACCCTGCGTCATTGAATCGCTCGACACGGCCCTTCGGGTGGCCGACCACCTCGCCGGCATCCGCGAGCGACTTCCCCTGAGCGAGGTTATTTACAAATCCAGCTTTCAAAAAGACAACCGCAGCTCTGTGGACTACTACATGGGCCCCGGCATCGACGAGGGCCTGCGCATCCTCAGCGAGATAAAGCGCCAGTACGGATTCCGCCTTTTGACTGACATTCACTACCCCGACCAGGCCAAGCCGGTGGCTGAGGTGGTTGATATTTTGCAAATTCCGGCCTACCTCTGCATGCAGACTACCCTGGTGGTCGAGGCCGCGCGCACCGGCCGCACGATTAACCTCAAGCACGGGCAGATGGTGGCTCCGAGCACGATGGCCAAGGTCTGCGCCAAGGTCGAGTCAACCGGCAACCGCGACATTATTCTAACCGAGCGCGGATACACTTTTGGCTACAACGACCTCGTGGTCGATCCGCGGGCCTTTTATGAGCTCAAGCAAATCGGATACCCGGTGGTGTTTGACGCCACCCACTCCATTCGCAAGTACGGAATCCCTTCTGCCGACCCCGCGGGCGGAGCCCGTCAGTACCTCGAAACCCTTGCGCGCGCCGCGGTTGCGACGGGAATCGACGGACTCTTCATCGAAGCCCACCCCTGCCCCTCCGAAGCACTCTGCGATGCAGCAAGCCAGCTCAGCCTCGAGGAGCTTGAGCCGATGCTCGAGCGGCTGCTGGAGATTGACGCAGTGGTGAAGGGTTTTTAGCGGGTTCACTCCGCGCAGCCCCGCCTCAGCCCCCAAAGTGCCGGCATTGGTTCAATTTTCAATCGTTTTAAGTACTTTGGGCGGCGGCGCCTTTTTGTTCATTCTAAATAGGATACCTTTAACAAACCAACCAAACCCTTGAAGCCTTGAACCTTTTTATCGGGCGCCTCTTACTGCGCTACACTGACCGGTTCCTCTCGCGATGGACTGTTTTTGGCCTTGACCTCTTTTTGGCTTTGGTCACCTACATCGTGGCCCAATTCATTGCATTCAACTTTGATGCAGCGTCCATACCATGGGACACCCTGCCGCTTAAGGTGAGCATTCTTCTGCCGGTCTATGCTTTGGGATTCCTGCACTCCCAGTCTTATGTGGGGGTGGTGCGCCACAGCGGCGGCAAAGACTTCACCCGACTCTTTCAGGCAACCGTTGAGTCAGGCATGGTGCTGGCGCTGCTGTCTTTTACTACCGCCGTTAATTTTAGCCGGGCGGCGCTGGTAACCCAGGCCATGCTGTTTTTAATTCTTTCGGTGGGCGGACGCCTCGCCGTGCGAAGTATGTTTCTGAGCGTGCAGCTCCGCAAGGCTAAAAAGGGTAACGGCATCATCATCGTAGGCGCCGGGTCCATGGGCCGTGCGGCGCAAAATGCCATTGAGCAGGACGTCAACTTTAAAGACTACGTCATTGCTTACGTCGACGACAACACGAGCAAAATTGGCAAAAACATCAACGGAATTCCCATACTTAAGGCAGTAAATGCCCTTACTAGCGAGTACATCGACAAGCACAATGTCGGCAAACTCATAATAGCCATTAAAAACATCTCTGGGGTTCGGCTCAAGGAGCTTTCTAATTCAGCACTAGAGCTCGGAATCGAGGTAAGCCGGGTTCCGCCCACGAGCAACTGGGTGAACGGCGAACTGACGGCCAAGCAGATCCGCCCGATTTCGCTCGAGGAACTTTTGGGACGCGACCCGATTAATTTGTCGTACGAGACCCTCAATGGCTTTATTAAGGGCAAGACGGTCCTCATTACTGGCGCCGCAGGGTCCATTGGGTCTGAGCTTGTGCGCCAGGTGATGCGCCAAAAACCCAAGCTCCTAGTTTGCTTGGACCAGGCCGAGACTCCGATCTACCATCTGGACCAGGAGTTAATCGCCTACCCCAACTACAACCGCGCCCGACTGGTAATCGGCAGCGTGACCGACCCGGAGCGCATGAATCAAATCTTTAGGGACTACAAGCCCGAGGTGGTGTTTCATGCTGCGGCCTACAAGCATGTGCCCTTGATGGAAGAGAATCCGCAAGAGGCGGTCAAAACAAACATTCTGGGAACGCATCTTATGGCAAGGCTTGCTTCAGAGCACCGTGCGGAGTGTTTTGTGATGGTGTCCACCGACAAGGCGGTGAATCCGACCAATATTATGGGGGCAAGCAAGCGGGCCGCCGAGCACGTGGTGAACTACTTCAACGACCAGCCGGGCAACTTAACGCGCTTTGTGACTACGCGCTTTGGCAATGTTTTGGGCAGCAACGGCAGCGTGATTCCGCTGTTTAAGAAGCAACTGCAAGAGGGCGGACCCATTACCCTCACCCACAAAGACATTACGCGCTACTTTATGACGATTCCCGAGGCGGTGCGTTTGGTGCTCGAGGCCGGACACATGGGCAAGGGGGGCGAGATTCTGGTTTTTGATATGGGTGAGCCAGTTAAAATTTATGATTTGGCCGTTAACCTTATTAAACTGAGCGGACTCACTGTGGGCAAAGACATCAAGATTATTGTCACGGGCCTGCGGCCCGGAGAGAAGCTCTATGAAGAGCTTTTGGCCGACGGCGAGACGACCCGACCGACGCACCACCAGCAGATATTTATTTGCACGTCGAACAACCTTGAAGCGCAAAGAGTCGAAGCCCTTTTGGAGGCTGCCCGAAATGCTGGAATGAGCCCTGTGTTTAAATCAGGCAATGGCTCTTTAAATGGTTCTAAGGGCACCAAGGGCTCTAATGGCTCGGTGGTGGGCAAAGACCAAGGCACTGGCAAGGACTGGCTGCAGTACATTTCGGAGTACGAGCATACGCCGCAATAGCCTTT
>JABMNC010000015.1 GCA_013205365.1 Cryomorphaceae bacterium | reverse complement strand
TGTGTTCTGGACCTACCTATGGTTCAGTCAGTACATGCTCATATGGTACTCCAATATCCCTGAGGAAGTCACCTACTACCTGCCAAGGTTTAAGGGCGAATACAAGCCTCTCTTTGTAGCTATGGTTGCAATGAACTTTTTACTGCCCATTTTGGTTCTGATTTCTCGAGATGCAAAACGGATTTTTGGCTTTATCGGTCTTGCCTCAGTCTTTGTACTGGCGGGTCACTGGATGGATCACTACATCATGATTATGCCCGGTGCAGTGGGCTACAGCTTCGGCTTTGGCTTTGCAGAACTCGGTGGAATCTTGTTTTATTTGGGTTTGTTTTTGTGGGTCACCCTAAGCCAGCTCGCCAAGGTGCCCTTAAGGCTTAAGAACCACCCAATGCTCACCGAGAGCGAACGCTTCCAACAATAATCGGACGCAACTAAAGAGAATCGTTTATGACTGGAATTATTACCATCGTCGTCCTAGTGCTAGCCGTGATAACGGCCTTGCAGCTTATGCGTGTCTTTGAGCTGTCTACAAAGGCCCGCAAGCAAGTTGAGTATGAAGTAACCGACCGCGACAACAACTATCAGGGTTGGCTTATGCTGCTTTTCGGTATCGCTATGATCGTATCCTTATTTTGGATGCTTTATGCCTGGCTTCCGGTCACGCTTCCCAAGCCATCTTCGGAGCACGGGGTAGAAATTGATAGCTTGTTCAAAATTTCTATGTGGGTGATTATTGCAATGTTTTTGCTGGTCCAGCCTGTTCTGTTCTATTTTGCTTGGAGGTACCGTGGTGCAAAAGATCGCAAGGCGGCCTACTACGAGCACAACAATCGCTTAGAGTTAATCTGGACTATTGTTCCGGCGATTATACTGGCGGTTCTCATCATTTATGGCATGACTACTTGGTCTAACGTGATGAGCCCAAAGAACGAGAAGGAGCCAATTGTTGTTGAGGTTTACGCCCAGCAGTTCAAGTGGATAATCCGCTATGCCGGCGAAGACAATAAATTGGGCTACGCGAACGTGCGCCTTATTAAGGATGCCAACGTTGTAGGAGTAGATACCCTTGACCTTCTTTCTGCCGACGACAAGGTTACCTCAGAGATTCACCTGCCGGTGGGCCGTCCCGTACTCTTTCGCTTTCGCTCGCAGGACGTGATTCACTCGGCCTATATGCCTCACTTTAGGGCTCAGATGAACTGCGTTCCGGGAATGACTACCCAGTTTCAGTTCACTCCTTCGGTTACCACGGCCGACATCCGCCAGGATGCCAATGTTCAGGCTAAAGTCGCCCGAATTAATGCCTTGCGTACCGAGAAGGGTCTTGAATCCTACGCCTACGACTACCTCTTGCTTTGCAATAAGGTATGTGGATCGGGTCACTTCAACATGCAAATGAACATTGTGGTAGAGTCCGAAGAAGAGTACGCTAAGTGGCTTGCGGAACAAAAGACCATAGCTGAAACGTTGTAGTACCAGATAAAGAATTTCATTATGGCAGACCACGCACAGGAACACGCACACGATTCAGCTCACGCAGAGGGCCACGATCACGACGAGCATCCAGTAGATAACTTCTGGACGAAGTATGTTTTCTCGACCGATCACAAAATGATCGCTAAGCAGTTCCTAATTACGGGAATGTTTATGGGCCTCATCGGAGTATTCATGTCGATGCTATTTAGGCTCCAGCTGGCTTGGCCGGGCGAGAGCTTCCCCATTCTTGAGACCTTCTTGGGAAAATGGGCTCCAGACGGTGTTTTGGACCCCAACATGTACCTAGCCTTGGTGACCATCCACGGAACCATTATGGTCTTCTTTGTGCTGACTGCAGGCCTTAGCGGAACCTTCTCGAACCTCCTAATTCCATTGCAGATTGGTGCACGCGACATGGCCTCGGGTTTTCTGAACATGATCTCGTATTGGCTCTTTGCTGCCTCTTCGGTGGTAATGCTTTCGTCCCTCTTCGTGGAAACTGGCCCGGCCTCTGGCGGTTGGACCGTGTACCCTCCCCTTAGCGCCCTGCCCCAGGCTATGCCAGGATCAGGAGCAGGAATGACCCTTTGGCTAGTGTCAATGACGCTTTTTGTCGGTGGTTCTTTGATCGGATCACTTAACTACATCGTTACCGTCATTAACCTACGGACCAAGGGAATGACCATGACCCGTCTTCCGTTGACCATTTGGGCCTTCTTGGTTACGGCTATTTTGGGTGTTCTTTCCTTCCCAGTTCTATTGAGTGCGGCCCTTCTGCTGATTTTTGACCGATCCATGGGAACGTCATTCTACCTAAGCGACATTATGGTCGCCGGGGAGCTTCTGAGCAATCAAGGCGGCAGTCCGATTCTCTACGAACACCTTTTCTGGTTCTTGGGCCACCCTGAAGTGTACATCATCCTGCTGCCAGCCTTGGGTATTACCTCTGAGGTTATTGCTACCAACTCCCGCAAGCCCATTTTTGGCTACCGGGCGATGATTGGTTCCATTCTGGCGATCGCCTTTTTGTCGTTCATAGTATGGGGTCACCATATGTTTATTACGGGAATGAATCCGTTTTTGGGTTCCGTCTTCACCTTCACGACCCTGTTGATTGCCATACCCTCTGCGGTCAAGGCCTTCAACTACATTACTACTCTTTGGAAGGGAAACATTCAGTTTACACCGGCCATGCTCTTTTCTATCGCACTGGTAAGCACCTTCGTAGCAGGCGGCTTGACCGGCATCATCTTGGGTGATTCTGCGCTAGACATCAACGTGCACGACACCTACTTTGTGGTAGCACACTTCCATATTGTTATGGGATTGTCGGCCATCTTCGGGATGTTTGCTGGGGTATACCATTGGTTCCCAAAGATGTACGGCCGCATGATGAACAAAACCATGGGCTACCTTCACTTTTGGATTTCTTTTGTGACGGCCTACGGGGTATTCTTCCCAATGCACTTCACAGGCTTGGCTGGTTTGCCGCGGCGCTACTACAGCAGTGCGGAATTTCCCATCTTCGACGAGCTGCACGACATTAACGTGATCATTACCTTCTTTGCCATCGGAGGCGGTATAGCGCAGCTTATCTTCATTTTCAACTTCTTCTATTCCATGTGGCGTGGTCCTAAGGCTCCACAAAATCCTTGGAGGTCCAATACGCTGGAGTGGACGGCACCAGTAGAACACATGCACGGCAACTGGCCAGGAGCGATTCCTGAGGTTCAGCGCTGGCCCTACGACTACAGCAAGCCAGGCTACGAAGAGGACTTTGTTCCCCAGAATGTGCCCATCAAAGAGGGTGAGCACGCCCACTAGGTGCAAATGAGTTAATAAGTACTTTAAACGGCCGCCCGGTATCTAAGGGCGGCCGTTTACATTTGTGCCTATGGTGGATTTTCTGCACGACCCTTCGGCATCAGAGATGGACGATCGCGAAGCCGAGCAACGCCTTAGGCCTTCTCGATTCGACGACTTTGCCGGTCAAGTAAAGGTTCTTGATAACCTTAAGGTTTTTGTGCAGGCGGCGCGCCAGCGAGAGGAGGCACTGGACCACGTGCTGCTCCACGGCCCCCCAGGCTTGGGCAAGACCACCTTGGCGCACATTATCGCTAGCGAACTGGGTTCCAACCTAAGGCTTACTAGCGGGCCAGTGCTGGACAAGCCCGGAGACCTCGCGGGACTCCTAACGAGCCTAGAGGCCAACGACGTCCTTTTTATCGATGAGATTCATCGCCTGAGTCCGGTGGTGGAGGAATACCTCTACAGCGCAATGGAGGACTACCAAATTGATATTTTACTCGAGTCTGGGCCGGCCGCACGGTCGGTGCAGATACGCCTGAAGCCCTTTACTTTGATTGGAGCCACCACGCGAAGCGGACTGCTTACCTCGCCCTTGCGAGCGCGCTTTGGCATAGCGGCCCGCCTTGAATACTACAGCATGGAGCTTCTGTCGACCATCGTGGAACGCTCGTCCAAAATTCTTGGAGTACAAATCCAGGATGATGCAGCCATCGAAGTGGCCCGTCGAAGCCGCGGAACTCCTAGAATAGCCAATGCCCTGCTTCGCAGGCTTCGGGATTTTGCCCAAGTGCGCGGAACCACAATCATTGACATCGAGGTGGCGCGCTATGGAATGGACGCATTAAACGTAGATGCCCATGGCCTCGACGAAATGGACAACCGTATTCTGCTCACCCTGATTGATAAGTTTAGGGGCGGCCCTGTGGGGCTAAGTACGCTGGCGACCGCCGTGAGCGAACAAGCCGAGACCCTCGAAGAGGTCTACGAACCCTACCTCATTCAAGAGGGCTACCTCGCGCGGACTCCTCGTGGAAGAACGGCCATGGATAAAGCCTATAAGCATCTAGGCCGCACCCCATCGGGCGGCGCGGATCTGTTCTCATGACGCGGAGTCAGGCGACCAAACTTCTTAAAGCCGAAGCCCTGAGACTCGGATTCATGGAAGCGCGGGTCGCTTCGGCCGGATTTTTGGAAGAAGAAGCTCCTCGACTGGAGCAGTGGCTTGCGTCAGGATTCCAGGGAAGCATGCGCTACATGGAGAATCATTTTGACAAGCGCCTCGACCCGCGCAAGCTGGTGCCGGGGGCAAAGTCCGTAGTCAGCTTAGCCATTAATTACTTCAGCGAGCCCAGTAGCATCGAGCGCGATAATCATCCCAGAATTGCTCGCTACGCCTACGGAGAAGACTACCACCAAGTCGTTAAAGAACGTTTGCACGAGCTGCTCGACGCACTCTGCGGGGCGATCGGACCCATAGAGGGCCGCTGCTTCGTAGACAGTGCTCCCGTGATGGAGCGAGCATGGGCCGAGCGCAGCGGCCTTGGCTGGGTAGGCAAAAATTCGCTTCTATTGCGCAAGAACGCAGGATCCTACTTTTTTTTGGCCGAACTTATTGTAGACTACGATTTTGTTCCAGACATCCCTGTGGCGGACCATTGCGGGAGCTGTACGCGCTGTATCGATGCCTGCCCGACCCAGGCCATAGTTGCTCCAATGGTCGTTGATAGCGGCCGCTGCATAAGCCATGCAACCATTGAGCTGCACGCAGCCCTTCCGCGTGAAATGGCCGACTCCCTAAACCCATGGGTATTTGGCTGCGACATATGCCAGGAGGTCTGCCCCTGGAACAGTAAGGCCAAGGCCCACGACGAACCAAGATTTAGCCCTGGGACCTGGGTGGAATGGTCTCTGGACGATTGGCGTCATTCAAGCCAAGAGTCTTTTGATGCGGCATTTGGCCAATCCGCGGTCTCTCGAACCGGACTTTTGCGAATTCAGCGCAACGTGGAGGCTGCCTTCTTCTCAGGCGATGGCCAGGCTACTTAACCGAAATTTGGATGGCCTGCAGCACGCGGTAGGTGCTTTTGTCGAAGGCTAAGGCAACCCAATCCATTTGGTCAGGGTTCCAACTCGGGTCTAAGGTTTTTGAGGTCTCGTAGTTTTTAACGGCCCCTGCCGCAGAAGCGCCGGCCGACCAAACCTCCTGACCAAAGGGTCCCCAGGGTGCGGAGCGAAAGACGTTGTAATGCACATAGCTCGTGTCGCGAGTTTGGTCCGGCATCAATTGCGGCGATACAATACCCGATTCCTTTAGGTAGACTGCAAGGCCTATTGCGTTGCTGAAGCTACTCTGAGCGCGAACATCCAAT
>JABMNC010000014.1 GCA_013205365.1 Cryomorphaceae bacterium | reverse complement strand
GGAACCTTTGTGGATACTACGGTGTACCTGCCTACTTCTTGGGTTGGTTCTCAAGCAATCTTCCGCTTTGTAGCCAATTCAGGCTATGGTCCGGACGTCTTCTTTGACAACTTTGTTGTGGAGGCGATTCCGACCTGCCCTGAGCCCCTCGGAGCCGTTGTTTCAGGCACCCTTTCTACCACGTCGGTTGGAATGGCTTGGTCTGCAGTTTCGGGAACCCCAGCCGGATCCAACGTAAAGTGGGGCCCTGCAGGATTCTGGACGGGCACCGGCACCGGCACTGGTACCACGGCATGGAACGTGAGCAGCCCATACACCATTACGGGTTTGACCGCGGGTTCGACTTATGACATATACATCATGGATAGCTGTTCTGCTAACGATAAGTCGAGTTGGGCGGGTCCCTATACGGTTACCACCGCACTTTGTCCTCCGGCCAACCAGTGTACTTCAACGATGTACATGAAGGACTCGTGGGGTGACGGTTGGAACGGAGGGCTAATCACAGCCCAGCAAAAGATATCGGGTTCTTGGGTTAGCGTCAAAGACTTCACCTTTGCCACCGGCTTTGCTTCCACCCAGACCGTTGCGTTCTGTGCAGGCGACTCCGTGCGGATTGTGGTTACCAGTGCTGGATCGTATCCTGGTGAGATGGGCTTTGATTTGGTGGGACCCTTTGGCGACACCCTCTCGACCATGCCCTTTAACTCGATCTTAATTTCTGGCAGCACCTGGAACAGCTTTGTAGCCCAATGCTCACCCTGCGCCGTTCCGGTTGGGGTCAATGCAGCGGGCAGTACCACCTGCACCAGCACCACGGTAACGTGGACCCCAGCCAGTTCAGCGATCAGCAGCAACGTAGAGTATGGCCTTGCCGGCTTCACTCCAGGCTCTGGTACCCTGGTCTCGGCCATTGCGGGCGGAACCACTGTTTTGACGGGACTTCTGCCCAATACGGCCTACCATGTTTATGTGCAGTCGCTCTGCAGCAGCGGAACCAGTCCCTGGTCTTCGCCCGCGTCAGTAACGACCGCTAGCGCCCCCTTGCCGACGGTAAGTGCGAGCTATTCCGTCCTTTCATTGAACCCGGTAACGATTCAGTTTAATGCAACGGTAGCCAATGCCACTGCAGTGAGTTGGGTCTTCAGCAACGGAGGCAGCGCCACCGGAGCGAGCACCGTCCAGACCTTTGGAACCAACGGCCCCGCCTCGGCAGTCGTAACGGCGACCAACGACTGTGGGTCGGCGGATGCAACGCTGAACTTTAGTGTCGGGCTTGGTGACAACCTCTTGAGCAGCATGCGCATTTTCCCTAATCCTACAAGCGGATTAGTTCGCGTCGAGTTCCCCATGCCATCTGCAGGAACTGCAGAGGTTCGTGTGCTTTCGCTAACCGGAGCGCAGCTGTCGTGGACCAAGGGTCAATTCAATGCCGGCACTTCGAGCATTGATCTTGATCTGCGCGGACTCGCCTCGGGCATCTACCTGCTTGAGGTGCAAACCGAGGAAGCAATTGGAGTGCAGCGCGTGATGATCGAGCGCTAGAGAACGCGCAAGGCGCTAGACAACGCGAAGGGTACTTAGGTTGCCCGGCGCGAAGCATAAGCCAGGGTTAGCGGTATAATTGCCGCTACTCTGGCTTTTTTAATGCATACCTCGGCCGCAGCATTCAGGGTGCTCCCGGTAGTCAGGGTGTCGTCGACAAGGGCAATTCGAAGCCCTCGCCATCGGTCGGGCTCGGGAACGTCGTAGACGCCATAGATGCGGCTGCGCTTTGCTCTGCTCAGCGATGATTGCTTGGGCACCAATAGCGTATTCCACTTGGACGGTCGCGACAAAAGATCTTCTGCGACGGGCAAATCCCAGACCCGGCCAAGGCCCTGGGCAATCCGCTCCGCCTGGTTGTAGCCTCGGGCGTAGCGGCGCTGCATGGTCAAGGGAATGGGGGCGAGCAGGTCAACCTCGGGACGCTCGAGGTTTTGAGCCATTGCTGCCCCGAGGTGCAGGCCAAGGTCCGCCCTGCCTCTAAACTTTAGGGCCGCCATACTCTGCCTGACTACGCTAAGTTCAAAAGGGAGCCAAGACCAGCCCCATTGGCTGAACGACAGGCTTACCGGTTTAGGGTGGCCGCCGAGGTAGATGCCCGCCCAGCAGGCCGCACAGAGGGGAGCGCTGCTTTGAAGAACGAGCATGCCGCATGCTGCGCAGGGGAGCGGCAGTGTTGCAGATAGTGCGCTTCTGAGAATGTGGTACATTTGTGCAAAATCTAACTACTATGAGCAACGAATCGTCCTCTAAACGACAAAAAACAGTTATCGGCCTTCTAATCGCCGTGATTTTGGCTATTGGTTTCTTTGCCCTGAACCGCAACACGGCAGTGCAAGACCTTGAAGAAGAAAAATCCATTCTGGTAAGCGAGCTTGAGGAGTACAAGCGCGATTTGATCGGTCAGGTTGCTGCAAACGACAGCATGAACAGCTACATCATCGCCGAGACGGCTCGCCTCAACTCCACGATTGAAGAAATTACCAGCCTCAAGAATGCTTCGCAATCGGAGTTGGCCAAGTACCGCAGCCAGGTGAACGACCTGCGCAAGTCGGTGGCCCGCCTAACAAGCCAGGTGGACTCCGTCAACAAGGCTTATGCCGTCTTGGGTGAAGCAAAGCGCCTTGTAGACAATGAGTTGGGCAGCGAGCAAGTCAAGAATGCCGAGTTGAACACGCAGAACACCAACCTCAGCGGCAAGGTTACCACTGCCCTCAAGCTTCAGTTGTCGGCACTCGAGGCCAATGCGGTGTCGCTTAATGCAAAGGGGGTAGAGAAGCCCACGACTTCTGCTGGTAAGGCCAACCGCATCAAGGCTTGCTTCACAGTGGCCCAGAATGCCATTGCAGAAACCTCAAAGCGCACGGTGTACATGCGCATTAATACTCCAGACGGCCGGGTTTTGCCAAGCCAAAGCGAGGAACGCTCCATGAAGGTGGGTACCGAGACCATCTACTTCTCAGCCAAGACCGACATTACCTACGAGGGAAAGCAGGTTCAAAGCTGCGCCGCCTTTGATTTGACTTCGACGCTCAAGCCGGGCACCTACACGGTCGAGGTGTTCAGCGATAACGCCAAGATTGGTACTTCAACCTTGGTGCTGAACTAAGGAGTGCAGGCGATTAGCCTCAATGCCAATGGGCTTCGGGCCTCATTGCGCAAGGGTCTGGGTGCTTGGCTTGATGCCGAGAATCCGGACCTTGTTTTTTTGCAGGAACTCCAATGGAACGACCTCTCGGCCATAGAATCAGCCCTTGAAGGTTGGGCAGTAAAGGCCTCTTTGGCCGACCGACCTGGCTACAGCGGGGTGGCTATTTTAAGCCGGTCGCAGTGGCCCGAGTGCGAGGTGCCTAGCCTGCCCGAGGGTCTTATTGGCGAAGGGCGCTACGCCGCCATCAACGTAAATGGCCAAATTTGGCTTAATGCATACCTCCCCTCGGGCAGCGCCGGACCAGCGCGTCAAGAACTTAAACTTCAAGCATTAACCCATCTCGGGCTGTGGCTTGAGCGCCAGACGGGCACTGTGGTGCTCGGCGGAGACTTGAATTTAGCGCCGGAGGCCATCGACGTGCACGACCCTCTGCGCCTGGACGGCAAGCCCGGCTTTAGCCCCGAGGAGCGCGCATGGTTTGATGGCATTGCTTCAAAGGGTTGGCACGACGCCTTTCGACTGGGCCATCGGGGCGAGCGGGAGGTCTACAGCTGGTGGAGTCCGCGCTCTGGGTCACGGGACCGCAACAAGGGATGGCGCATTGACCACTGGATAACTAATGCCCCTGAACGGGTTTTGGATGCCTCCTACGATGGTTTGGCTCGATTTTCGGACCATGCAGCCATGCGACTCCGTTGGAGTTAACTACCTTCGTATTATGCGTATTCACACTGCCGCGGCCCTAGCCGCAATCGCGCTCTTCAGCGCCTGCGTTTCTCCCAAAAAGTACAGCGAACTGCAGTCGTCCTATGACACCTCAGTCCAACGCGCAGAGGCGCTTAAGGTCGAGGCCGAGCGGGCGCGGATTTCTGCCAGCGAGAGCGATGCCCAAAAAGCCAAGGCTTTAGCGGATCTGGATAAGGCCATTAAGGACACCACAGCACTCGGAGTTGAGTCGCGCAAAATACAGCGAGCGTACCGGGACTTGAATTCCAACTACGAATATGCCCTTCAGAACAACAGCCGCTTAGTACAGCAGAATTTGACCGAGAACAAGACGATGCTGGAGCGCATGGAGGGCCTAGCCGTCCGCCTGGCAGCTAAAGAAGACTCGCTCAAGCGCGAGCAAGACCGCTTAACAGGCCTTGAGGAGGCCCTCAAGCTTCGGGAGCAGCGCGTGGCAGAGCTCCAAAGCCTAATTAGCCGCAAAGACAGCGCGGCTGCCTACCTGCGCCAGCGCCTGGCCGACGCCCTTTTGGGCTTCAAAGACAGAGGCCTCACGGTATCGATGCGCAACGGCCAGGTTTATGTTTCGCTGGACAACCGCCTCATGTTTGCTAGCGGCTCCTGGGAGGTGCAGCCCGACGGCTCCAGTGCTTTGTCGGAGCTTGCCAAGGTGCTCAACGAAAACAAGGACCTTAAAATAGCAGTAGAGGGCCACACGGACTCCGACGAATTCAATGGTAAGACCGCAGTCAAAGACAACTGGGACCTCTCGGTTATGCGCGCCACAAGCGTGGTTAAAATTTTGGTGAAGCAGGGCGTAAAGCCACAGCGCGTGCAGGCTGCAGGGCGCGGGGAGCACCTGCCGGTTGCCCCCAATGACTACCCCGACGGCAAGGCTAAAAACCGCCGCACCGAGATTATCATAACCCCCAATTTGGGAGAGCTGGCTGAGTTGATTCAGGGCTAGTCAAGAACACTTCTCGCCCGTTTGGGCTAGAGCAAAGCATGCCAGGTCTTAAGGGATCTGGCTTTTTGCTTTAAAAAAGGTTGTCGATGACTTGGCTGATTCGATCCAGGGCCACGTAGTTAAGCCCATGAATTTTTTTGGGGAGCCCCGGAGTTTTGGCACCCCATACATAGTCAAAACCGAGCTGGCCTGCCTCAAGAATTCGGGCATCCATGCGGGCCACGGGGCGCAGTTCTCCACCTAGGCCCACCTCGCCGGCGAAGGCCACGCCATGCGGAATCGGGCGGTCTTCTTGACTCGACAGAATTGCGGCGCAGACGGCGAGGTCTAGGGCAGGGTCGTCCACACGCAAACCACCGGTAACATTGAGAAAAACGTCTTTGCTGGCCAGGTGAAATCCGCAGCGTTTTTCAAGAACTGCAAGCAGCATATTCAGGCGGCGCGTGTCAAAACCCGTGCAGCTGCGCTGGGGCGTGCCGTAGACGGCGGTTGAAACTAGTGCTTGAACCTCGACCAAAAGCGGCCTTAGACCCTCGGCGGTAATTCCAATTGCCGACCCGCTCAGGCCTTCGCCGCGCTGACCTAGAAGCCATGCAGAGGGGTTGGCAATCGACTGAAGTCCGCGCTCGGCCATCTCATACAAGCCAAGTTCTTGGGTGGACCCGAAGCGATTTTTGAGTGCGCGCAGGGTGCGAACCAAATGGTGCTTGTCGCCCTCGAACTGAAGCACCACGTCGACCATGTGCTCAAGCACCTTGGGTCCAGCGAGGCTGCCTTCTTTGGTAATATGCCCAATTAGGGCAACGGGCACATGCCTTGCCTTGGCGTAGCGAAGAAACTCCGCTGCAGACTCGCGTATCTGACCCACACTGCCGGCGGCGGAATCCAATTGGGGGTTGTAGGCCGTTTGTATGGAATCAATAACCAGGAGCGAGGGCTTGAGCTGCTCGGCAGCCTGTAGAATCTTTGAAGTAGAAACTTCGGCGAGAACGTGGCATCCGGGCCCGTCAAAGCCGATGCGCTCGGCCCGCATCCGAATTTGCTCGGCACTCTCCTCTCCGCTGGCGTAGAGGGCCTTGGCGCCTGCATTGAGGGCGACCTGAAGCATTAAGGTAGACTTGCCGATGCCGGGCTCACCCCCCAGGAGACTGAGTGAACCGGGAACCCATCCGCCCCCGAGAACGCGGTCGAGCTCGCTGTCTCCGGTAGAAATTCGGCGCTCGGCGCTGCGGTCCACTTGGTCGAGCGTGAGCATGCGGCTTTGACCGGGGGCCATCCAGACCTGCTCAGAGGGAGCACGCTCCACCACTTCTTCTACAATGCTATTCCACTGCTCGCAGGCGCGGCACTGACCGCTCCACTGAGGGTAATTCGCCCCACAGGACTGGCAAACAAAAGCTTTTTTTATCTTGGCCATGGCAGCGACCAAGGTACGCAACCCGATTGGCTCAGTCGTTTTTAAAACGGCTTAGACCGATAAATCCGATGACGCCCGTAGACATCAGCATAATGGTCTGCGACGCGTGCACCAGGGTGGCAAAGGCGAGGCCTTCGGGGTAGGGAACCGCTAAAACCTCCAAGGCCTTGGCTACCAAGTAGTGGTAGGCACCAACTCCGCCTGGGACCGGAACCACAATGCCCATGCTTGCCGCCATCATCACAAAAAGGCTTTGATCGACCTGGATGTTTTCGGTGGCAGGCATGGCAAAAAAGCAGACGTAAATCATCACAAAATACGAAGCCCAAATAAAGACGGTATGGCCGAGGTAGGCCCAGGGCTTATCAAGGCGGACAATGCTCGTAAACCCTTGAGCGAGTCCGCGCAAAAACAACTGAACCCTTTGGCCAAGCGAGGTTTCAAAAAAGCGTTTGCGAAGGAGCCAAGCCGCAAGCAGCCCCAGGGCGAGTGCAATCCAGAGCCAGGGAATTCCGCCCTCATTCGCCGCCGACTCACTGCCTTGGGTACTGGCCAAGAGCTTCTGCAGCTCAGGGTAGGTCAAAATCAAGGTGATGCCCAGCAGAATAGAGACGATTATGAGGTCGATGAGGCGCTCCACAATAATGGTTCCGAGCAAAACATCTACCGGGATTTTGTCGCTTCGCCTAAGGGCTGTGGCCCGAGCAACTTCGCCTGCCCGCGGGAAGACCATGTTGATTAGGTAGCCGATTCCAATGGCATAAGAGGTTCGCCACGAGGTACTTCGGTAGCCCATGGAATCCAGCACGAGCTTCCACCGCATTCCGCGCGAGACCACGGCGGCCAGGCCCACGAGCATGCTCAGGCCAATCCACTCGAGCTTGGCGCTGCCCATTTCTTTGCCTACGGCCTTGAGGTCTACGCCCTTGAAGGCGAAGTAGAGCAGCGAAACGCCTATTGAGGCAAAAAGCAGGGTTCTAAGCCAGCTGGGAATTTTAAGGCTCTTCACAATCAGGACCCGACGCGGTTGGTTAGCTCGTCAGGAAAGAGCAGGGTAGGCTTAAAACTTCGGGCCTCTTCAGGGCTCATGGAGGCGTAGGCGATGATAATTATCATGTCGCCCTTGTGCACGCGTCGGGCCGCCGGGCCGTTCAGGGTGACCTCGCCGCTGCCCTTGCTTCCGCGAATTACGTAGGTATCGAAGCGCTCGCCGTTGTTGATGTTTACAATGGTAACCTTTTGGCCTTCAATTAGGCGGGCGGAGTCAATGAGCTCGCTGTCTAGGGTGATGCTGCCGATGTAGTGGAGCTCCGCACCGGTGACCCGCACCCGGTGGATTTTGCTGTAAAGTACCTCAATGGTCATGCCCTGTAAAGGTACAACGGGCTGTTATCGATAAGGCGGACTTCGCCCGCATATACCGACACCAAAACCTGCACGTCGCGGCCGTAGCGGTCGACGGGTCGCTCCAGGTCGCTCAGGGGCTCTAGGGTATCGGCAAAAACGAATTCAATGGACTCGACCTTGAGGCCAGGCCATCGTTCGATTTCAGACCGCAGTTCGCGCTTGAGTCCTCGAGCGGGTACCGGGAACTCGGCAACCTCTTGGGCCGCCCACCTGAGGGCGCGGTAAATGAAGGGCGCGGAGGCTCGCATCGCAGGAGTCAGGAGTCGGTTGCGCGAGCTAAGGGCCAGTCCGTCTGCGTCGCGTTGCGTGGGGCAGGCTACAATCTCGGGAATTCCGCCCCGAAGGGCCGCTAGCTTCTTGACGACGGCAACCTGCTGAAAGTCCTTAAGGCCAAAGTAGGCGCGGTCGGCACGGCTCCAATCAAAAAGTCGGTCCACCACTGTGGTGACGCCTTGAAAATGTCCGGGGCGGAGCGCCCCTTCGAGGCGCAGGTCGAGGCCATCGAGGTCAAATTCCTGGCTGAGCACCCCATTGGGGTAGAGGTCCTCATTGCGGGGGAACCACACCGCGTCGGCGGCAGAGGTCCGCAGCAGGGCAAGGTCGCCCTCGTGGTCCTGGGGGTAGGCCGACAGGTCTTCGGGGCGATTGAACTGCGTCGGGTTCACGTAGATGGTGACCAAAACGCTGCACTGGTCGGCCTTGGCACGATTGATCAAGGCAAGGTGCCCGGCGTGCAAAGCGCCCATAGTAGGGACCAGGGCAAGGCGATTCTGGTCCGCGCGCCAGGATTGGAGCTCGGCAGTGGTTTTTAAAACCTTTATTGATTGCGGCACGATAGTCCAAATCTAAAGTGCCTGTATAGAATTCCGTACCTTTGTAGGCCATTTTAGGGGCAGTAGGAGATTAGATTATGACAAAGAGGCGAATTTTATATATTTCTCACGAGATAAAGCCCTATTTTCCAGAGGGAGAGATGGCTTCGATGGCCTTGGCCTTCCCTAAAAAAATGAACGAGCTTGGCCACGAAATAAGGGCCTTTATGCCCCGTTTTGGCCTAATTAATGAGCGGCGCCACCAGCTTCACGAGGTAATTCGCCTGAGCGGGATCAATGTAGTCATCAACGACTACGATCAGCCCTTGGTCATTAAGGTTGCTTCGGTACCCGGAGCCCGCATTCAAGTTTACTTTATTGATAACGAAGAGTACTTCAAGCGCAAGGGCAGCTGGGAAGACGACAAGGGCGTTTTTTATGAAGACAATGGAGCGCGCTCACTGTTTTTTAGCAAGTCGATTATTGAGACCATCAAAAAGCTCGGTTGGCAGCCTGACGTGATTCACATCATGGGATGGATGTCGGCGCCTCTGCCCGTCTACTTGCGTCAGTTTCACGCTGAGGATCCTCATTTTGCCGGCACTAAGTTGGTTTACAGTCTTTTTGATAACGGATTCAAGGGCTGTCTCGACGACGGACTCGAGAAAGGCATGGCCTTCGACGGCGTTAACAATCCTGAATTGTTCAACCAGGCTACTGCGGATTCGCTTTATTGCCAGGCCCTGCGCAACGTAGATGCCGTTCTTGAAATGTCTGATTTGGCCCCGGCTGCAGCCATTGCTGCCGCCAAAGAGGCCGGCGTGCCGGTGCACGACGGGAGGCCATTTATGGAGCAGCCCGCCCTGCTCGATGCCTTTTATGAGTCGCTTTTTGCCTAAGTCCTTCTTTTGGGTTTTTGCTTTTGCTGCTGCCTTGGTCGGCCTGACTTCTTGCGAGAAGTCCAGCGGAACCATAGGCATTGATTTTGCCGACGATTCACAGCTTTCTTTTGGTAGCCTGAAGGCGCTTTCTATAGCCTCTTGGACCGAGGACTTTGACTCCCTAATCACACTAATGCCCAACGCCCTTATGGTGGGCAGCTACGACGACCCCGTCTTTGGTAGGCCAAGCGTCTCCTTTGGCGCTCAGGTTATATTGCGCTCGGTGGCCCCGAAGTTTGGCCTAAACGCCACCCTGGATTCGGCCATCATGATACTGCCCTACTCGGGCTGGTACGGAGACACTAGCGCTGCCTTCACGGTGCGGGTCAACCGCAGTGCCGCTCCCTTAACCGACTCTATTTACTACGGATTCAGCCCTCTGAGCCCTGGTTTTCTTTTGTGCGATACTACGTTTAGCCCCGATGCCGTTCTTAAAACACTGAAGTCGGGTGCACGCGTTGGAAAGGCAGCACTTGCCCTTCGCCTTGACCCGGCACGCCTGGAACAGTGGATTATTGACGAGGCTCAGGCTAGGCCTATTAACTTCTCGACCAACCAACTATTTATAGAATACTTCCGCGGACTCGTGGTTTCGGGAGGCCCCGGCAACCAGGCAGTGTACCAGTTTAATCCGGGCGATCCGTCGGCTAAAATCCGCCTATTCTATACCAACGACAGTATTCGGAGCGATACCTCACCCGCAGGCAAGGATTTTGGGCTCTATGAGCTCGCCTTCTCGTCGGGAGTTCAGAGTTTTAACCACATTGAGTTCGATCGAACTTCGGCCGAGTTTGACCTTGCCGACCAGGATTCAATCCTCGGAGAGACGACGACCTACG
>JABMNC010000103.1 GCA_013205365.1 Cryomorphaceae bacterium | reverse complement strand
GGTGGCATCGTAGTTGTACCTTTGGCGCCCTATGCTTGACAAAATTTTAAAGCTTTTTTTGGGTGATACTTCAAAGCGCACGCTGAGCGAGATCAATCCGATTATTGATTCGGTTAAAGCCGCCGAGAGCGAGCTTCAAAATATTTCAGACCAGGCGCTTCGAGCCGAAACCGAAGGCTTCCGCCAAAGGCTCCGCGCAGAGTCAGAAGGTCAAATTGCAGCACGTGATTTACTTAAAATTCAGGCAGATTCTGAGGCTGATGTAGACGCTAAAGACGCCCTCTACAGCCAAATTGACGCCATAGATCAAGAGGTTCTAGCCCAGGAAGAGCGCATTTTAATTGAACTTCTCCCGCGGGCCTTTGCCGTTTTGCGAGAGACTGCACGCCGACTCAATGATAGGCCCCTGCGGCTTCCTGCCACCGACTGGGACCGCGAAATGGCCGCTAAAATCGACGCCGTTGAACTCGAAGGCGATACCGCGGTATGGAAAAATAAATGGCTCGCCGCGGGCAACGCCATTGAATGGAATATGGTGCACTACAACGTGCAGCTCTTTGGCGGCGTGGTGCTGCATAAGGGACGCATCGCCGAAATGGCCACGGGCGAAGGCAAAACCCTGGTTGCCACCCTGCCTGTTTACCTCAACGCATTGAGCGGACGTGGCGTGCACTTGGTGACGGTAAACGACTACCTGTCAAAGCGGGACTCCGAGTGGATGGGGCCCCTCTACCAGTTTCACGGACTGAGCGTGGACTGCATCGACAAGCACCGCCCCAATACCGAAGCGCGCCGCAAGGCCTACCTGGCCGACATCACCTTTGGCACCAACAACGAGTTTGGTTTTGACTACCTGCGCGACAACATGGCCCGAGAAGCGGCCGAGCTGGTGCAGCGCGGGCACCATTATGCCATTGTCGACGAGGTCGACTCCGTGCTGATTGACGACGCCCGGACGCCCTTAATTATTAGCGGACCAACGCCCAACGGCGACAAGCAGGAGTTTGATTCCCTCAAAAATTTTGTAGTCTCCCTCATTGCCCAGCAAAAGTCTGTAGCCCAAGATGCCCTGGCGAAGGCCAAGGAACTGCTGGCCAACGGCGACAAGACCCAAGGAGGTTTTCAGCTGCTGCGTTCGCACCGAGCGCTGCCCAAAAACAAAGCGCTCATCAAGTTTCTCTCTGAAGACGGCATTAAGGCACTTTTGCAAAAAACCGAAGGCCTCTACCTGCAGGACCAGGGCAAGGAGATGAAGAAAATCGATGAGGCCCTGTACTTCACGATCGAAGAAAAGCACAATCAGGTAAACCTTACCGATCTTGGTCTTGGCTTTCTGGCCGACCAGACCGCCACGGACTTTTTTGTGCTTCCCGTGATTTCGGTTGAGCTGGACCTAATCGAAAAGGCAAACAGCAACGTGGCCGACCGGGCCGCTAAAAAAGAGCATCTCCTGCGCGAGTACCGTGCCAAGAGCGAGCGAATTCACAGCATGAACCAGCTCCTAAAGGCCTACACGCTCTTTGAAAAAGACGTGGAATACGTGGTGATGGACCAGAAAGTCAAGATTGTTGACGAACAAACCGGTCGAATTATGGACGGGCGGCGCTATTCTGACGGGTTGCACCAAGCCATTGAGGCCAAGGAGGGCGTGACCATCGAGGCCGCGACCCAGACCTATGCCACGATTACGCTGCAGAACTACTTTAGAATGTACCACAAGCTGTCGGGCATGACGGGTACTGCTGAAACCGAAGCAGGCGAATTCTGGGAAATCTACAAGCTCGAGGTGACGGTGATTCCGCAAAACAAGGATTCCCAGCGCCAAGACCGCAACGATTTGGTCTTTAAAACCAAGCGTGAGAAGTACAACGCCGTGATTGACGAAATTGAGAAGTTGCGAGACGCCGGCCGGCCTGTGCTCGTGGGCACCACGTCGGTTGAAATCTCGGAATTGCTGAGCAGAACCCTGAACATTCGCAAGGTTCCGCACCAGGTACTGAACGCCAAGCTGCACCAAAAGGAAGCCGATATTGTGGCCGAGGCCGGAAGGCCTAAGACCGTTACCATCGCCACCAACATGGCCGGTCGCGGTACGGACATAAAATTGACTCCAGAAGCCAAAGAAGCGGGCGGCTTGGCCATCATTGGCACGGAGCGCCACGACTCACGCCGCGTGGACCGCCAGCTGCGCGGACGTTCTGGGCGGCAAGGAGACCCGGGATCGTCGCAGTTTTTTGTCTCGCTTGAAGACAACCTGATGCGCCTTTTTGGCTCAGAACGCATTGCGGGCCTGATGGACCGCATGGGGCATAAAGAGGGCGACATGATCGAGCACTCCATGGTGACCAAAAGCATTGAGCGCGCCCAGAAGAAGGTCGAAGAAAACAACTTCGGGAGCCGCAAACGCCTTCTCGAGTACGACGACGTGATGAATGCGCAGCGAAGCGGAATCTACCGCCGCCGCCGCAACGCATTGTCGGGAGAGCGCCTTGCGCTGGACCTGGCCAACAGCATTTATGACTCGGCAGAATCTTTGGTAGCCGGAACCAAGCCAAGCCGCGACTTTGCTGCCTACGAATTGGGCTGTTTTGAATCCTTTGCAATGCCTGCCGCCGTCGACGCCGCAAGTTTTGAACGCCTTAGCGCCAACGAATTGTCGCAAAAAACCTACTCCGCTGCGCAAGCTGCCTACCGAAGCAAATGCGACCGAATTGCCGAGCAAGCATTCCCGGTTTTAAACAATGTGCTCCGCGATCAAGGCGCACAGTTTCAGAACATCATGGTGCCCTTCACCGACGGAGTGCGTTCCATTCAAATTCCCACCAACCTGCAACAGGGCGTAGATAGCCGTGGCCAGTCGCTAATCCAAGACCTAGAAAAGGCCATGGTACTCAATCTTATCGACGACCACTGGAAAGAGCACCTTCGCAACATGGACGATTTGCGCCAAAACGTGCAGGGCGCGGTCTATGAGCAAAAAGATCCTCTGCTGGTTTACAAGCACGAGTCGTTTAAGTTGTTTAAGGACATGGTCGACGAAATGAACTCCAGCATCTTGGGATTCCTGTTTCGCGCAGGCCTGCCCCAGGAAGACCCAAACCAAGCCCCAATGCGCCAGGCATCCGCCGCAAGAAGTCGGCCCGTAGAGCAGCTAACCACCTCGGGTCCAGGAGCTGATGACGCTCAGGCAGAGGCTTCAAGGGGCAGTGGCGCTCCGCGTACAGCGGCACCCAAGCAGGCCCCTGCGGTGAGCAGCAAAAAGTACGGACGCAACGACCAAGTCACGATCGTCAACCTAATGACGGGCGAGCAAAAGCAAGTAAAGTTCAAGATGGCCGAGCCTCTGCTTGCGCAAGGATGGCAGCTACTTGGCTAGTTAAGCCAGGGCTTGGGATCCTGGTTTTGGGTATTCATCCAAAGCTCAAAGTGCATCACCGAGGCTCCGGTCTCGGAATCTTCCATTACCCGACCAATGGCTTCTTTGGTAGTCACCTTCGCGCCCTTGGCTACAAAAACCTCGGCGAGGTTGGAGTATACAGTGAAGTAGTTTCCATGGCGTATCAGGACCACCTTGCCTGCGCCGGGAACGTTGACTACCGAGGCGATTTCGCCCTGAAATACGGCCCGCACGGTTGATTTGGCGGGAGTTCCGATGTCAATTCCGGGATTTTTGATGGTAACCCCGGCCGCTCCGGGTACGGCATTTTCGCCAAAGGTTTGAACGACTACCGCGCGCTCGACGGGCCAGGGAAGCTTGCCGCGGTTGGCTGCAAAATCCTTGGCGAGTGCGGCGGCCTCAGGGGTTAGTGCATAGCCTCCGCCCACGTCTTTGGCGCCGGTTTGGCCGGCAGCGGCATCGCGCTGCTTGCGCAACTCTTCTTTAATTATCGCGGCTATTTGACGTTCGAGCTTGGCAAGTTCTTGGCGCTTTTTGCCAATGCCGCTGGCAATCTGGCCCTCCTTCTTCTTGAGTGCGCCCAAGGCCTTGGCCTGCAAGGCACGCTCCTGGGCGAGCAGCTGCTTTTGGCGCAACTCCTGGCCCAACAATTCTTTTTGGAGGTTCCGCTCCACTTCGATCGAAGCAACACGCTGATTCTGAGCTTCTTGATAAAGCCTAATTTCTTCTACCTTCTCTTTGCGAAATTCGGAATACTGGCGCAGGTAGTTCATGCGCTTGATCGCCATGGAGAGGTTTTCGGCGCCGAGAATAAAGCGAAGGGCCTGCTCGGTACTTCCGCGTTGCTGCGCCTGCCGCAGCATGCCGGCGTATTCCTGCATCATTTGGTCAATTTCGCGGTCCTTATCGGCAATGTCCCGCTCGAGGCGCATTATCTCGGACTCTGACTCGCGCACCTGCGCCTGCACGTTTCGAATTAGGGCTTCGCGAGCCTTGAGCTTCTTCTCCAAGGCGCGCAGCTCCCCTTGAGTGAGGTCGCGGTCCTTACGGGTCTTAGAAAGGAGCTCGTTTGCCGTACTAATTTCTTTTTGAAGCCTTGCCTTCTCTGACTCGAGCTCCGTCTTCTTGTCGGAGGTTTGGGCGTTGAGCTGAAGGCCTGCAAGCAGCAGGGCAAAAAGCCAAAAAAGACGCTTAAAACGAAGTGCGAGCATAGTCCGAAGGTAGTTCAAAGGGAAAGGACAAAACCTCGCCCGTCGTATGTTGGTTTACCCGAAACTCGGCGCGGACCGATTGTCTTGGCACCTCGGCGATCCAGCTTCCGTTGCCCGAATAGCGGACTATAAGCTCCTCACCCTTGCTGGTTAGCCTCTGCCAAACCAGGCGGTTGGACGAGCCCAAATCCATAGCCACCTCAACGAGAACCTGATGGGTTCCGCGTTGCTCGGTCAGGGACATGACCAGCATGCTGTCTACCACCGACCACTTTGCGTCGGACCATTGAACCGGAACCGCCAAGGGCAGGCCCAGGACAAGGCGGCGAGCGTCTTCGGTTTTGACGTCTATACCCATGCTGCGCAGGCGGCTTAAGGGTTCGTTGAAGTACTGTCGGTAAAGGCGTATGTAGCCCTGAACGCTGTCTTGGTAGATTCGCGCTCGGCCAATTTTAAGGCCGATTAGGGGATCGGCTACGTCCATCCAGAGAATGGGTTCTGGTTCGCTGCGAATGCGAAGGTCAAGCTTTGCCGAGAGGGAT
>JABMNC010000102.1 GCA_013205365.1 Cryomorphaceae bacterium | reverse complement strand
TTGTCGACGAAGTAGTCCATTCCGCCATGCCCCGCGCCCGCAGCCGCCTCAGAATGCTTGGCCCAGAGCGGGTGGTCATTGGACTTCATCAACTCAGCCGTATTGGCCCATCGGTGGCTCTGCTTCATCGAATCCTCGAAGTAAATGTGGCCTTGATCCAGCCCGCCCCAGCCGAAATCCTGCCAAATTCCGCGCGTACCCTGAACTCGGAAGCCTAAATTATAGGGCCGCTGAAGGGAGGTGTCGTGGGTCAGCAGAATAGTTTCTCCGTTGGCGCAACCAATGGTGGTTGTTACAATGTCGCCGCAGGCAAAATTCACCTTTGCATTCGGGTGATCCTTGCCCGCTTGACGGGTAACGTAGTCGTTTAATCCGCGCGACTTGCTCGCCATGGAAGTCAAATGCGTCAAACGATTGCCCCGATTGACGTCCATCATGGCCGCTACCGGGCCCAGTCCGTGCGTCGGATACAGTTCTCCGTTGCGCTTGACGTAGTGGTCTGTTCGCCATTGGGATTCGCTGTATCCATGCTCCGCCCCAAATTCAACGCCCTTGCCGTAGGGTGATTTGCCGTCGTTAAACAGCACGCCACGCAGGTCATGCTGGTAGCCACCTTGCCCGTGGACCAGTTCGCCAAACATTCCTTGGCGCACCATATTCAAGACCGACATCACGTCGCGGCGGTAGCACACGTTTTCAAGCGCCATGAGCGGAGTTCGGTTGCGCTCGCTTGCCTCTACTAAATCCCAGCAATCCTTCAGGTTTATTGCTCCGCTCACTTCCATGGCCACGGCTACTCCAGCCTGCAGGGCAGCGACGCCGTGGTCGCGATGCCACTCCCAGGGGCTGCTTACAAAAACGGCATCCAAACGCTCTTTTTCGAGCATGTTCAGGTAGTCCTTGGGCCCATTGCCATAGGTCTTTGCCTCTTTTTTGCCGGACTTTGCAATCATACCCACTGCAGAGGCCAGCATGTGCGCTTGAGGATCGGCAAGGGCTACGACCTCAACGTCGTCTCGTTGAAGCATGAGTTCAAGATGGTTTTGCCCCCTGAGGCCGGTAGCAATAAATCCTACTCGAATGGTTTTTCGAACCTCGGGCGACAAGGCATAGAGGTAGGACGGAAGCATAGCAGCACCGGCAGTGGCCAAGCCAGTGGTCCGCAAAAATTCGCGACGATTCATGGGTTCAAGAGGTTTTAACTGCCCTTAAAGTACATCAAAACGGCCTCTTTGTCTGCCGCATGGGTCATTCCAATCCAGGTGTCGCCCACGGGCGCAACTTCGATGGATGCACCCCAAGAAATTCCGACGCGCAATGCATCGGGGATTCCAAATTCACGGTCGCCTTGGTGCTGCATTTGCGCTTTAGGCCACCATTGAAGCAGTTCCTTCTGAAATACCCATGCATTCATAGACACCCAAGGGTTGCTCAATCGAGCAGCGTCCTCGGGGTACAGGTTCTGCATCTCTTCGATGCTGGTTAAAAGACGGTCCTCGTCCTGGTGCAAAATTGCCCGGCTTACCGATCCCGAGTGGCTGCACACGTTTTTAAGCGGGTAGGCGAGGGCTGCATTCAAGCCTAGAGCAAGAAGGCGGTAAGCCTCGTTCCATATCGGACCATAATAGTCGTCGCCGTTCGCCACGGCCCAGTTGCTGTAGCCCAAAGAATCCGCCAACTTCATGCCGATGCCCAATGCATCACCGGTTCCGAGGGCTTGGTGCTGAATCGCAATAGAGGTCGGAATCGGCCAACTTTTGGCCTCCCAAAGTGCGCGGTGCTCTTCTCGAATCACCAGAATTGCGCCCGTGAATCCAGCCAATGCGGCATCCCTCACGCTGAGCTCGGCGATGCATTCGCCATTGGCCCCGACAGGCTCAAGCTGCTTCGGGCCACCAAACCGCATTCCACGCCCTGCGAGCATCACAATAAGGGCGGACTTCATTCGAACCTAAAGTCTAAAGGATGGGTGCGTCCGAATCTTCCATTATTTAGGACGGTTTGAGGCGAATGGACTTTATATACGATGGGCTTATGCATGCTTGCCTAAAATTATGCGCTATTCTGCTGCAGGCTGTAGAACCTAAAAATTATCGCCAATAATAGTTCTCAATCGCCTTTTGGGTATATATTCGACACCTAAATCCAATCAAAATGATTAAAAACATCCTTCGCATTGCCGGTACTATGGTGGTTCCAGCCTTACTGATCTGGGGCTGTTCCGGCTCGGGTACCGTTCATGAATACGCAGTTAACGACCTCAACGTAACCCTTGAAGGTCCCTTATTTGAAGGTCCGAACCAAGGCCAGTACAGCCTCGAAATTGACCTAAAATCGATTCTTGGCGATGCCTATCAAGAGGGAATGCTCATCTCTGATGCGCGCCTGACTAGTGCAACGGTGGCTCCGGGCGACAGCCTTGGCTTTGGAATGGTACGTTCACTAGTACTTTCTTTTGCCAGCGACGATGCCGAAGTTGCCATGCAAGAGGTGGCATTCAAAAATCCGCTGCCTGCAGAATCCTCCTCGGTGGCCCTAGAGGTTGCTCCCGACGCGGAACTTGGAACTCTGGTATCAGGTGGCACCGTCTACCTGGTTCTCGACGCGGACCTTGCCGAAGACTTCTACGACGGCAACCGCAGCTTTAAAATTAACCTTACCCTAGACCTTACCGTTAAATCTTAAATAACCTATGCTACGCAAACTATCCCTTTGGGCCACTTCGGCCTTAATTGCCTTCACTTCGCTCAATTTTGAGCTTCAAGAATCTCCCGGAGACAAATTGATCGGTGTCTGGGAACCCAGCAACGGACGCTCGCGCATTAAAATTGACAAGATTGGCACGAAGTACTACGGACGAGTGGTGTGGCTCATCGAACCCAACGACCCGGAGACTAACCTGCCCAAAACCGACAAGAACAACCCTGAGGCAGCCCTCAAAAATGTTCCGCTCAAGGGCTACCGCATGCTTAAGGACTTCATCTACCAAACCGACGGAACCTGGTCTGAGGGTACTATTTATGATCCGCTCAACGGCAGCACCTACAACTGCATCATCAAAATGAAGGATATGAACACCCTGGATATTCGCGGATACATTGGAGTACAAGCCCTTGGCCGTACCGACGTGTGGAAGAGGCTAGCCACTGCGCCTGCTAAAAAATGATGCGCTGCCGTATTTGGGCTCTTGCCCTCGCATCGTCCATTGGAGGAACTCTATGGGCCCAGTCCGACACTTCATCGGCTGCCGAAGACGACTTTAGCCAGTACGATAACCTTGGTTTTGTAGACGCGGGAGCTAAGCGCTTTTGCAATCCAAAAATTGAGGGCCTAAGCCCTGCCAAGCTAATTTCGCTGGGCTACGACTACCAGGGGGCCTACAACCTCTCTGCTGGTACGCTTTTTAATGGCAGTACGGAACTTGCCGCCGCCGAAGACGCTCGGGTGAATGCGACGCAGGGCTTAAGGGTGGGTTTTAACATCCCCGTTATTTCGAAGACCAACCTGGTCTGGCAAATGGGAGCCAACTACTGGAACACGCAGTACCAGTATGCTACCCTGCCTACTGAGGCTTCAAACCCACTGCATCAGACGCTGTCGGAGCATGGTCTGCGAACCACGGGAGTTAATACCACAGTGTTTAAGCCACTCGACCGCAAGAACTTCCTGCTCTTTCAAGGCTCTGCTGATTTAAGCGGAACCTACGGTATCGAGTTCATGCCCGCTCAGTACCTGCGGTACTCTGCAGCATTGATCTACGGTCGCCGTCCGACCGAGAAGAAGCAGTGGGGATTGGGAGTTGCGCGCACCTACCGCGTGGGAGAGATTAACTACATCCCTGTGGTGCTCTACAATTCCACCGATGCCCTGAACAAGTGGGGAGCCGAGGTACTCTTCCCGGCCCGCGCTCACGTGCGCAGAACGATCAATCCGCGAAACATGATCTTTGCGGGCTATGAACTAGAGGGGCAGTCCTACCGTTTGTGGCGCGATCCGGCAAGCGGTTTTGACCTTCGCAACGAAGACCTAGAAATTCGCCGCGGCGAGGCTCGATTCCGCATGGTTTATGAGTTTTCGTTAAAGGACTTTATTTGGCTTTCTATTCAGGCGGGCTACCGCCTTCAGTACCGCTACGACGTCGATCGTTTGGTCGATGGAGTTGAGATTTATAGGGCCTTTGGCCTCTTGCCAGCCGCCGACTATGCCCAGACTAACGGGCTCGGCAACCCGCTCTACTTCAACGTCAGTCTAAACTTGGTTAGTCCCTAGTTGAC
>JABMNC010000101.1 GCA_013205365.1 Cryomorphaceae bacterium | reverse complement strand
TATGAAGCATGGGTGCGGGATTCCTGCGGCCCAACCTCCTTCAGTGCCTGGGTAGGGCCGGTACAGTTCACGACCTCATGCCTTGCTACTTCTGCTCCCTGGTCCGAGGGTTTCGACGGGGCGACCTGGGCTATCCCAAGCTTCAATCAGGCCGGAACTTGGCCAAACTGCTGGGAGCGACCTTCGCTCGGTGGCCTAATGTATGTGGTGGGTCCGCCTCAATTCAGTTCGTTTAATACGGGCCCCAGTGAAGACCACGGTCCGGCCGTCAACGGCAAGTACGCCTACCTCGAATCGATCGGCTTTACCAATGGATCGTCGGGTTCATTCAAAACTCCATGGATCAATCTTACTCCTGTTGGTATTCCTGAGCTCACTTTTTGGTACCACGCCTACGGAAGCCAGATAGCATCAACCCTTGTGCAGGTTGAAGACACTGCGGGTGTTGTGACCCAGGTTTGGTCCGTCACGGGGCAAATTCAGACTGCCAAAACTGACCCCTGGACCGAAGTAACCGTTAGCCTTGCTGCCTTTGCCAATAAAAAAGTTCGGCTGCAATGGATCGGTACTGCCACTACGAATTTCGCCTCGCAGGCTCAGTCCGCCATTGATGATATTGACATACATCAGACCCCAAGTTGCCCCAAGCCCCTGAACGTTACGGCTTCAGCGGTCAGCAGCAACAGCGTAACCTTGAGTTGGACCGTGGGAAGCAGCCCCTGGGTAGTTAAGTACGGCCCGGCCGGTTTTAACCCTGCAACTAGCGGAACCCGAGTTACCGCGGCGTCCAATCCCTTTTTAGTGGGTGGGTTGACTCCAATTACCGCCTATAATTTTTATATTAAAGACAGCTGCAGTGCCTCGAGCGTTAGCGCATGGAGCTCTGAGCTTGCAGTTTCGACGACCTGCACCGCAGTCAATGCTCCGGCGACCGAGAGTTTTCAATCAAGCACATGGATTGTGGGCACCTGGCCCAATCTTCAAGGCAGCATTTCGCCATGCTGGAGTCGGTCGGCAGGATCTACCGCCTCCCAGTTTTTTTGGTCCGTCGGGCTCGGGCCCATGCAGGCCAATAATACAGGGCCGAACCAAGGTGTAAACGGCGGTAAATACCTCTTTACCGCGGGGTTTGGCAATAATGGAACCAACCAAACGGATGCGACATCCCCCTTGATTAACACCAGCCTACTAAACATACCCATGCTACGGTTTAGAAGCCACCTTTTTGGTCCTTCCATCGATCGTTTGGAGGTATTTGCAGACAGCGGTACGGGCTGGAACAGCATTTTAACGGTGCTTCCGGGCAATCAAACCTCTGCTAGCTCAGCCTGGTCCCTGCATGAGGTTCCGCTGCCTGCCTACGCCGGAACTACGGTGCGCTTCTTATTCAGGGGACAAAAATTAACGGCTGGATTTGCCAATGCCGAAATTGGCTTGGACGAGTTTGCTTTGGTAGAGGCTCCCGTTCCATCCTGTTCTTCGCCCTCGGCCTTGACCGCCTCAGCCATAACGGTAACGAGCGCTCAAATCGGATTTACGGCCGGCGGCGGAAGTACCCGTATTGCGTTGGGCCCGGTGGGCTTTACCCCGACCAACGCTCAGGTCGTGGGCACAGGCATCGCAAACCCCTACCCGCTCTCGGGCTTGGCTGCGGGCACCGCCTACCATGTTTACCTCAAGGACACCTGTGCAAGCGTTGGTTTAGCAAGTTCTTGGGTCGGGCCTCTTGCTGTTACTACGCAGCCCTGCCCGGCAGTTTCTGCCGCATTTACCTATGCGGTGGTCGGGAGTAGCTTGATTATGAACGCCCAGAATAGTTCGCCTACAACCAATTATTGGTGGACTCTTGTGAACTCCAGCGGGGTCACTGTCGCCACGCGCACTGGAGCATCTTCGACCATTCCGATTTCGGGCAGCGGCACCTTCACCCTTAGCTTGGCTGCGGCAAACTTCTGCGGAAGTACCGACACTATTCAAGTGACCGTAGTTATCTGTGCTCCTCTGGGAAGCGGCTTTAGCTACTCCGTGAACGGCACCACAGTATCTTTTGTGAGCTTGGCCGTGAACTCTGCGGGGCAGCTTTGGGACTTTGGCGACGGCAATACCGGGTCAGGGGCAAGCCCGACGCATACCTACGCAGTCTCAGGACCCTACACGGTGGTTATGCGGTCGTATAATGCCTGCGGAGACACCATTTCCTCCAGCCAAATTGTGGTAACCTGCAGCAAACCCATTGCGGAATGGACTGCGCAAGTCCTTTCGTCGGGTGGTGCAGGCATGAGGGTCGAGTTTCAAGCCACTCCTTGGTCCAGCGTTGACGCCATAAACTTCCAATGGTTCTTTGGAGACGGTACGACGGGCAACGGGGCGAATCCGACCAAAATCTACGGGGTTCCCGGGCTGTTTTACCAAGTAACGCTTGTGGCTTCGAACATCTGCGGCGGCAAAGACAGTCTCACCAAGTCACTGACCACGGTCGGGCTTGATGAGCCGGACCTACGCGGCGAATGGTTCCCAAACCCCGCAAGCGCAGGGCAGTGGATAACCAGTCCGAGCGAAAGTCCGATCCAGGTGGCCACCTTGTCGGGCCAAATGCTGGCATGGATTCAGCGCAACGAGGCCGGGGCCATGCAGATTTTTGTACCTGAAGACTGTCCAAGCGGGGTATACCTTCTGTGGCAGAATGGCCAGGCGGCACGGATTACCGTTCCTTAACTTTTTTTTTACGGTTTAATAATTTAAGCCTTGATTCTGTTAACATTGAGGTGATTAGGCTTGATGTCCTTTGGGGCTTAAACCACCTTGATCATGCGCAAACTTTTAACATTATCACTTTTTGCCCTTTTTGGTTTGACCGCTATGGCCCAAACCAGCATTAGTGGCCAAGCAACCGACGAGTCCAATATTGCCCTGCCGGGTGCAGTCATTACGCTCGATGGCAGCCGAACTACGACCACAGACCTCAACGGGCGATTCTCGTTCACCGGTCTGTCTGCCGACAAGCACAAGATTAAGCTTCAGTACGCAAGCTATGCAACCCTAGAGGTTTCGGTAAATACTGCCAGCGGAAGCCAATATGTGAGCCTTAAAACAAAGCCTGGAATTACCGAGCTCGGTGAAATTGAGGTCACAGGATCCTACTTGCAGGGTCAGGCACGAGCCCTAAACCGCCAAAAGAGCAACATCAATTCTACCAATGTGGTGTCTTCGGACCAGGTCGGACGTTTCCCGGACGACAACATTGGTGACGCTGCAAAGCGCATCCCCGGGATTACCATGCAAAACGACCAAGGCGAGGCCCGCAACATTATTATTCGCGGATTAGCTCCCCAACTCAACTCCGTGACCATCAACGGCGAGCGTATTCCGTCTGCCGAAGGCGACAACCGCAACGTTCAAATGGACTTGATTGCCGCAGACATGATTCAAACGATTGAAGTATCGAAAGCGCTTACCCCCGACATGGACGCCGATGCCATTGGCGGATCGGTGAACTTGGTTACCCGCGCCGCTCCAGCTGGGCAGCGCATCGTGGTCACGGGCGGTGCATTGTACAACTCACTCAGCCAGAAAGTGACGCCAAACGGATCGTTCACTTACGGAAATCGCTTTGCCAAAGACAAGATCGGTATAGTGGCTAGTGCCTCGAGCAAGGACCACGTGTTTGGTTCCGACAACGCGGAGTTCGAGTGGAACTTTGACAACGCAGCCAACCCCTACATCTTTAACTACGAAGTTCGCCAGTACGACGTGCGCCGCCTTCGCCAGAACCTGTCGGCCAACTTGGACTTCCGCTTGGCCCCCGGCCACACCATTTTTGTGCAGTCGATGTACAGCAACCGCAAGGATTGGGAAAACCGATTCCGCATGCGATTTAAAGATGTCGAACGCCAAGAAGACGGAACCTACATTGGCGAACTCCGCATGCAAACAAAAGGTGGATCAAACGAGGTAAACAATGCCCGATTGGAGAACCAAACGATGTACAACCTCGCCCTTCGCGGAGAGCACCTTTTTGGCAAGCTCCGCACCGACTGGAGCGTGAGCCGTTCGTTTGCCAATGAACTTCGTCCGGACGAACGCTACATTCAGTTCCGCAAGAAAAACGCCGAGGTGGTGTTTGCAGACATGGACCCTACTACCCCGAACATGCTCCCTGCATCAGTTGGTTTGGCCCTCAGTGATTACGGGCTTCACGAGCTCATCCAGCAGCAGCAGAACACCTACGACCAAGACAACAATGCGCGACTTGACTTCACGATGCCCGTAGGTAAAGGCAATCTAAAGTTTGGTGTGCGCTACCGCGGTAAAGTGAAGTTTCGCGAGGTGACCTACAATGAGTACGAATTTATAGACGGCGACCAAGAGCCCAGCTTTGACGACCTGAGCATCAAGTACGAAGCCGCGCGCGCTGACAACTACATGGCCGGGGACTACTGGAATTTTGCTGCAGGTAAGAGCTTTATCTCTAAAGACTACCTGGGCGATCAGGACCTTGACAACAGCGCGCTCTTTGAAAGCGCCTCAGTGCCAGCAGAGTTTGCTGCCACCAACTACGACGCGAACGAAAACATCATGGGTGCATATGCCATGTACAGCGGCACGTCAGGTAAGCTCGACTACACTGCAGGTATTCGCGTTGAAAACACCTCAAACATTTACAACGGTTTTGCCTTTGACCTTGATGAAGAAACTTCAGAAGCGACCTCGGGCACAGGCAACTACACGAATGTCTTGCCCAGCGTACTGATGAAGTACAACCTAAGCAGCCGCAGCTTGATCCGCGGTTCGGTGACGTCTACTATGGCGCGCCCTAACTACTACGACCTGGTTCCGTACATTTCATTCTCGCGCGACGACCTCGAAGCAGAATTCGGAAACCCAGACCTCAAAGCAGCTACGGCTACGAACGTGGATTTGAGCTACGAAAACTACCTTCCGAATGTGGGCTTGATCAGCGCCGGAGTGTTCTACAAGCGCATCAACAACTTTATTTACACGGAATCCATCAATGATTTCGAGTACAAGGGAACGACCTACGATGCGCAAACGCCGAAAAACGGAGAAGTTGCCTCGGTCCAGGGCCTTGAACTTGCTTTTCAGCGCACGCTCGGCAAGTCAGGATTCGCTAAGAACCTGAACCTGTACACCAACGCAACGTTCACTGCGTCGCAGACCACTGGGGTGCGTGAGAACGAGAACATCGCCCTTGCGGGTACCGCACCGATTATGCTCAACGCCTCTTTGGCCTATGACGCCAAGAAGTTCACGGCCCGCATAAGCTTTAACCATGCCCAAGGATACGTAGACGAGTACGGCGGCGACGCATACTCCGACCGCTTCTACGGCGACCAGAGCTTCGTAGACATCAACGCATACTACGCGCTGACGCCGAAGTTGCGCGTCTTCATTGACCTGAACAACTTGACGAACCAGCCCCTGCGCTACTACCAGTTTGAAGAGCAGTACACCATGCAAATGGAGTACTACGGATTCCGCGCCAAGCTGGGTGTGAAGCTAGACCTCTAAGCTCAAGCTGCACAGCACCTTCGAAGACCCTGCCGGCCTCTAGCTGGCAGGGTTTTTTATTGCTTTAGGTAGCGATGCACTCGAGGCTCTACTCCCCCGGCATTCTCGCTGAGTAGCACGTAGGTTCCGTCCTTGAGCCAAGCAAAAATTTCGCCTTGAGCCTCTTGCTCGGTGTACGGAAGCTGCGTCGGAACCCGCTGCAGCACGTCGCAGGCCGACTCGCTCGGCGCCGCATCCCAATAATAGAGCCGCCCGTAGCTGCGCAGCACTATGGGGGAACGCCCGCTTGGGAGCGTCAAGCGATCGGCAGCCGTCGACATGTACACGGGCAAATCGCCCAGAAACAGCGCCACGTCGCCCCCAAGGCTAGGTTCCGCAGGCAATACATACAGGCGATTGCGCATGTCGCGCTTCGAGAAAAGATAAATTCGGCCGTCCACAGGGTCTGCAAACATGGACTCGACGTCGCGCGGACCGTCTTGGTAGGTGAAGGTCCAAACCTTGGGGGCAATGGGCGCATAACTCTGAATTCCAGTGGCCATGGTGTCGACTCCAGTCGGCTCCTGAAGGGCAAAAATGCGGCGCATCGGGCGGACCTCATTGTTGTCTCCTAGGTCGCCAATTCCGAGCCAATGCTGGCCGTTGGAATCGGTCCAGTGCGCCAAATCCTCCCAGTCTTCGTTGGTCCACCAAATATTCAATTGTAGGCGACTGAGCACTCGTCCTGTCGCGGTATTCACTAGATAAAGCATGGAGCCGGCACCGCCGTCTTCGATTACCCAAATGGCCTGAGGCGCCCACGAGCAGTGTACCCCACCCGAGGCCTCAACGAGATCCAAACTGGCGCTGCTCAAGACCGGAACTGTATCAAAACCCGGCTGGCCCGCCAAAGACGTGACGTCGTAGTTCACTGAGAAGGGAACGTAGGGTTCGGGCTGGGGGTCTCGACAGGCTTGGGCAGCGGCTAATACCGGAACAATCGCAAGCCAAAGGGCAGAAGAACAACGCATAGCCCAAGGTACAAATTTGACCATTTCATAATGTGAATCCAATGCTATGCTTACTACCTTTCACTATGAAGTTCAAAAACCTTATTGCCGCGGCCCTTTTTGCCGCCTTGGCCGGATGCCAAAGCCCTGAGCCCAAGAGTGCCGGGTCGGAATCCCTAAGCTATCCGGCGCGCGAAGACGCTCCCGTTTTTAGAGCCTTGATCGTGGGCGACTGGGGGCGAATGGGCATTGAGCCTCAAAAAATCACGGCGCAGTTCATGACCGACTTCGCCCAAGCGAATCCGCTCGATTTTATTGTGAGTACGGGAGACAACTTCTACGACAACGGGGTCACAAGCACCACCGACGCGCACTGGGCCGGCTCTTTTGAAGAGGTCTATGCGGACTCTGCCCTTTTTGCTCCGTGGTATGTTGTTCTGGGCAACCACGACTACCGGGGCAGCATCGAGGCGCAAATGGACTACCGCTCTCCCAATTCCGACCGGTGGAAGATGCCGGCTAAAAACTACGTGAAGACCTGGAATGAAGACGGAATTACCATGGCCATAGTCTTTATCAATACCTCGCCAACCGAAGACAAATACTACAAAGAAGAGCAGTACCGCCGGGTATGGCGCGAAGATTCCGCAGCGCAAAAAAAATGGTTCCGCGCGGTAATGGATACCCTTAAGGCGGACTACCGAATTGTTGTGGGCCACCACCCCTTGTATTCGGGCGGCAAGCGCATGGGAGCCAAAACGCAAAGCCACCTGGACCATTGGGGTCCGCTCTTTGCCCAGTATCGGGTTAAGACCTACTTATGCGGCCACGAGCACGACCTGCAGCACATTAAAGCAGACCTCGGAATGGGCCACAGTTTAGACCATGTCGTAACGGGCGCGGGCAGCGAAATTCGCAAAACGGGCGAAATCCAGGCGGGTGCTTACGAGGGTGATCGCGCCAAAACACTGTTCTCTTTGTCGGCCAACGGATTTATGACTTTGGACGTTCACCGAGATGCTGCCGTGGCTACCTTGTGGTCCGGTGGACAGCCTGTTCATCAATTTACTATAAACCCAGACAAGCCATGAGCCAACCCACTGCCCAGCAGATTTTAGACACCCTTTGCGATGCCTACGACACCACGTTGGACCAAGTTTTGTCGTCCCTCGATGCGGAATCTGATATTCCAGCCGAAGTTCAAGCGGCCGAAGAGGTTATGAAAATGGTTTTCAGCGGCATCATCAACGAGGCCTTTGACGAGGGCCGCGCGCGTACCGTTGAAATGGAAGAAGACAACAAATTCGGTGTGCTCATCGACGAAGACTTTCTCGAAGAAATCGGCTTTGAACTAGACTTCGACGAGACCAGCGAAGACGAAGAAGAGTAGTATTCCTTGCCTTTTTAGTGGTAAGGTTAACCTGCTCTTTACTTCCACCCAAGATTGCAGCGCGTGCTTTGGCCCCAGAAGTTTGGAGCCGCTTCTCGCTTTGCTTTCTGCACGGTGTTAATGTTAGGTGTTAAGGTTCCCCTATAAGCCCGCAGCAATGCGAGCTTTTTTGGTACTTTTAGCCATGATCCATTCCAAACTTCTACTTGGGCTCCTTTGCGGGATTGCACTGGGCTACTTTGCTTGGCAGCAGCCCTTTGTGGCCCGTGGACACCCCCGAAATCAGGTCATTTCTTATGACGTTGCAGGCTACTATGCCTACCTCCCAATGGTCTTTATCGAGCAAGACCTGCACCTTGCCAAGCCCTGGAAGTACCCCATGATCGAGCTTGTCGGGGTGCACGAGCACCCCGAATCCGGCGGAAGGCACCTGAAATTCACCATGGGCATGGCCTACCTCTACGCGCCATTTTTTGCGGGGGCGCATGCCTATACCCTTCTTACCAACCCCGCCGAAGCGCACGGTTTTTCAATGCCCTACCGAATTGCCATTGGCCTCTCTGGAGTGGTTTATGCCCTGCTTGGCTTGGTATTTTTAAGGCGGACGCTGCGCCATTACGTGCCCGATGCCGCAATTTCATGGACCCTTATTGCGGTTTTTTTAGGCAGTAACCTCTTTTACTACAGCACCTATCGCGGCGCCATGAGCCACGGGGCAACCTTTATGCTATCTGCCATGATGCTCTACCATGGCGATTTGTGGCGCAGGCGCGAACAGCCCTGGCGGCTGCTACTTCTCGGACTTTTGGCCGGACTCCTTGTGCTCATACGCCCAGCCAACCTACTCATTCCCCTGACCGTTGCGGGACTCTTCACCCTTGACGGCCGCCTCCCGAAGGGACTTTTGAACACAAAACGCCTTCTCTGGGCTGTCGCGCTGGCTCTGTCGGTCAGCATCCCCCAGCTGCTGTACTGGAAGCTCAGCACCGGCCACTTCTTGGTTTGGACCTACGGCGAGGAGGGTTTCTTTTGGACGCAGCCCGCCTGGGTCCAGGGTCTGTTTAGCTGGCGCAAAGGCTGGCTCATCTACAGCCCCATTGCGGCATTCATGATCCTTGGTTTCTGGGGGCTTGCTCGCAAAAAGCCGTCGTGGGCCCTTATAATCGGACTTTATCTCATGGCACATGCCTACGTGGTATTTTGCTGGTGGGCCTGGTGGTACGGCGGGAGTTTGGGTTCTCGGCCGATGATTGACGCTTATGCCCTTCTGGCTCTACCCCTTGCCGTATTTTTTCAGCGGATTCTGGAGCATTCGAAGCCCTGGTTGCGCAGGCTGAGTTTGGCTGGCGTAGTGGTTCTCGTGCTGCTCAACCTCGCCCAAACCCAGCTGTACTGTGCCAGATACATCCACCACGACAGCATGACGCGTGAGGCATACCTGCACGTTTGGCGCACCTGGGACTTCCCCCCTGCCGCCCTCTTGGAGGCGCCCGACTACCAAGCTGCGCTTGAAGGACGGTCCGCCCGCTACTAAATAAAAAAGCCCGCCGTTGCCGGCGGGCTTGTGGTTTGCACCAGCGTACTTTTTAGTTGCGAATCAACTTCGCAGTGCGCATTCCTCGGTCGGTTTGAATCCGCACGAAGTAGGCTCCTGGAGCCCATGCTGCGCTCGGAAGCTCAAGCTCGCTTGCGTTGAGGCCCTCGCTGGCAAAAACGGCACGGCCTAGCACGTCGTGCACCTCTACCGCTTGGATTTGGGCGCCGTAGACCAAGAGCTGGGCGTTGGCTGTAGTTGGGTTGGGAAGAACCTGGAACTTAAGACCCTCGGCTTCGGGAACCGAAATTGTGTATCCTACTGCATTCAAAGCCTTGGCCATCCTGGGTAGCGTGAACGCCATGACGGTGTCGATGTAAAGCAAAGACTGCGCCTTTACGTTAGGGTTGGTCTCGTTGGCCGACAAGGGGTCGGTTGGATCCCACCAATCCCAAGGATTGGAGTTGACGCGGAAGGGTAGGGTCGCAACGGGGGGAACCATGTTAAAAGTGAACAAGTTCTCTTGGTTGCCAATGTTGTAGGCATTCGTGCGCGCAATTACCGAGTAGGCATCGTTCATTGTGGAACCAGCAAGCACCGTGTTGTTGCCAAAAGTATTGGCCATCTTCACAGCGGTGTGGCTGCCTGCAACCTCAACTACCGGGAAGAATGCGCCGGCAACGGGGACGTTCACCATCCCACGGTAGTAGGGGGCATAAAAGTCGTAGCGGCTGTGGAAGCTTACCACCGGAGCGTCGCCTTGCTCCATCCAAGCGGAATCCCCAAGGGCTCCACCAAGATTGACAACCATATTGACGTTGTGGGGCACCCCTTTGTACAGCTCGATATTGCGTCCAGGCTGGGTTTGGTCCACCAAAGGAAGACCCGTTACCGGATGCGCTCCAATAATCACGGCCTTGCCGCCGTATCCGTTCCAGTCTCCAACACGGGCAGTGTCAATGTAGGGGGTTCCTGCAGTAACCGCAGTACCAAAAATTCCGGTACCTGGATCCTGGTACTTGAACTTATTAGGGGCAGCCACCTCTGGGTAGCTGCTTAGCGTTGCGTAGGCAAGGGTAATGTATCCCCCTGAACCCGCTCCTACCAGCGAAATCGCGCTAGGGTCAATTCGGTAGGGATCGCCTTGAACAAGCTTTGAGGCACGCACAGCGCGAACGCATACTTTGGCATCCTGTACCGCACTAAACACCGCCAATAGATTGGTTCCGCGGCGAAGGTCAAGGTTGGTCGAGTTGGCCAACCAGCCCAAACGGTAGCTTGCCGATACTGCGACGTACCCGCGGCGAGCAAAACGCTTGGCAAGATCCACCACGGCAGAGTCCTTGCGGTCTCCTAGGGGTGAAGCTAAGCCCTTAGGCAAAAAGGACCCTGTGTGAAAAATGATGACAACCGGGCGTGAGGCCGTTTGGTCAATCGCAGTATCGGGCATGTACACGTCAGAATACATGGGAATCACCATTGGACCGCCCATTGTTGCCGGCACATACTGGCTGAAATTGTATCCGTAGGGAACGTTAGTCACCACGGTAATTTGAGAATTGGTAAAGACTTCGTCGAGGTAACGCTGCTGCGCTGACGCCGTGAAAGCCATAAAAGCCATTGCCATCGTGGCAAACAGACCTTTTGAGTAGGTTTTAATCATAAATTGTTTATTTATTAGGCTTGGAAAGTACAACAATTTTTTAGGTATTGGGCATGTCCCATACCAGCGACAGGTAAGACAGCCTGCCCACGGCAGGTCCGCCATAAACCTGAACCACCGGCCTGTTGAGCAGGTTACTGGAGCCCAGCTTCACCAACCAATGCTGGTCGGGAGAAGCCCAAGAGACCTGAGCATCAACCAAACTGTAGCTCGGGATGCGCCCGGTGAACTGCGGCGAACCTTCAAACAAAAAGCCCTCCACCCACTTGTACGAAGCCATGAATCCGCTTCTGCCCTTGCCCAACCTCCAGTTGAGGTCTCGGCCCGCAAACGAAACGTTGTACTTGTGCTCTGGGGTATTATAGGCCGGAATAATCGGGTCGTCTTCGCCCGAATTCAGAACGTTCCAAGTGTAGTTGGCCGCGAGGGTGTAGCGCGAGAAATAATAGTTTGAGCCAATGCTGAATCCTTGAGTAGTAACCTGCTGCGTGGCATTGGACGCTATTCGGTAGGCCTGCACCCCGCGGAGCCGGTCGGCTGCGCTGCCTCCTGGATCGTCCTCGATGCGGAGTCCGAGGTGGTAGCCAATAAAGTCAGAATACCAGCTGTAGTAGTAGGTGGCGTCCATGTAGAGGCGCTCCCACCAGGTGCTCCGGTAGCCCAGCTCAATATTGCGCACCTGCTCGGGGCGGACGGCGTCGCGCGAGTAGTACTGCCAAACCCAGTTTGCCCGGTCCTGGGGCCCTGCCTTGAGGAAGTTGCTCACGTCGTCTATCGTTACCAAAGAATCATAACCGTTGAGGTTGCCCAGAAGCAGTGCGCGGCCAACGTTGTAGTAGAGGTACTGGTCTTGGAGGGTCGGGTTGCGCACCGCCGAAGAGAAGCCTAGGCGCCACACCGTGCGCTCGTTGGGCCGGTAAACGAGCGAAGCTGCGGGCGAAAAAAGCCAGTTGAAATTTTGGTTCTTGTCTGCGCGGGCCGTGGCATTGACCGTCAGCTTGTCGCCAAACTCCCGACTGAAGCCCCCATACAAACCCACCTCGGCCACCCTAAGCACGCGGCCGTTGGTGTCGCTAAAAAGCGTTCCGCGCGAATTGGGCCGGTACTGCCTGAGGCTGGCTCCCCCGGTAAGGCGTCCGCCCGCAAAATCAAAGGAACGCTGGCCGTGCAGGTGCGCCAGGGAGGAACGATCCCAAAACTGCGAGCCCCCCTCGGTGAAGGGCCTGGAAATGATGGACTGCTTGAGGGCCTCAAAGGCTGCAGAACCCGGAATGAGCATGCTGTCGGCGTCGTAGGCCAGGTCCATTATGTTGCGGTTGCTGCGGTGAAGTGAGTCAAAAATCCCCGGATTTGCCGCCCACAAGGCCGCCATGGCGGCGTTAAAATCGGCACTCGGCAGGGACTCGCTTGGGTATCCGGGCAGGCCCCGCACCACAGGCTTTTGCAAAAAAGACCAAAAGGATCGGTACTGGTTGGCCCAAAATCCGTCGTTGAGCACCGAATCCTGCATGCGAAGGGCCGTGAAGTAAGCGTCGTAGGTTTGGCCCGCGTCTTCATGGGTGGTATAGGCCCGCAAAAACCAGTCTTCGTCTTTGCGCAGCTCCAGGCGGTTTTGAAGAAACTGTATGCCTCTAAGGCT
>JABMNC010000013.1 GCA_013205365.1 Cryomorphaceae bacterium | reverse complement strand
GGGCGTGGTCGCGGCAGAGACCATTGCCGGTCAAAAACCACACATTGACTACAATTTGATTCCGGGCATCGTCTACACTTGGCCTGAGGCGGCGAGCGTTGGCAAAACCGAGGAGGAGCTCAAGGCCAGTGGTCTTGCCTACAAGGTGGGCAACTTCCCGATGCGGGCCCTTGGGCGCAGCCGGGCATCGGGCGATACCGACGGTTTTGTGAAGATTTTAGCCGATGCGGGTACCGACGAGGTACTGGGTGCCCACATTGTGGGTGCGCGCGCAGCGGACCTCATTATGGAGCTCGCGGTAGCCATGGAGTTTCGCGCTTCTGCCGAAGACATTGCCCGCATTTGCCATGGCCACCCAACCTATACGGAGGCCATCAAGGAGGCTGCCCTCGACGCTACCGCGAAGCGAGCCCTTCACATGTAAACGATGGATTGGAGTCAACGCGAATGGTCCAATCCCCCGGCAGACCTCGTGGATCTTCTCCAGCGCCGCGGGGTGGAATCCCCTTATTTTGCTTTTTATGAAACCTCGGAGGCGGCTCCTGAGGAGCCGCTGAATCGCTTGCGATGGATTGCTGCGGGCGGCTGCCGAAGCCTCCATCAGGTGGACCGCGCAAATTCTGAATCCTGGGCGGAACTCGCCAGGGCATGGCGGACCAACCCGACTTGGTGGTTTGGAATTCTGGGCTACGACCTTAAGAATGCCTTTGAGCCCTCGCTTCCCCAGCGCGGGGAGTCCTGGTGGGGCCAAGCGGATCTTGCCCTTTGGGAACCCGAATGGGTTTTGGAGTGCCACCTCGACGGCCGCCTTGTTCAGTACGGCGAACTGCAGCCATGGCTTGATTCCGAATCCGATGGAGGCTCCCCCCCAAGGCCAGTGAGGCAAAAACCCTGGGCATTCACCTGGTCGGCATCCGACTATTTTAAGCGGGCCAAGGCCCTGAAGTTTCACCTCTTTCGTGGCGATATTTATGAGGTCAACCTTTGCGCCGACGCCCAAGCGCAGGGCAAGCCCGACCTGCTGGGCATGTACCGGTCGCTACAGGGTCGAGCAGAGGCGGGAATGGCTGGATTGCTGCGGTTCGGCGATCATGCGGTAGTTAGTGCCTCCCCAGAGCGCTACCTGCAGGTGGCCTCAGACGGCAGCATGGCCAGCCAGCCCATCAAGGGAACGGCTCCTCGGCATAGCGATTCCGCAAAAGATGCCGCCGCCGCCGCCGCCCTTTGCGAAGCAGAAAAGGAGCAGTCCGAGAATGTTATGATTGTAGATCTGGTTCGCAACGACCTTAGTAGGGTGGCTAAGAAACAAAGCGTTCGCGTTCCGCGGCTTTTGGAGTTGCAATCGTTTAAAACGGTACACCATCTAGTGAGCACGGTTGCGGCAGACCTCCGGCCTGACTGCGATTGGCTTGATGCGGTTGCAGCGAGTTTCCCGATGGGCAGCATGACGGGCGCCCCCAAGCTTCGCGCCATGGAGCTCATCGATGCGCAGGAGTCTCGGGCTAGAGGATGGTACAGCGGGGCCATGGGCTACGTGCGCCCCGACGGCAGCGCAGATTTTAATGTGCTGATTCGCACGCTTTTTGGCCATCTTCCCAGCTCGAGCTGGCAGCTTTGGGCGGGCAGTGCCCTCACCTTTGCGGCAGACGCTCCCACCGAGTGGGAAGAGTGCCTTCTCAAGGCAGAAAACCCTCAAAATGTTTGGAATGACTCAGTGGGATAAGGCCTCACCAGCCTTTCGAAAGGCCATTTCGGCCAAGCTTGACGAGCTCTTCGGCCAGCCCGAGGGTCCAGTCTTGGTCTTGGTTTCGGGCGGTCTTGACTCCATGCTGTTGACCGAGGCACTTCACGTGGCAGGCTATCCCTTGCATCTGCTTCACGTCAACTACGGGCTTCGCGGCGCGGAATCCGACGGCGACGAGGCTCTGGTGCGCCATTGGGCTGCGGCTGCGGCTTGTTCGATTTTGGTCGTCACTGCCCCGGCAAATTTTGGTTCCGCCTCCGATTTGCAGTCCAGGGCACGCGAACTCCGCTACGGCGCAGCCAGAAAGTTGGCCGAAGAAGTAGGGGCGACGGCCATTGCTACGGCCCATCATGCCGACGACGCCATTGAAACCTTCCTGCTCTTTGCCGCCCGCGGAACGGGCATAGACGGACTTATTTCGTTGGCCGAAAGCCAGGGAATCCTTAGGCGTCCCTTCTTGGAATTCCATAAAAGTGAACTTCGCCAGGAGGCCATTAAAATTGGACTGCATTGGCGCGACGACGCCTCCAACGAGGGCGACCGGTACACGCGCAACCACCTCAGGCACCATGCCTTACCCGCTTTGGAGCAGGCGATACCTCAGGCTCGCGACGGAATCAGAACGACCATGCGCCGACTGCGTCAGCTGCAGCGCTTTGCCGAAGTGGCCATTCAGCGCGAATCCAGCCTCTACACGGCCCTGAGCAGGCAGCTTCCGGGCGCTCGAGTGCTCTACCGAGAGGCCCTGGCGCATCCACACTCCGAAATTATCGTCTACCAGCTGCTCAAGTCCTATGCTCCCTTTGAGCTCGATGCCCTTCGCCAACTCGCTGCATCGCAGGTTGGTGCCTACTTGGAGCGCGAGGGATGGCGGGTATGGGCCGACCGCGAGGGCTTGCTTTTGCTGCCAATTTCGAACTTTATGTTCCGCGAAACTCCTGCAGGCGAGACGGTGACCCTTCCTCTTTGGGACGGCAAAATATGGCACCAAAGGGTGGAGGTAGCCAAGCAAAGAGTTCAGGGAAGACCAACCAGCATGGGCAGTGCGCTCGAACCCCTCAGTTGCAGTCTGCCCGAAGGCGCCGTTTGGCGGCTTTGGCAGGAGGCAGACTTCATTCAGCCCCTTGGTTTGAGCGGACGCAAAAAGGTGAGCGATGCCCTTACCCAGGCCAAGGTTCCAAGCCCGGTGCGCCGCGAGGTGGTGGTTTTGGCCATTGATGGCGGACCCGGTGAAGTCTTGTGGATTCCGGGAATCCGCTTGAGCCAGACCATTGCAGTAGCCCCTGATGCAGATAATGCCCTCCGTTGGACTCTTAACTACCTTTGATCATCATGAACATACGGAATCAAGTCTTCGCTATACTGCTGCTGGCCTGCGGCCTTGCCTCAGCACAAATCCTCGAGCCGGTCGCTTGGTCAACCTCCGTGAGGACGCTCGAGGGAGGTCGTTTGGAGCTAGTAGCCTCGGCTAAAATTGATGCTGGATGGCATGTCTACTCCCAATTTATCGGCAGCGACGGACCCATTCCCACGACCTTCATGACCCCCGATTCCAAGGACTTGGTCGTTCAGAGGCCGGTGCGCGAACCCAAACCCATCATGGAATTTGACAAGAATTTCGGGATGGAGCTGGCATATTTCAGCAAAAAGGTGGATTTCGTTATCGATGCCAAGCGCAAGAACCAGACGGCCTTTACCTATACCGCCGAGGTGGACTTTATGGTCTGCGACGACGCTCGCTGCCTGCCTCCGGAGTTGGTAAGCCTGACCTTTAAAGTGCCCGCCGGCAGCGACCCGATTCAAGGGATGACCGCCACGCCGGCAGAGAACATCGATCCAGAGCTCGGATCCGGTTTAATTCCAGAGTCCGCGCCACTAGAGCCCGAGATTGATGCCGCCAGCGAGCCAGCCAAGCCGAGCCCTGAGGTGGAGAAGGCCGAGGCTTTTAGCCTGTGGTCCCTCTTTGGCGCCGGTATGCTGGGTGGATTTTTGGCCCTAATAATGCCCTGCATCTTCCCCATGATTCCGCTCACCGTCAGCTTTTTTCTCAAACAGAGCAAATCCAAGGCAGACGGTCTGCGCAAGGCGCTTTTATACGGACTCAGTATTAACGTCATTTATGTGGTCCTAGGACTTCTGGTAACGGTCACCTTCGGTTCGGACGCCTTGAACGCCATGGCTACCAATCCCTGGTTTAATCTGGCCTTTTTTGTGCTTTTTGTGGTTTTTGCCCTTAGTTTCTTTGGCCTTTTTGAGATTACGCTGCCCTCGTCTTGGGTCAATAAGGCCGACGTTCAGTCCCAGCGAAGCGGTATTCTCGGTATCTTTTTCATGGCATTTACCCTTGCTTTGGTGAGCTTCAGCTGTACCGGCCCCCTGATTGGCCAGCTTTTGGTGGCTACCGCAGTAAGTGGCGAGCTCCTCGGCCCTGCGGTAGGCATGTTTGGTTTCAGTTTTGCTCTTTCTCTGCCCTTTATCTTGTTTGCCGCCTTCCCGGGTTGGCTTAAGGGTCTGCCCAAGTCGGGCGGATGGCTCAATACCGTCAAGGTAACCTTGGGTTTTCTGGAGCTTGCCTTTGCCCTTAAATTCCTGAGTACGGCCGACATGGTTTGGCAGAAGCACTGGGTAGAGCGCGAGCTCTTTTTGGCCCTTTGGGTGGGCATCGCCTTTGCCGCATCGCTCTATCTCTTTGGAATGTTTCGCCTGCCCCACGACGACGAGCCCAAAGGCGGAATCGGCGTTGGCCGCATGATGACTGGTCTCCTTTTTTCGGTATTCGGATTCTACCTGCTGCCCGGCATTTGGGGAGCCCCGGTCAAGTTGGTGGCCGGCTTTCCGCCTCCGGCCTTTTATGCCGAGAGTCCGCTTGGAATGGGCTCAGGGTCCGCCCCGGCAGAGGCGGTTAAGTTGAGTGAAAATGCCCACTGTCCGCTCAATTTGCCCTGCTTCAACGACCTCGAGGAGGCCCGGGTCTATGCCCTGCAGGTTGGCAAGCCTTTGCTGCTCGATTTTACCGGATGGGGCTGCGTCAACTGCCGCAAGATGGAAGAAGAAGTCTGGTCGCGCCCCGAGGTTCGCAAGCGCCTTGCGGAGGACGTCGTACTCGTGTCGCTCTATGTCGATGAGCGCACTCCGCTTGGAGAGGGAGAGGTGCGCCTGAGCGAAACTTCGGGCAAAAAAATCACGACGATTGGTCAAAAATGGGCGGATTTGCAGGCCCAGTACTTCAATGCCAACGCCCAGCCCTATTATGTGCTGATGGATCCTAAAGTCAAGGCCCCGGCCGCCATAAACGGCCATACGGCCTATGATTCCGACGCCCGCGTCTTTTTGGGTTGGCTCGACCAGGGTCTTGCACAATTTACCGAGGGCAAGTGATGCTCGAGCGGATTCTTAGCCTTTTTGAAGCCGCTATTGAGGACTACCACGTTCGCGATCAGTGGGATGCTCCTTGCCCGCCTGCTTTTGCGGCAGGAAGCATGGAGCAGGCTTGGTACGCCAAGGCCTGGACCGATACGGTTCAGTGGCACCTCGAAGACGAGGTGCGCCGCGTGGACGGCTCGCCCGAGCACCTTCTGGCCATAAAGCGCCGCATTGACGCGCTAAATCAGGAGCGAACCGACGCAGTGGAGCTGCTGGACCAAAGGCTGGCGGAGTTGCTACAGCCGGTTCCTGCCCCAGACGGAGTGCTGCGTACGGAATCCTTGGCCTGGGCCCTCGATCGCCTATGTATCTTGCAGCTCAAGCTCTACCATTTAAGGATTGAGGCGGCTCGTGCCGACGCATCTCGCGAGCACCAGGATTCCTGCGGCCTTCGACTTAAGGCAGCCGAGGTTCAGCACGAAGGGCTCATGCTCGCCTGCGCCGCACTCTGGGCTGATTTGGCTTCTGGTGCGGTACGCTACAGTCCTTACCGACAGTTTAAGCTTTATAACGATCCTGAAACCAATCCTGCTCTTTATGGCGCCCAGGGCTAAGCGCCACCTTGGAGTTGTTCGTTTCTCGGCCTTTGGTGACGTGGTGCTCCTTCATTCCGTCCTCGCGCAGGCAGCGGAGCCCGGAGATCGCATTTCCCTTTTTACCCGACCTCAATGGGCCCAGCGTCTGCCGGAGCACCCTCAAATTGTGGTTCATGGACTCGACGTCGACCGCGGGCCCTACCGCAGGTTTTTTGCCCTACTCTGGTTCTGGTGGGGTTGGATGCGTTCGGCCGACCTGACCGCTTGGTACGATGCCCACAGCCACCTGCGCAGCCGATCCAGCCGATGGGTCGCTTGGGTTTTGCGGATTTCTCAGGCAAGCGTCGCTAAACCCCGCGCGGCACGCAAGTCCCTGCTCCGTGGTTCTGAGCAGCCCGTACCCAATGCCTACGACCTGCATTTTGAGGCCCTGGCCAAGCTCAGTTGGGAGCGCGTTCAACCTTTGCAGCCCCAATCGCGGAGCGGTCGCATCATCATTCTTGCGCCTTTTGCGAGCGCAACCACCAAGCAATGGCCCATCGAAGAAGCCCTTCGCCTGGCAGAGCAGCTTGCCCTTCAGGGTTGGGAGCCCGTTTTTGTCGGCGGCCCTAAGGACCAAATCTCCACCAAGTTTCGCTGCGCCATGGGCCTAATTCCCCATGAGGAGTCTGCCCTTTGGGCCGAGGCGCGCGCCGCAGTAGTTTGCGATTCAGCCGCGCAGCATTTAGCCTACCGCTTTCAGGTTCCCTCGGTAGTCCTTTGGGCAGGCACCCATCCCCTTGGTGGTTTTGCCGCCCCATCTCCCATGCTCCATTGGCACCTTCCCGAGCGCTTGTCATGCCAACCCTGCAGTATTTTTGGTGCGGACTTTTGCCGGCGCGGTGATTGGGCCTGCCGCAAGGCTCTCCGTGCCGATTCCGTTCGCGAGGCCCTTGGCCAATTGGGTATTTAAGCGCAACAATTTCTGCTGCACGAGGTTTTATCCGTATGAAGGAACAGCGATACCGACTGCGCTTGGGTGACAAAATAGCAGGCTACCTGCGTCGAATTCACGGAACGGACTTCTATTCCCCCGACGGCTTTTGGTGGACGGGCCGCAGCATGGACTATGCCCAGGTCGACGAGTCGGTCGAAATGAGGGACAGAAAGCGCACCCGACTCTACGAATGGGACATAGTCCGCTTTAAGCCCAATGCCGACAAGGACGAAGAACTCGGGGTATTTCTATGGAACAAGCAGCAGGAACGTTGGATTTTGCGCAGCATTGATACCGAAATAGACTACCATTTGAATGTGAACGGAATAGATCTTTTTAATGGCTCCGATTTCCTGCTCGAGAGCCATGTATTCCTGAACCCCGACCTCCAGCGCGCCTGGGGATTGCAGGAATAAGGCAGTGCCCTTATCTGTAAACGTTTCTATGCGTTTAGCAACCGACTGCTAACTCATTGCGGTTGTTTGTTTGCCGCATGGTAGCATCTTTAAAAACTTGGGTCTGGGCTGAGGGCCGATGGAATGAACTTCGTGTAGACGTGGCGGCGACCCCCGGTTTTTCGTTTCACATGGTCGGAACCCGAGATCCCACGGTGCGCGAGGCACCCAACCGAATTCACGCGGCCTTGCTTGAGGTGGGGGCAAAATGGCCGGGCAAGCGCATTACAGTGTCGTTTCACCCGACCAGACCCTGGCAATTGGGCAGCGCTATGGATTTACCCATTGCCCTTGCGGTACTCATGGCCTCGGGTCAAGTGCCGCTTCGCGAGGGCCTGTGGGCTATCGGTACCCTTGATTTAAAGGCGTCGCTGAGTTGGGTTGAGCCCGACCGGCCGGCGCCCCCTCAGGAGTCGGGCTTGTTTTTGTACCCGAGCCAAGCTCCGTGGCGGGTTCAAGACCAAAATTGGGCTCCTCTAAGTTCCTTGCGAGAGGCTCTGGAGGTGGTCAAGTCGGGCATTCCTCTCGAGGCGCCCTTGGTCCCTGTTTTGCATCGACCAGCTCCAGGCTGGCCCGGTTTATCTCTGAGTGGCACGGCATTGACCGCATTGGGTCTTGCAGCTGCGGGCAGGCATCCGACCTTACTTGTTGGTGCGCCGGGGGTTGGCAAGTCAGAGTTTGCTCGTGCAGTGCATTCCTTGCGGGCAGCGGTGGAGCCCAACTTGCCATTTGTCGAGCCCTCTTCAACCCTTAGTCCGGTACAATTGGTCGGGGCCAATGGGGCATTTTGGGCGGCAGGTACCGGAGTGCTGTTTATGGACGAGCTCGGCGAGATGTCGCTCCGGACCCTCGAGGTATTACGCAAGCCAATGGAGGCACAGTGGAGTAGGGATGCGACCCAAGTTCCCCAAACTATCGGGGCAACGAATCCCTGTCCCTGTGGCTACCACGGTCACCAAAGTATTGAGTGCACCTGCGGATCGGCTCGTTTGTCTCGCTATCAGGAGCGGTTTTCAGGGCCGTTTTTGGATCGTTTTCAGATGGGTTTGGTCCTGGGTCGTGAGGCAGACTCGGTAGCGGTTCCCTGGGACGAAATGGTCTTTAAGTTGCGCATGGCACAAGAACGCCAGAGGGCAAGAGGTCCTTGGTTGGGTAATTCCGGCATTCCTCTTGAATCGCTAATTCAGTGCGCAGAAATCACTCGACAGGCCATGGACGTACTCAATGGATGGCACAAAAAAAGCGGATTGGGCCTAAGAGCCCTTCATCATGCCATGCGACTGGCTCGCACTGCAGCAGACTGGGGCCAGCGAGCTAAGGTTTCTGAGCAGGATGCTTGGTTGTCTATTTCGCTGCACGCCAGTCAGTTTAGGCTTACTTCCAAGTCCGGTCCTTGGGGTCTGGCGCGTTCTTCGTCCACATGAGCGGGCCCTCGCAGCCTTGTATTTCGATGACCACCGAGCTTGCTCCGCCAAAGTAGGTGAGGAGCTGGTTGCGCCATATGCGAAAGCGGTCAAGGTCAAACTGAGTGCAGCTTAGCGTGAGCACGGCAATGCTTGAACCTTCAATAACTACGACCGACGGGTCCGCATTGGGTACCGACTTGGTGTCGCGGCCAGGCCGTACCGCATTGTGATCGATAAAGTCCGGCAGCCAGCGTTTAATGGCCCAATTGAGGTCTTCGATGCTTTCGAACTCAAAAACTTGGACGTGAACGGCGAGTTTGGTGCTGCGGCCGAGCTTGTCTTCGCTTTTGGCTTTTGCTTCAAGCTTAAAATGCAGGCGGTAGGCCGCTTCTTCTTGCTCAAGGGCTCCTAGGTTTTCACCACTCAGGTTGAGTAGCTTAATGGAATAGTCACCGGCCTGCTCCGCCTGAAAGCCTTTAATTCGTTGCTGAAGATCAGAGCTTTGGGCAGAAGCAGTCTTTAAAATGAGGCAAAAAAGTAGGAAAAAGTAGGTTCGAAGCATAGTACAAACATACGCGCAGCATGATTGAGGTACTTTTGAGGGCGTGAAACGAATTGCTGCCATCCTTTTTGCCGGGTTACTGCTTGATGCAGGGGCTCAAATTGTCAATATTGAAGCGATGCGCGCCTCTGCGGAGCAGGATACTACGGAACAGGTTCACGGTCGGGTCGACGGCGGATTTTTCTTAGGTGGAACGCAGGCTCTTTTGCTCAAGCTCAACGGATCAGTGAACGCAACGCGCAGGGTTGGGGATCATGTTTTTTATGGAATTGCAAGCGCGAATTGGGCTACTCGTTTGGGAGACAATCGCTTTGACTTTGAGCGCAACGGAATGATGCATCTGCGCTACAACCGTATTTATAGTGAAAAACTCACGGCAGAGTACTTCATGGAATGGCAGAGCAACTTGCCAATGCGCGTTGCCCGAAGGTTTAACATAGGGGGTGGGCCGCGCTACACTGCCATTTCTGCACCGGGTATTAAGCTGTTCATAAATCCGCTATTGATGTATGAGCTCGACGTGGAATCCTTTAATGGAAAAACCGAGAATGCCCTTAGGCTTAATACCTACGTCAGCCTCGACCGAAGCTGGGACCTTTGGCGATGGACTACGGTGGCCTACTACCAGCCGCGATTTGGTCGGTTTGAAGACATACGCGCCATGTTCAATACCCGACTTTCGGCGCCAATTAAACCAAACCTAAGTTTGGTGATCGTGGGTCAGTTGAACTACGATGCCTATCCTTCAGGTACGGACGTGCCTCAATTCACCCTTTACAGTACTACGGGCTTGAGTTGGAAGTTTTAGCGATGGTTCTCTTTGCTTACGAGTCCGTCTATGTAGGCTGCTAGGGCGTCGGCTACGACAAAGCTGGAGCCACCTACATAAATCGCTTGATAGCCCTCTGCCTTGGCCTGATTAATGGCTTCGGCTGCACTTAAGCAGGGCACTGCCTGCAGCCCG
>JABMNC010000100.1 GCA_013205365.1 Cryomorphaceae bacterium | reverse complement strand
TCTTGGTCCACTGCGGCAACCATTGGAATTGCACTCATGGGCATTGGACAAAGTCTTGGTTTGCCCTCGGGATGGATTGCTGGAGCCGTGATTTCGGGAGCCTACTTTGGCGACAAAATGTCCCCCGTTAGCGATACGACCAACATTGCGGCCACCATGGCTGGCGCAGAGTTGACGGACCACATTCGCCACATGATTTGGACCTCAGGGCCTGCAATATTGATTGCATTGCTGGTGTTTGGAATTAAAGGGCTGTCTGCCAACGAGACAGGCGACCTTAGTGAAGTTACCCAGATTACCGATTTACTGAATGCGAAATTCACCATAAGCCCATGGCTCATACTGGTACCCTTGGCAAGCATTGCCCTAATTGTTCTCAAGGTTGACGCCCTTGCCGCGATGGGAATTGGAACGCTCGCCGGCGTCTTAGCCGCCAACTTGGTACAGCCTCAAATTATTGCAGAAATAGCAGGACACAACGGGCCCTCGGCCTGGTATGAAGGGAGCATGCAGGCCCTCTATGGCAGCAGCCAAATTTCCATCGACCATCCTGTACTCTCGGAGCTGCTCAAAGGCAAAGGAATGTCGGGCATGCTGGGCACCGTCTGGTTGATTCTTTGCGCCCTGACCTTTGGCGGAATAATGGACGCTGCTGGCTTTTTAAGTACCCTGACCCAGGCTCTTCTGCGCTTTGCACGCGGCACTGCCGGCCTCATTGGGGCGACCCTTGCCTCCTGCGGAATTCTTAACTTGACCGCCTCGGACCAATACTTGGCCATTGTTGTTCCTGGCAGGATGTTCAAAAAGGCTTACGAAGATCAGGGACTTAAGCCCGAGAACCTTTCTCGTGCCTTGGAGGACTCGGGCACCGTTACCTCTGCCCTTGTGCCCTGGAACACCTGCGGTGCCTACCAAAGCAGCGTGCTCGGCGTAGCCACCGGAGACTATTTTATGTACGCTATTTTCAATTGGACAAGCCCGCTCATCAGCATGCTGCTTGCCTTGACGGGATGGAAGATTACCAAAATTTCTTCTGACGCATCCAAAAAATCATAGATGCAGCCACAATGGCCATCAAAACTATAGCCATTGGATAGCCCCAAGCCCAATCCAGTTCGGGCATCACTTTAAAGTTCATTCCATAAACCCCAACAATGAACGTTAAGGGCAAGAAAATCGCCGAAAAAACGGTCAAGGTTCGCACTACTTCGTTCGTTCGCTGACCCACAGAAGATAAGTATAGGTTTTCAAGAGAGTCCAAAAGGCTGCGGTGAGAATCCAAGCGCTCGTGAAGTGCCTGGACTTTACCCCGAACGTCGCGCAGGTAGGGACGATTTTCACGCTTGAATAAAGGATGAGCCGAAGACTCTAAGGATCCTATGGCTTCTCTCAAAGGGGTTAGGCGACGACGCACCTGATTCAGTTGCCTTTTAATACTTAAAATTCTAATCACCACGCGCTGACTTGGGCGATGCACTAATTCCATTTCTAGCTCACTAAGTACCTCATCCAGTCGTTCAAAGTACTGGTCATAGAGCCTTAATACTGCGTCAACAAGGCGTATGAATAAATAGTCGGGTCCTTTGGACCGAATTAAGCCGAGATTGCTCTGTATGCGACCTGATACCTCTTCAAAAACTCCATCAATTTGGAGAGAGATAACTCCATGCTGGTATAGGACCAACCCTACTTGACTGAACTCGCATCGGTCGGTGCGATTCAATTTAATTGCATGCATATCTAGGTAAATCTCGTTGGGGTATTCCTCAAAATTTGCTCGAGCGTCCGAATCGAGCAGATCCTCAGCAACATGGGGATGAAAACCCCAATCAACCACCCAGGCACGAAGTAAACTTGGATCCATTGGCTGTGCCATTGAGATCCATCGAATCACTTCTGAACCCTTTAATTCGGGACAACTACCACTATTGGGTGCATCGCTGACCTTCACTCGGTCTAATCCATAGTCGATAATCAAAGACATTCTATGAAGGTACTCCTAAGTCCGTACTTTTGCGCCCTATGCCCCTACTCAGCATCGTCATGCCGGCCTACAACGAAGCCGCCACCATTCATTTAATTCTGGATAAAGTCCGCGACTGTGCCCTGCCCGAAGGATGGACCAAGGAATTAATCGTGGTCAACGACTGCAGCAAGGACGCCACCGAAGAAGCCATCGAGCGCTACACCGCTGTCAACCCTTCATTGCCCATGACCTACCGCAAGCATGAAGTCAACAAGGGTAAGGGCGCCGCACTGCACACCGGTATCGCCATGGCTACTGGGGACTATGTTATCATTCAGGACGCCGACCTCGAGTACGACCCCAGCGAGTACGTCACCCTCCTGAAGCCCATCATCAACGGCCACGCCGACGTGGTATACGGCTCGCGATTCATGGGTGGCAATGCACACAGAATCCTGTTTTTTTGGCATTCCATTGGTAATGCGTTTTTGACCTTTTTGTCGAACATGTTCACCAACTTGAATCTGACCGACATGGAAACCTGCTACAAGCTCTTCAGGCGCGACCTGATCCAAAATTTGAATTTGCGCGAGAATCGCTTTGGATTTGAGCCCGAAGTCACGGCAAAAATTGCCAGGATTCCCAAGGTTCGTATTTATGAAGTCGGAATCAGCTACTACGGCCGAACCTTTGAAGAAGGTAAAAAAATCGGCTGGAAGGACGGCGTGCGCGCCATCTACTGCATCCTCAAGTACGGGGCGTTTAGGGCGAAGTAGCCGTTTGGCGAGGTTAGCTCGTTAGTTAACTAGCAACTGGTTTCTGGTTACTAGCAAGCTAACCAGCCAACCTTGCCAAAAAACAAAAAAGCCGCCCCAAAGGGCAGCCCTACTTTTTTGCGTCCTGATCGGCTACTTGACCTCTTCGAAGTCCACGTCGGTCACGTCGTCATCGGCCTTGCCCGCAGCGGCACCGTTCCCGGCACTGCCCGCATCACCGCCGTCTTGCTGCGCCTTGTACATCTCTTCAGAAGCGTTTTTCCACGCTTCGTTGATTTGCTCCATCGCGGCATCAATAGCGCTGATTTCTTGGCTTAAATGAGCCTTCTTCAGGTTGTCAAGCGACTCCTCAATAGCAGACTTCTTGTCGCCAAGCTTTTCGCCGAACTCGCTGAGCTGCTTCTCGGTCTGAAAAATCATTTGGTCTGCTGCGTTGAGCTTATCCGCACGCTCTTTGGCGACACGGTCGGTATCGGCATTTGCTTCAGCCTCCTTCTTCATGGTCTCGATCTCTTCCTTACTCAGGCCGCTCGAGGCCTCGATGCGGATCTTCTGCTCCTTGCCCGTCGCCTTGTCTTTGGCACTGACGTGCAAAATTCCGTTGGCATCGATGTCAAAGGTCACCTCCACCTGCGGGACGCCGCGGGGAGAAGGTGGGAGTCCGTCGAGGTGAAAACGTCCGATGGTCTTGTTGTCTTTTGCCATGGGGCGCTCGCCCTGAAGAATGTGAATCTCCACACTGGGCTGGTTGTCGCTTGCCGTGCTAAACACTTCAGACTTCTTGGTTGGAATGGTGGTGTTGGACTCAATCAGTCGCGTCATCACGCTACCCATCGTCTCAATACCCAGTGAGAGCGGAGTTACGTCGAGCAGAAGCACGTCCTTAACGTCTCCGGCAAGAACTCCACCCTGAATGGCCGCACCAATTGCAACTACTTCGTCGGGGTTCACGCCCTTGTTGGGCTCCTTACCAAAGAATTTTTTAACTGCTTCCTGAATCGCTGGAATTCTAGTGGAACCTCCGACCATGATGACCTCGTCAATGTCGCTGGTGCTAAGTCCGGCATTCTTGAGTGCGTTTTTGCAGGGGTCGATGGTGCGCTTGACCAAATCCGCCACAAGGCGCTCAAACTCCGAACGGCTAAGGTTGCGCACAATGTGCTTGGGTCCGCTGTCGGTAGCCGTGATGTAGGGCAGATTTATTTCGGTAGAAGTCGTGCTAGAAAGCTCGATTTTAGCCTTTTCGGCAGCTTCCTTGAGGCGCTGAAGGGCCATAGCGTCCTTGCGCAAATCAATGGATTCCGTAGCCTTAAACTCGTCAGCAAGCCAGTTGATGATGCGGTCGTCAAAGTCATCGCCACCGAGGTGGGTATCGCCGTCGGTAGACTTTACCTCAAAAACTCCGTCGCCCAACTCCAGAACCGAAACGTCGTGGGTTCCGCCACCGCAGTCAAATACGACAATTTTCATGTCGCGGTTCATTTTGTCGATGCCGTAGGCCAAGGCGGCAGCCGTAGGCTCGTTGATGATGCGGCGAACCTTTAGGCCAGCAATTTCACCCGCTTCTTTGGTTGCCTGACGCTGTGCATCGTTAAAATAGGCCGGAACCGTAATAACGGCCTCGTCTACCGTAGTACCTAGGTAGTCTTCGGCAGTCTTCTTCATTTTCTGAAGAATCATCGCAGAAATCTCCTGCGGCGTGTAGGCGCGGTCGTCAATCTGAACGCGCGGAGTGTTATTGTCTCCTTTAACCACCTGGTAGGGCACGCGACCGATCTCTTTCTCGCAGTTTGCATAGGTCTCGCCCATAAAGCGCTTAATAGAGGCGATCGTTTTCTTGGGATTGGTAATGGCTTGGCGCTTGGCCGGATCACCCACCTTGCGCTCTCCGCCGTCGACGAATCCGACCACCGAAGGGGTGGTGCGCTTGCCTTCTGAATTGGGAATAACAACAGCTTCGTTGCCTTCCATAACTGCGACGCAGGAGTTGGTTGTACCTAAGTCGATTCCGATAATTTTACCCATGATGTATTGTTCTTTGGATTTATTTCCCGGGTTAAAAACAAGCACTGTACCAGGCCATTCCTAGGGTCTTTTTTATGACAAAATCAGACAGAATGTCAGCGACTATAGGGCTTCACCGCCTTTTTGACGCGGAATTCTTAGCCGGAAAGGATTCAGAGGGCCTAGAAGCAGCGGTCCCAGGTGCGCTGCGGACCGCAGGCGCAGGTATCTCCAGCCGAAGCGCGACCAAACTGAAGGGCACAGGTAAGATTGCTGTTGCCCAAACTGTCGAGCGAAGTATTCGATAAGCCTAGGTAGGGCTTAAAAATATTAGTCTTGCTCGCGAAAATACCGGCTCCGCCGATAATGTTGGTAAAAAAGGGAGGATCTTGGTTGATGCTGTTCGAGGGCTGTGAAACCGAAATGTAGGTCGCCAAGGCATCGCTGCCGGCACTTAGGTAGAGATCCATTCCGCGAAACCATCGAATCGTCCCTAGCGGTGCGGCCGGTATCGACGCACGCAAAAAATTATAAAAACCACGGTAGTCTAAGGTGGTCGATACTATAGAGGTGCCTCCAACCAGACTGCCTCCGGTGATGTAGGGCAAGGGATATCGTATCACCCTTTGCACGGAATCCTGTATGCTTCCGTAGGCCATCTCCATGTAGCGAAAGTCGACATAACCCTGATAAATACGAGCGTTTTTAGTTTGGTTCCACTGTATAAGGTATCCGTTTTTGGAGGCGATAGACAACTTCTGAAGCCCAAAATAGCTGGGCTGCTTTAAGCGAATGCTGTCTACGCAGGGAGTGCTTGACCGTGCAATAATGGCACTGCCCGGGGATTCACGAAGGGTAATTTCGTAGCTGTAGTCCGTGCGGCTAGGATTCTGAGAAAAACCGGGGCGTACCAGTCGGTAAACCCGATGACCGACGCTGGTGAACAAACCAGGTTCTTTGGGGATGTCTGTGGTTTCCGTGTAGTCCTGGGTAAAAATCTCCGCTCCAGCAGGGCCTGTAGCACGGAGCTCCACCACAAGGTTTGGGTAGTACAGCGAGTCAGGGTGATTCATGCCCCCAACCGGGCCGTCTGCGCCGAGGTAGCTGCGGCCAACCCGCACGTACTGCGTGTCGCTTTTGGGATTCACTATTCCATAAACCACCGGAATGCGCTCAAAGTCTGCAGTGACGTCAAGGGTGTTGTCGCAAGAGGCCAGTGCAAAGGCAGCAAAGGCAGCAAAGGCAGGATTTAGGTAGGTCCGAATCATCGAGCCCAAAGATAGCATTGTGTGGCACTCGACTACCTTTGCATTATGTCAACCCAAAAAAAGTCTGGCCCCGAGGCCTTTAAGAAGGTTACCACCCTCACCCTGGCGGAACTCAAGCACTCGGGAGTGCGCATTTCAATGCTCACAGCCTACGATTACACCTTTGCCCGCCTGGTGGATTCCGCCGGGGTAGACGTGATTCTCGTGGGCGACTCCGCAAGCAATGTAATGGCAGGCCACGAGACCACCCTTCCCATTACCCTCGACCAAATGATTTACCACGCATCCAGTGTGGTTCGTGGAGTAAATCGCGCCCTTGTGGTAGTGGATTTGCCCTTTGGAAGCTACCAAGGCAATCCCAAAGAGGCCTTGAATTCCTCCATTCGCATCATGAAGGAGTCGGGCGGCCATGCCGTCAAGCTCGAGGGCGGTATTGAAGTTGCCAGCACCGTGGCGCGCATCGTGCAGTCCGGCATTCCGGTAATGGGCCACCTCGGACTCACCCCTCAAAGCATCTATCAGTTTGGAACCTATGCCGTTCGGGCCAAAGAAGAGTTAGAGGCCACAAGGCTTTTAGAGGACGCCCTTGCGCTTCAGGAAGCCGGTTGCTTTGCCCTGGTTTTAGAGAAAATTCCGGCTGCTTTAGCCGCCAAAGTCACGGCTTCACTGCGAATTCCCACCATCGGCATTGGTGCAGGGGGCGATGTCGACGGCCAGGTACTCGTGCTGCACGACATGCTGGGAATGAACACCGAATTCAATCCGCGTTTTTTGCGGCGCTACGCGCAGCTCGGCACCTTGATTCCTGAGGCGATACGCCAGTACGTCAGTGACGTGCGGGACCAAAAATTCCCCAACGATCAGGAACGCTACTGATGCAAGAACCCCGCGTGCTTTGGGAGGACAACCACCTTCTGGTAGTTTTTAAACCCGCAGGGCTTCTCGTTCAAGGTGACGAGACCGGCGACCCCACCCTACTGCATTGGGCTGCGGCCGACGTGGCACGCCGCTTCAACAAGCCCGGCAAGGCCTTCATCGGCCTCCCCCATCGGCTTGACCGGCCAACCAGCGGCATCGTGGTGCTCTGTAAAACCTCAAAATCGCTGGCGCGCATGAACGCCTTGTTTGCAGATCGCGGCATCAAAAAGACCTACCAATGCATCGTCGAGGGACATCCCAAAGAATCCTCGGGCAGGCTTGAGCACTTGCTATGGAGGGACACTGTCAAAAAGAAATCCTTTGTCTCAACCCGCAAAAACGCCCAGTCGGCCGTATTGAACTACAGCCTAATCGCTGCCGGAGACCGGTACAGCCGACTCGAGGTAGACCTCGAAACCGGACGCCACCACCAGATTCGCTGCCAGATGCAGGCCATGGGGCACTCCATCAAGGGCGACCTTAAGTACGGAGCCAAACGGCCCAATACCGACGCCGGAATCGACCTCTGCGCCCAGCGCATTCAGTTTGCGCATCCCATCAGCAACAACCCCATCGATGTTTCGGTGGAACCTGGTTTCTCCATTCCCATCTAGTATGGTCAAGCCCTGCCTGCGTGAGCAGGTTCCGCTGCGGACTTTGGCCGAAGCCACTAGCCCTATTTTTTTGCCGCTCAGAATGCTGAAAAATCCCCCGAGCGAAGGAACATTCGTACCTTTCTGACCATGCACGGCACCTTCCCGTTCAACCTTAGCCCCATGCGACGCGAACCCTCTCACCGCAGCGAGATGGTAAATCAAGGCCTCTTTGGTGAAGTATTTGAAGTACTTGGCCAGGAACAGGAATGGACGCAGGTTCGCCTGGGTCATGATGGCTATGAGGGCTGGGTTCTGCAGCATCAAGTCGCCGAAATAAGCAGAGAATCCTACCGAAACCAAGTGGATCAACCACAGGCCGTGGTCGCAAGTACGGTGGATTTAATTGACCATGTGCAGCCCATAAAGAGCCGCAGCCTGGTAGCGGGTTCCTTTCTGCCCTTTTTAAAGGACGGCAACCTCGAGCTTGCCGGTGAAACCTTCTCTTTTCACGGAGCCGTTGCGGACCAAGATTCCACGGGAGCCTCTGCGGTGCGCTACGCCTTTAGCTTTTTAAACTCAGCCTACCTCTGGGGCGGGCGTAGTGCCTTTGGCATCGACTGCAGCGGCCTCACCCAGATCGCGTTCAGAATGGCCGGCATCAATCTGCTTCGCGACGCAAGCCAACAGGCCAGCCAAGGCAGCCTGGTCAATTTTCTAGAGGAATCGCTCGAAGGCGCCCTAGCGTTTTTTGACAACGAAGAGGGTCGAATTACCCATGTGGGAATCGTGCTCAACGACCACCGAATCC
>JABMNC010000012.1 GCA_013205365.1 Cryomorphaceae bacterium | reverse complement strand
TTACCGACCTTTGTACTTATGAATGCACTACCTACCTCTTTAATCGGCGCCATTGCCTTTATTGCCATTGCGGGCTGCAGCGCTCCCAAGTTTACCATGGAGTCCAACACAAAGGGCTTGCAAATCAATGTTTCTAAGCCGGTGCAGCAGCAGCTGTCTATTCAGTCCATTCAGGTGGAGCAGAATGCCGTTTGGACCAGTTCTGCCTTTCAGGTTAAGTATGCCAAGCGCGACGAGGTCGTGCTCGGTACCAAGGGCGAGTCAGCCCTGCGCATTGCTGTTCCGGCAGCCAAGGACGCGACTGCGGCGCAGGTGACCTTTCGCCTGGCGCCCGGCAAGCCCCTAAAGACCAAGTTGGTTAAAGCAAAGTAGGTCGTGGTCCACATTCAGCGCCGCGAGGTGTTTTGTGCAGCGCACCGGCTCTATAATGATGCGCTCAGCGCCCAAGAGAATGAGGAGCTGTTTGGCAAGTGTTCTTGGGAGTTCGGTCACGGACACAATTTTGAGGTTTGGGTAACCGTGAAGGGCGAGGTCAATCCCAAGACTGGCTTTGTAATGAACCTGTCTGACCTCAAGGCCTTGATGATGCGGTTTGTGATTGATCCTTTGGATCACAGGCATTTGAACTTAGACGATACCTTCATGAAGGGTATTTTGCCTTCTACCGAGAATTTGGCTATCGAGATTTGGAATCAGTTGTGCGAACCAGTCGCGGAATTCGGCAGCCTTTTGCATTGCGTGCGGGTGGTCGAGACCGAGAATAATGCGGTGGAGTATTTTGGCGCATAGTTTTGGTCTGAATCGTCCCCAGGTCGGTATGGTTTTCTTTGCGGCGCGGCCGTCTTTTTGTTTTTCATTTAAGCTGTTTTTATGAAGGTAGCATTGGTTTTCCCCGGGCAAGGTGCCCAATCGCCCGGCATGGGCAGCGATTTGTTTGCAGCGCATCAAGGCTTGTTTGAGACTGCGGATGCGGTTTTGGGATTCGGGCTCACGGAGCTGATGTTCCACGGCAGCATGGAGGATTTGACTCAGACTCGGGTTACGCAGCCCGCGGTGTTTGTGCACAGTGTGGTCAAGGCTGCTTCGCTTGGCGAGGATTTCAGACCTGGGATGGTTGCCGGCCATTCGCTGGGGGAGTTTTCTGCCTTGGTGGCTGCTGGTGCCTTGCGCTTTGAGGATGGCCTTGCACTGGTTATGGAGCGGGCCTTGGCGATGCAGGATGCTTGCGATGCGGAACCCTCGACGATGGCTGCTATTTTGGGGCTGGCGGACGAGCAGGTTGAGGCGATTTGTGCGGCTACGCCGGGAGTGGTGGTTCCGGCGAATTATAATTCTCCGGGACAGTTGGTGATTTCTGGTGCGCGCGCGGCGGTGGAAGCCGCCTGCGCTGCCTGCAGTGCGGCCGGTGCAAAGCGGGCACTGATTCTGCCGGTGGGCGGGGCCTTTCACAGCCCGCTTATGGAACCGGCCCGCGCGCGCCTAGCCAAGGCTCTAGAATCCGTGGAAATTAAAGCACCGCGCTGCCCCATTTACCAGAATGTAGTGGCCACTGCGGTGACCGACCCCGAAGCCATTCGCAGCAACCTCCAAGCCCAACTCACGGGATCCGTGCGCTGGTCGCAGTCCGTACTGGCCATGGTCCAAGACGGAGCAACCCACTTTTATGAAGTGGGTCCGGGCAAAGCCCTACAGGGGATGATCAAAAAAATCGCGGCCGACGTCGAAGCGGTCAGCGCCTAGCCCTAACAAGCCACCGAGCTGCCGCAAAATCCAAGCTGAATTGAAGTCCGCATACCGCGCCCCCTCGAACATTGCCCTGGTCAAGTACTGGGGAAAGTACGGCGTTCAGCTCCCCAGCAACCCCTCCATCAGCTTCACCCTCGAAGCCTGTGCCACCGAAACCAGCCTGGAACTCCTGAACCAACCAGGGATTCACGTGCGCCTTGATGGCGAAGACTGCCCGAGCTTTGTACCCAAAATTGCGCAGTTTGCCTCGCGTATTGCAGCGC
>JABMNC010000099.1 GCA_013205365.1 Cryomorphaceae bacterium | reverse complement strand
GTAGGCCGCAGTGAGCCCTGCCGGCAGCAGCACCTGACCATGAATAATGTCGGGCTTGGAACCCAAATACGTTCTAGAAAGGTACCAGGCCGTTACCCAAGGATTGTGGTAGATCCACTTCCACCACCGCCAAGCAATCCTTAGAATGTACTCTCCGTTGGGTCCCCTACTCCAGCCAATTTCGGGCACTATGGGGCCCCTAAGAATGTCGATGTGAAGAAGGTCCGCGTCGACGCCCGCACTGCGCGCCGCAAGCCACTGGGCCCTAATAAAGGGCGATCGAAACGGTGCCTCAGCAGAGGGATACCAGTTGGTTACCCAAAGAATCTTCACCGCAGAGAACGGATTTCGCGCCGAAACAGCATAAGAACGGCCAAGGCATTGAGGGCCAGCATGGCCATCGACTGAAGCCAAACGGATTCTAGGACGGACACCGAGGCAAAGTAGGTCAAGGTACCCCAAAGCGGGAGCCCAAGCATTTTAGCCCAGCTGTAGTTCATGGGGTAACGGCTGCGGGTGAACCAATGCACGGAGCCAACCTGCAAAAGGGCCACCGCGGCAGAGGCCCAGACCGCACCCTCAGCACCCTTGAAGGCCACTAGAAGCGCGAGAACGGGAAGGTAGAACGCCATGCTCAGGGCATAAAACTTGGGGAAGAGGGAGGTCTCTTTAAAATAAAACAAGGGCGCCAAGTAGGCATTGAACATGCCGCGCAGCGAGAGGGTCCAAAGCAAGGGCCCGACCCATTCGTAGGAGGATTGGTAGGCCGGGCGGGGCATAATTTCAGGAAGAAGGCCAACTACCCCAGCGTAAATGATTGGGATTGCCATGACTACTACCGCGGTAAAGCTGTGCAGGTTGCGGTTTAGGACTTCTCGACCCAGAAGAAAACCGCGCTCCTTGAATGCATGGTAGATGCGCGGAAGGACGGCGTTGAACAAGCCAACCTGCAAAAACTCCAGGACCATAGCGAGCTTAAAAGCAAAGTCAAAGAGCCCGACCGTTTCTGGTCCCAGGGCGCCCTGAAGCACAAAGCGGTCGGCAAAGCGCAAACCCCATCCGAGCAAATTGTAAAGCACCATGGGGTAGAGCAAGCGCAGCCATGTTTTGGATTGCGCCGAATCCCAGCGTATGCCGTAGTTGCGCAACCAGAGCGCCATGACCACCATAGCGCTGAGTCCGAGTCCAAGAGTCCGGCCCCAAATGGGAGCGCGCAGTTGGTAGCCGTCGACCTGAAAGGCAAACCAGGTTCCGCCCAAGACCAAGGCAAAATTGAGCAGTGCCAAGCCGAGGTATGGCAGGGGCTTTTGCTGGCTCACCAGCACAGTGCTGTAAGTCTTGAACAGGGCGAAGAATAAGGCAGAAGCCACCGAGGCAAGAGCCAACTCGTTCCAGGGCAGCAGAAATTCCGGAGGGCCAATGGCCGCCAGCAGTGCGGCTAAAACAAGGGCAATAAGGCCCGTTTGGGTGACAAATCCGGCCAAGCCCGACATCACTTGGCGCAGTTTGGCAGGCTGGTCGTGGTTCTCTATGTAGCTAACCCCCACGATGGAGTCTATCCCAAAATTTATGAGGGTTTGCATGAGCACATAAAGGCCTGTATAGAGGGCAAAAAGTCCAAAATCGGCGGTGCTCAGCTTGGTGTAGTAGGGCAGCAGCACAAAAGCCGAGAGGAGCGGGAGCATTCCGCCTAGGGTGAAAGCCAGCGCAGAGCCCGAAGTGCGAAGTAGTCCTTGGGTGGTAATCGCCATCGGATGGCTAAGTTACAGCATTCACAAAGGCCAAAAAGCGCGAAGATTTTTGGCGTAAACTTGCGGACTATGAACGAACTCCTTCGCAACGCCAGCCGCTCATGGCTAATTCCGGTGCTCACCTTGATCGCCATCAATTTTGCCTACTTCGCCCCCGTGGTCTTTCAGGGCAAGCAAATACCGCAAGACGACATTAAACTTGGTCTCGCCAAGGGTAAAGAAATCGTGGACTATCGGGCTGAGACCGGCGAGGAGCCCTTTTGGACGAATGCCATGTTCAGCGGCATGCCAACTTTTCAGATGTCAACGCTCTACCCCAATAATATACTGAGCACTATCGATGCGGCCATTCGCAAGCCATTGGTGGAGCACAGCGGCGTATACCTGATTGGCATGCTAATGCTTGGCTTTTTCGCCCTTTTGCGGTCAGAAGGGGTCAGTCCATGGCTAAGTGCTGCGGGCGCCCTTGCCTTTGGATTCAGTGGGTTTTTTATTATTTCGCTCGCTGCGGGGCACAATGCCAAAATCCATACTGCCGCCTACATAGCCCCCGTGATCTTGGGAATTTTACTGGTCTACCGGGGCAAACTGGCGACGGGCTTTGCCGTTACCGCCCTTGCGACCGGCCTAAACATCCACGCGAACCACTTTCAAATTACCTACTACACGGCGGTGCCAGCGCTTGCCATTGCCGGAGCCTATTTGGTTCAGCTAGCGCGCGCAGGAGCGGTGAAGCAGTGGATTCTTCGGTCTGCCCTCCTTTTGGGTGCTGCGGTCGTGGGCATTGGGCCCAACGTGGGGAACCTATGGTCTACCTATGCCTACACCAAGGCCACCATGCGGGGCGGGCATTCTGACCTCACTCCGATCGCCGACAGCGCGGCGGCCCCTGCAGCTAAGGCCGAGGGCTTGGACTTTGACTACGCCATGTCTTGGTCTTACGGTATTTCGGAGTCGCTTAACCTCTTTATTCCCAACATGATGGGTGGAGGCTTAAAGCAGGACTACGAGGGAACGGAGACCTACAACACCCTTGCTGGAATTTTTAAGCAGCAGGGCCTGGGCGGCGCTCGCTTGAACGAAACGGTGAACCAGTACGCCGGTTCCTTCTTGTATTGGGGTGACCAAAGCATGGTCAACGGCGCATACTACCTCGGTGCGGTGGTCGTCTTTCTTTTTGTACTCGGGCTTGTCACCCTGCGCGGAGCAACCCTGCACTGGGTAGTTGCCGCAGTGGCCCTAAGCCTAATTTTAGCCTGGGGCCGCAACTTTGAATCGATCAATCGATTGATTTTTGACCACGTACCCCTCTACAATAAGTTTAGGGTTCCGTCTATGGCACTCATTATAAGCTTTTTGGCTGTTCCCTACCTCGGATTTGTGGGCCTGCAGCAGTGGATTTCAGGCGACTTGACCGCGGACCAAAAACAGCGCAAACTCCTTTTGGCGGCCGGAATTTCAGGCGGAATCGCCTTGATCTTGGCCTTGATCGGGCCTGCGCTCTTTTCGCTACAGGGGCTTAACGACGCCAAGTTGGCCGAGCAGGGTTTTGACCTCTCGGTACTCGAAGAAGACCGCGCCAGCCTAATGCGCTCTTCTGCCTGGAGGAGCCTACTCTTTGTTTTGGCCGCCGCTGGCTTGCTTTGGTTCCACCTCAAGGGCCGCATCAAGCCCGCTGTTTTGGGTTTTGCCCTCATTGCGCTCGTGGCGGCCGACCAGTGGACCTTTGACCGCGACCAGTTGGGCTCTGACGACTTTGTGAGCGAACGGGAATTTCGATCTGCCTTTGTTCCGAGCCCGGCCGACGAGTTCATTTTAAAGGACTCCGACATTCACTACCGGGTTTACAATACCACCTCAGGGCTGACCAGCGACAGCTATACCTCCTACTTTCACAAAAGCGTAGGGGGCTACCATGGCGCCAAACTCGCCCGATACCAGGATTTGATCGAGCGCCAGCTTTCGCAGGGTAATATCGCTGCCTTTAGCATGCTCAACACCAAGTGGATCATTATGCAGGACCAGCAAACCGGTGTGATGCAGGCCCAGCCCAACATGAGCGCCTGCGGCAACGCCTGGTTCCCGGCAGAAGTTCGACAGGTGGCCAATGCCGACGAAGCCATGGCTGCCTTGGGCCAGTTTGACCCCATGCAAACGGCCATCGTGGAGCAGGGCGAACAGGCCGAGCGCCTAATAAATTCTGAGGTTCCGGACTCTACAGCCCGCATCACGCTGACCAAGTACGACCCCAAAGTCATGACTTATGCCGTGCAGGGATTGACCAAAAATTCCACGGCGGTGTTTTCAGAAATTTTCTACGAAGTTCCAGGCCAGCGTTGGATTGCCACTGCAGACGACGTCGAAATACCCGTTGCTCGAGTCAACTACGTTCTGCGCGCCGCGGTGATTCCCGCAGGCACTAAGGACGTTCAGTTCACCTTTGTGCCCGAAACCTATAAGGTAGGAAGCACGATCGACGGGGTCTTCTCGGTGCTTCTTCTTGCCTCGCTCGGATTCGCCCTTTGGATCGAATTCAAGCGCCGCCGTGCCTAAACGCATACTCATTGCCACCTACTACTGGCCTCCCGCCGGAGGGCCGGGTGTGCAGCGCTGGCTCAAAACCGCACAGGCCTTGCGCAAGCTAGGTCACGACGTCGAGGTATTAACTGTTGATCCTGCCTTTGCCGTGTACCCCCTGCGCGACGAGAGCCTAAATTCCGAAACCAAGGGCATCATCGTGCACCGCACAAAGTCGCAGGACTGGTTTAGTGCCTACCAAAAAATTACCGGCCGCAAAGAGGTGCCCTTTAGCGGATTTGCCAACCAGGCAGGCAGGCCGGGGCCTCTTCAGCGAATTTCAAGGTGGATTCGCGGCAATTTCTTTTTGCCTGACCCCCGCCGAGGCTGGAATCGTTACGCAATTGCCGAGGCCCTCAAGCAGCATGCCTTGAACCCCTTTGACTTGGTAATAACCAGCGGGCCACCCCACTCCACTCACCTAATTGGCTTAGAATTACAGCAGCGCGGCTTGGACTGGTGGGCCGACTTTAGGGATCCTTGGACCGACATCTACTACTACCGCATGTTTTACCCCAGCGCATGGGCACGACGCGCGGACTCCAGTATGGAACGCAAGGTGCTCCAAAGAGCCCAAAGGGTCATCGTAGTTTCTGACGACTTGAAGCGCATGCTGGCGGCAAAATCCCCTGGAATCGAAGGCAAGTTTGTGGTTATTCCCAATGGGTTTGATCCGGCGGACTTTAAGGCCGATGCCCCCCAGCCCAATAATGCGGTGCGCACACTGGCCTACACCGGGACCCTCACCCTAGACTACCCCCTTGAGGGGCTCTACCAGGCCCTGCGCGCCTACTGCCAGGCCCACGGTGCTTTGCGGCTTGTCATTGCCGGGAGGCCAGCCCAAGAGGCCCTGGATTCCCTAAAGGCTTTGTCGGCAGAAATTCCGCTGGAATTAGAGTTTAAGGGCTACTTGGCTCACAGCGAGAGCGTAGCGCTGCTCCAGTCCGCCGACACGCTGCTGCTGATGATTCCCGACCTGCCCAACAACAAGGGCATTCTCACGGGCAAGCTCTTCGAATACCTCGGCAGCGGCCGTCCCGTGTGGGGATTTGGCCCCACCGAAGGCGATGCCAACCTCATCCTTGAATCCTGCCGTGCGGGCGAGCTTTTTGAAGATCCGCAAGCCGCTGCACTCGCTCTGGCCCAATGGCCTTCTGAGGGCGCAGGGACTCAGGCTCGAGGACGCTACACCCGACTGGGATTAGCCCAGGAGCTGTCGGCTTACTTAGACAAATAGTAGTTCCGCTCGCTGTATAGCCTGCGAAACAAGGGGTCGCGAAGCGAGTCAATAAAGAAAATCGCTTCTCCCGTTGACTTCATCTGAGGCCCCAGGGTTTTATTGACGTCGGGGAACTTGTGGAAGCTAAACACCGGAGACTTGATGGCCCAGCCCTTGCGCTTGGGCTGGAAGTTGAAGTCCGTAACCTTTTTGGTACCGAGCATGACCTTGGTCGCCGCATTGACATAGGGCTCGCCATAGGCCTTACAAATGAAGGGAACAGTGCGTGAAGCACGAGGGTTGGCCTCAATGATGTACACGATGTCGTCCTTAATGGCAAACTGAATGTTGATCAAGCCCACGGTGCCCAAGGCCCTCGCAATGGTGTGGGTGTGGTCAATAATTTGCTGCATGACCAGGTCTCCCAGGTTGAACGGAGGCAGCGTGGCATTGGAATCCCCAGAATGCACTCCGCAGGGCTCGATGTGCTCCATGATTCCGATGATGTAGAGGTTTTCTCCGTCGCAAATGGCATCCGCCTCGGCCTCAATGGCTCCGTCGAGGTAGTTGTCGAGCATTACGCGGTTGCCGGGAAAGTCTTTAAAAAGCTCCACGACATGGGTCTCTAGTTCGTCGTGGTTGATCACGATTTTCATGCCTTGTCCGCCCAAAACATAGGAGGGGCGCACGAGTATGGGGTAGCCGAGTTTCTCTGCCACGGCACGAGCCTCGTCAGGACGCGTAATTACGTCAAAGGGCGGATAGGGAATTCCGAGGTCGTGAAGCAGGGTCGAGAATCGTCCGCGGTCCTCGGCAAGGTCCAGGGATTGGTAGGTGGTCCCGATAATGGGAATCCCAAAACGATCAAGCTTCTCGGCGAGCTTCAGTGCCGTTTGGCCCCCGAGCTGAACGATAACCCCCACAGGCTTCTCGTGCCTTATGATGTCGTAGATATGCTCCCAGAAAACCGGCTCAAAGTAGAGCTTGTCGGCCGTGTCGAAATCCGTGGATACCGTCTCTGGATTGCAGTTAATCATGATGGTTTCAAAGCCTTCCTCTTTGGCCGCCAGCACCCCGTGCACGCAGCTGTAGTCAAACTCGATTCCTTGGCCAATACGGTTGGGCCCACTGCCCAGCACAATGATCTTTTTGCGGTCGCTCGACACGCTGTCGTTCTTGGGTGATAACGCGCCAATGCGTCCTGAGGCAGACTCAAAAGTCGAATAGTAGTAGGGCGTCTGCGCCTGAAACTCCGCCGCGCAGGTGTCGACTAGCTTCCAAACCCGCTCTATGCCCATTTGAATGCGCAGGTCGTGCACCTCACTCTCTAAACAGCGCAGCATGTGCGCAATTTGTCGGTCGGCAAAACCCTTCATCTTGGCCTCGAGCAGCAAATCCTTGCCCAGCGAACCCAGATGGTGCAGCTCAATGCGGCGTTGGGTCATTACCAGGTCTTCAATCTCGCGCAAGAACCATAGGTCAATCTTGGTGACCTCCTGGATTTTGCGCAAGGGAATACCCATCTGCATTGCGTCGTAGAGCACAAAAACCCGATCCCAGCTCGCGTGCTCGAGCTTGTGCAGAATTACGTTCTGGTCGGTCTGGCCCTTGCCGTCGGCACCGAGGCCGTTGCGCTTGATCTCCAGGGACTGAGCCGCCTTGTGAAGGGCCTCCTGAAAGCTTCGGCCAATGCCCATAACCTCGCCAACCGACTTCATTTGCAGTCCGAGTCGGCGGTCTGCGCCCTCAAACTTGTCAAAGTTCCATCGCGGAATTTTCACAATGACGTAGTCCAAGGTCGGCTCAAAATAGGCCGTAGTGGTCTTGGTAATTTGGTTGTTCAGCTCGTCGAGCGTGTACCCAATGGCGAGTTTCGCCGCAACCTTGGCAATGGGATACCCTGTGGCCTTGGAGGCCAGGGCCGAGGATCGCGAAACCCTGGGATTGATTTCGATGGCTACGATGTCTTCGCGCTGGTCTGGACTAACGGCAAACTGCACGTTGCAGCCGCCGGCGAAGTTGCCGATGGACCGCATCATCTTGATGGCCATGTCGCGCATGCGCTGGTAGGTCCCGTCTGACAGGGTCATCGCGGGAGCCACCGTGATGGAGTCTCCGGTATGAATACCCATCGGGTCCATGTTTTCAATGGAGCAGATAATAATGACGTTGTCGTTGGAATCGCGCAGCAATTCGAGCTCAAACTCCTTCCATCCCACCAGGGCCTTGTCGATAATAACCTCGTGAATAGGGCTGGCCTCGAGCCCGCGTTGAAGGGCGGAATCAAACTCTTCTTTGTTCCAAACAAAACTGGCGCCGCTGCCCCCAAGGGTAAAGGAGGCCCTTACGCAAAGCGGATAGCCAAACTCCTGCGCGATTTCTTTGCCCTTGAGGTAGCTCGTAGCAATCTTAGCCGGAGCGCAGGGAATATCAATCTTCTCGAGCAGGTTTTTGAACTTCTCTCGGTCTTCGGTGATGTTGATGGCCTCAATGTCTACCCCGATGATCTGAACTCCGTACTGCTCCCAGATTCCTTGCTTGTCGGCCTCGATGCAGAGGTTCAGGGCCGTTTGCCCCCCCATCGTTGGGAGTATCGCATCAATTTTTTGCTCCTTGAGGATTTTCTCAATGCTCTCTACCTCGAGCGGAAGCAGGTAGATGTGGTCGGCAACCACCTCGTCGGTCATAATGGTCGCCGGATTGGAGTTGATCAACGAAACCACAATTCCCTCCTCGCGCAGGGAACGCGACGCCTGAGAGCCCGCATAATCAAACTCGCAGGCTTGACCAATTACAATGGGACCAGAGCCAATAATAAGTACGTGCTTGATGTCGGTGTTGCGTGGCATAGTAATTAGGAAGCTTGGTCAAATATCGGGTTTAAAAAAGGGGATACGGCTGGCAAGATCCCAAAAAAAAGGTGCTGCTCCCGCAACACCTTCGTATATATTATCGCTTTAGGCATTAACCCTTTGGGTTGCCTTCGTCAGAAACAGTAAGGCGCTTGCGGCCCCGTGCGCGGCGAGCAGCCAGTACTCGACGACCGTTAGCAGAGGCCATGCGAAGACGGAATCCGTGCTTGTTTATGCGTTTGCGCTTGGAAGGTTGAAAAGTGCGTTTCATCGTATCGTGTTTTTTGTCGATCAACGGCCTGAGCCGGGCATTCGGGGTGCAAATATAGTAAGGATTTTCAATCTGCAAGGGCTGTATCTTTGAAATTATGACGAGTGCATCTCGAATTTGGGTTACCGGCGCCTCTGAAGGCATTGGATTGGGATTAATAACCCACTACCGCAGGCTCGGCTGGCAGACCGTTGGCAGCTCGAGACGCCCCGACAAGCCCGAAGCTGCAGACCAATGGATACAGGCTGACCTCAGCATTGCTACCGAGCGCCAGCGCGCGATCGACCAAGTACTTCATGACGGCAAATGGCCTGACTTGGTGGTTCTCAATGCAGGAATCGGACACTGGGCCAGCGTAGAAGACAGCAAAACCATAGACTCCGAGCGAATATTTGCTCTGAACTACTGGGCTGTTGTAGACCTAAGCCGCCTGCTTATGCAAAAAGCCAATGGCCGGCCCATTCATGCCGTGGTGATGTCGAGCATTGCCGCCCGATTCGGGCAAAAAAATTTAGCCACCTACAGCGCGAGCAAGGCTGCCCTTGCCCTCTGGGCGGAGTCCTTGAACCAAGAGTGGCGGGACGGTCCGCACCGAATTCAACTTATTATGCCCGGAGTGGTGCAAACTGACATCATGCGCCACAGCATCGGCAAGGATGGCTTGCCCCTTGGTAATCAGGCCAAAGAGCACGGAGGATGGAGCGTAGAGCGCACTGCGGCCAAAATAGAAGCAGCCACTCGAAGTCCCCAATTTTCTCACATTTTAGCCAGCCCAAGCACCCGGTTGGCCCTTGTTTTGCACGACCTTTGGCCCAGCTTGTTTTACCTGCTTTTGCGACGCAAACTATGAATACCATTATCAATCCCGCCATACTCCAACGCCTGCCGGAACTCACTGCGCAGTTCGCCACAGGCGAGCCCAAGCACGTAGTGCTCGACGGATTCCTTTTGGACGAAGTAGCCAACAAACTGCACGAGCACTTCCCTTCGGTGGATTCTCTGAAGGTCAAGCGCAAATCCTTGAACGAAAACAAGGTCGAAGACTACCACTTTGAGCGATGGGATCCGGTTTTTATCGAAGTCCGCAACGCGATCCGCTCGAATGAGTTCACGCAATGGATGAGCAGCCTTACTGGAATTGAAAATTTACAGTGCCCTGACGACGCGCTGGGATCTGGCCTTCACCAAGGCGGGCAAGGAAGCTTTGTAGACGTGCACATCGACGTCAACTTTGACCCCAAACAGAAGCTCTGGCGCCGCATTAACCTTTTGATTTACCTCAACCGCCATTGGGATGAGGCCTGGGGCGGACACCTTGAGCTCTGGGACGCCAAAATGACCAAGGTTCTGAGCCGCGTGGCTCCCCTGCACAACCGGGCCATCCTGTTCTTAACCGACGAGACCAGTCCCCATGGCTACAAGGCCATCGACGTTCCCGAGGGCGAGTCCCGCAAGAGTTTTTATGCCTACTACTTTACCGAAGTAAGCGACGGATTCAAGTACAGCGACTCCCGATTTATTGCCCGACCCGACGACGGCCTGGTCCGACGCAGCGCAACAGCCATGAAAGAATGGGCTAAAATCCGCGCGAAACGCGTGCTAAAGGCCTTGGGTGTGACAAGCCTCGACTTTCAAGACAAAAACCGCTAAGAGGGCGGAATGGCTAAAGCCCAATTCGGCAATAAAACGCCCAAAAAACCCATAAGCTGGGCGGCTCTCAAGCAGATGGCGCGCATGTACGTGCACGTCAAACCCTACCGAACGGAATTTTTAATCGGACTCCTCATGCTCCTGCTGTCTTCAGGCAGCAACCTTGCCTTCCCTAAGTACCTCGGAGAGCTCGTGGATGCGGCGCAGACCAAACCTTCTGACATTGACGGCATCGCCATGACCTTAGGAGGCATCTTGCTTGCTCAAAGCATCTTTAGCTTCGGGCGAATTTTCTTCTTTGAACGCGTGGCGCAGCGGTCCCTAGCCTCGCTTCGGTCGGCCATGTACAGCCACCTGGTCAGCCTGCCCCTGCCCTTCTTTCACGAGAAGCGCATCGGCGAACTCACCAGCCGCCTTCAGAGCGACATCGGCGTACTCCAGGAGACCTTCACCAGTACCCTCGCAGAGTTCATTAGGCAAATTGTTATTATCGTGGGCGGAATCGCCCTGCTGGTCTACCAGTCCCCGTCGCTCACGGGATTTATGCTGCTGGTTCTTCCCTTGGTAGTGCTTTTGGCCGTGTTTTTTGGCGGGCGGATTCGCAAGTACGCCAAAGAAGTGCAAACAGCCTCGGCGGAGTCCAATACCATTGTCGACGAAACCCTTAGTGCGGCCGCAACGGTCAAAGCCTACACCCAAGAGCACTTTGAAAAAACCCGCTACCGTGCTGCACTCGATCGGGTTGCCGAACTGGGAATTCGCGGTGGAATCCTTCGCGGCGGATTCAGTAGCTTCATTATTTTAGGACTTTTTGGTTCGCTCGTAGCCGTGGTTTGGAAGGGCGCAAGCCTCATCGCAACGGGAGAAATGGCCTCGGGGCAGCTCTTTAGTTTTGTCATCTACTCCGGCTTCATTGGAGGTTCCGTGGGCGGACTCGCCGACGTGTACAGCCGGCTTCAGCGTGCCATGGGAGCCACCGAAGCCATCATGGCAATGCTCGACGAAGCGCCAGAGCAGGGCGGTCCAGAAGACCAGAGTGCGGCCCAAACGGCCCTGCGCAGCATTCCTGAACCCGAGGCTGGTCGCAAGGATCTTTTGCCAGCTCTAGAGTTTAGGGGTCTGCACTTCGCCTACCCCACTCGGCCCGACGTACCCGTGCTCCAGGGACTGAACTTAGTGGTTCAAGAAGGCCAGCAGTGTGCCTTAGTGGGCGCCAGCGGTGCAGGTAAGTCTACGGTGGTTCAGCTGCTGTACCGCTTTCACGATCCCCAGCAAGGCCAGCTTTTGATACGCGGCCAAGATGCTCGGGATTGGCCGCTTCAGGAACTTAGGGGCCGCATGGCCTGGGTTCCGCAGGATGTAGCCTTATTTGGCCGAAGCATCCTAGACAACATTCGCTACGGACGGCCCGAGGCAAGCGACGACGAGGTTCGGCGCTCCGCAGAAGACGCCAATGCCTGGGAATTCATCGAGCGATTCCCTGAGGGCTGGAACACCCAAGTGGGCGAGCGCGGCGTGCAGCTCAGCGGCGGGCAGCGCCAACGAATTGCCATCGCCAGGGCCATGCTCCGCAATCCCAAGCTGCTAGTGCTCGACGAAGCCACCTCCTCGCTGGACCCCGAGAGCGAAGCATTGGTGCAGGGAGCACTCGAAAAGCTCATGCATGGACGTACTTCGCTGGTAATCGCCCACCGCCTGAGTACGGTGCGGCACGCAGACCTCATCGCCTTTTTGCACGAAGGCCAAATTGCTGAGGTAGGAAGCCACGAAGAACTCATGGCACGAAGCAAGGGACGGTACCGCGCCTACGTCACCAAGCAGTGGAATGGCAACCTAACTTCGCAAGAATGAGCCGTTTGTTTGCCCTAATTCGCAATAAGTACGTTCTAACCGCATTGCTTTTCTCGGTTTGGATGCTTTTTTTGGACTCCAACAACCTGTTTATTCAGTACGAACTCCGTCAAGAAGTCCGCGCACTCGAAGACGGCCTGCGCTACTACCGCACTGAACTCGAAAAAACCCAAAAGCGCCTAAACGAACTCGAGTCTGACCCCAAGCAACTCGAGAAATTTGCCCGAGAAACCTACTGGATGCACCGGCCTGGCGAAGAAGTTCTGCTGGTGGAACCCCAGGATCCAGACGATTCGGACACCTTATGATGCCTGAACTGCCGGAATTAGGGGTTCCGACCTCACCAACCGAGCATTTGCCGGACTTTGGACCCGCAGCCCCCGCCGATCGAATGGTGACGGTGGAAGTAGACGGTTCCGACCCTAAAAAAGCCAATGAATCCGCATTAGCAGCCCTCATGGACGGCGCCAATAGTGTGCTGTTCTGGGTGCACCAAAGCGCGGACGTGGCCTTGCTCGTGCGCGGAATCGACAGCAGCATAGCCCCCCTGCATTTGGTGGGCGACCTCGATCCGGACTCGGTAGCCGCTCAGCTCGAATCCGCCAGCCAAGGGCTCTACAACGCGGATCCTTTGGAGCAAAAAGCCCGCAGCGGCAAGTGGTTTACCGGCAGTTGGGCCAGCGACCTTGACCGGTTGCGGCGTGCTGAAGCAAGTCTTCCGCCCGCGATGGGGGCCATTGTGAGCAACGCCTGTTTTGCAGCCCCAGACGCCGCTGCCCAGTTGGCCTGGGGACTAGCCAGCCTTGAGGCCATGAATCCCGCCCCCGGACGCCCAGTAGGCCTGGTACTTCAGGCCACTGCGGATTATTTTGAAACTGCCGCCATGGCCCAGGCTGCGCGCCTTATGTGGACCCAAAATCCGCTCTGGATCGTCGGGCGTGTTGCCGGAGACGGAAGCCCCAGCGACGACGCTGCCGACCTCGCAGACCGGGCCCTGGCTGCGCAAGCCCTGGCACTGGGCGGCTGCCGTGATCTGTGCATTGCGCCGATCAATGAAAGCGCACAGGCTGCTCGATGGGCACGCCATCAGGGCCTTGTGCTCTACTACGAATCGGGCCTTCTGCAGCAGGATTATCCCCTTCGGGGTTCCTACCTCTTGGAGCAATGGACGGCCGAACTGGCCGAGGCTGCCCGCAAACAAACCGCCCAATGGAACCGTCGCGGCGGGCTCGTGGAACTACTCAACCGCAACGAGAACCTGTGGAACTAAAGCGACTAGCCCACGAATTTTCGCTCCCTGGGGAGCCTCCCTTCTTGCGCGGGCCCCATGCGTCCATGTACCGCGAGCGGCCCTGGACCATAAGGCAGTACGCTGGATTCAGCACGGCCGAAGAGAGCAACGCCTTCTACCGCCGCAACCTCGCAGCCGGGCAAAAAGGGCTGAGTGTAGCCTTTGACTTGGCCACCCACCGCGGCTACGACAGCGACCATCCGAGGGTTCAGAGCGACGTAGGCAAGGCGGGCGTGGCCATCGACAGCGTAGAAGACATGAAGCGCCTCTTTGAGGGAATTCCGCTGGATAAAATGTCGGTTTCGATGACCATGAACGGTGCCGTGCTACCCATTCTGGCCTTCTATATTGTGGCCGCTCAAGAGCAAGGCCATAGCCTTGATTCCTTGCAGGGCACCATTCAGAACGACATTCTCAAGGAATTTATGGTGCGGAATACCTACATCTACCCGCCCGCACCAAGCCTGCGCATCATAGCCGACATTCTCGGATTCACGAGCGAGCGAATGCCTAAATTCAATAGCATTTCAATATCGGGATACCACATGCACGAGGCTGGCGCCTCGGCCGAACTCGAACTCGCCTACACACTGGCAGACGGGATGGAGTATTTGAGGACCGGGATTTCTTCGGGCCTCGACATCGACGAATTTGCTCCACGACTCAGCTTCTTCTGGGCCATTGGAATGGACTTTGTGACCGAAGTGGCCAAGCTCCGCGCCGCCCGGGCGCTCTGGGACCGAATCGTGGCCTCTTTTAATCCCAAAAATCCCAAGAGCCGAATCCTCAGGGCGCACTGCCAGACCTCGGGCTGGAGCCTGACCGAGCAGCAGCCCTACAACAACGTGACGCGCACTGCCATTGAAGCCATGGCCGCAGCATTGGGCGGAACCCAGTCCCTTCATACCAATGCGCTCGACGAGGCCATTGCCTTGCCTACGGATTTCTCGGCGCGAATCGCACGCGAAACGCAGATTCGAATTCAAGAGCGCAGCGGAATCACCCGATTTGTAGATCCCCTTGGCGGCAGCATTGCCGTTGAGAAACGCTGCGCAGAACTGATGGAACGCGTGGAGGAACTTCTTCAAGAAGTAGAAAAGCTCGGGGGAATGACCAAGGCCATTGAGGCTGGGCTGCCCAAGCTCCGCATCGAAGAGGCCGCTGCCATCAAGCAGGCTCGCCTTGATTCGGTGCAGGACGTGCTCGTTGGCGTGAATGCCTTTAAATCCGACGACGATACCCATCTCGAAATTCTCGAGGTTGACCAAACGGCGGTGCTGGCCAACCAGATCGAGCGCCTAAAGGCCCTCAAGGCAGACCGCGACCCCAATGCGGTCGCACTGGCCCTTGAAGCCTTAGAGTCTGCTGCGCGCACCAGCCAGGGCAACCTGCTGCTGCTGAGCATAGAAGCAGCCCGGGTTAGGGCTACCTTAGGAGAGATTTCTGACGCTCTCGAGCGCGCCTTTGGCCGCTACCAGGCTCGACTCAACATGGTCCACGGAGTTTATGCACGCGAATCCGGTTCCGACGGCAAACTGGCCGAGGTGCGGTCGCTTGCCGACCAATTTGCGGCCCGCTACGGTCGCCGTCCTCGCTTGCTTGTGGCTAAAATGGGTCAAGACGGCCACGACCGAGGAGCAAAGGTTATTGCCACCGGCTTTGCCGACGTGGGCTTTGATATTGATTTGGGTCCGCTTTTTCAGACTCCCGAAGAGGTCGCGCAGCAAGCCATCGAAAACGACGTGCATTGGGTTGGCGTGAGTTCCCTTGCCGCGGGTCACAAGACCCTGATTCCCCAGCTGCTGCAGGCCCTCGCGCAGGCCGGGCGCGGCGACATTCAGGTGGTCGTGGGAGGAGTTATTCCTCGCCAAGACTACGAATCGCTGCTCGCAGCAGGTGCTTCCGCGGTTTTTGGCCCAGGAACGCCGGTGCTTGAATCTGCGGCCAGCCTGCTCAAGAAGGCGCTGGAGCTCCCAGCCGCAAACGAAACGCCGAATTCATGAACGGACCAGTTTGGACGGCGCCCGAGTGGGCAGAGGGAATTCGCCGGGGCGACCGAGCCTTCATCGGGCGAGCGCTGAGCCTGGTCGAAAGCCATTTGCCTGAGGACATAGAACGCGCCGCAGGGCTTTTTGATTGCCTCGGACCGCCGCCGCAAGGAAGCTTTCGATTAGGGCTCACGGGGAATCCCGGGGCGGGCAAAAGCACGCTAACCGAGACATTAGGCCTTCGCTGGGCAGAG
>JABMNC010000011.1 GCA_013205365.1 Cryomorphaceae bacterium | reverse complement strand
GGTGGTGAAAAAGTAGCTCACCACTCGGACTTTTCCCTCGACGTCTGCAGCGCTGCGGCGAGTGCGGGTTTGGTCCAGGAGTTCAAAGTCCGCCACGACGTGGTTCATGCCCACGGACTCCATGCTGTCGGCTACAATGGCTGGGTTTAGGTCGGAGGGATTGAGTATCGGGAGCTGGCGTTCTGGGCTCATAATTCGAAATGCCACGGCTACGCCCGCCGCAAAAATGCTTAGCAAAATAAAAATTTTGGCTAGCTCTGGCTTGGTAAGTCCTAGGTACTTTTTTGGCTCAATCATTGCTTCAAAGATCGTGAACCTTATCTTTAAGCCATGGTAAAAAATATCGCAATTGCAGGAATACTCCTCTTGGCGGCGGCATGCACTCCCGAAGGCAACGAGGTGATGCTCGAAGTATCCGTTCAGCCAAAATGGAACGGGCAGGATTTGACCTACCAAAACCTTGGCTTAGTTCACCCCCAGACGGGCGACACCTTTCGCTTTGACCGCAGCGACATGCTGCTCTCTGAAATTGCGCTGATTAAGGAAGACGGCAGCCTTCTGCCCCTGGTAACTCAGGACGGGGAGCCCCTTTTTGCTTTTTTTACCAAGGGCAAGCCCTGGACTATTGAGACGCCAGACAACATTCCCAAGGGTCACTACCTGGGACTTAGCTTTAAGGTTGGCCTAGACTCTGCCATCAATTTTGGAGATCCTTCGATTTGGAAGGTGGGGCATCCCCTCAACCCAACGGTGAACAGCCTTCACTGGGGCTGGCAAGGGGGCTATGTGTTCATGGCACTCGAAGGCTTTTACAAGGAATTGGGCGAGCCAAAGCCCTTTTTGTACCACATCGCCAAACTCGAAAACCGTATGCCGGTCGTCATTGAGGGAGACCTCCACCTGAACGGCTCTCGCAAGCTCATCCTAAACTGGAACGCCGACCGACTCTTTTATGGCGCGCACGAAATTCGCCCTGAAGAAGACGGTTCCTTCTCGCACAGCACCTTTGACGGAGGCCTTGCCAATCGGATTTCTCAAAACGCAGGCCTTTCGTTTGAATGGGTTGCACTAGAAAACAAAAAATGAGGCTTTTTGCAATCATCGCCATAGCGGTTGCTGCAGCATCCTGCGCAGACGAGGTTCCAACCACGACTCCTTTTGCGCTGGTAGTTCCGCAGGGATTCTCTCCCCCGCCCTTGCCAGAAGACAACCCGCTCACTGTAGAGGGCGTGCTCTTGGGCCGCCGCCTTTTTTATGACCCCATTTTGTCGCGCGACTCCACCCAAAGTTGCGGCAGCTGCCACAATACGGGCTTTTCAATGACCGACAACGGGCAGCGTTTCTCTGTCGGAATCACCAATGCCGTCGGCGATAGAAACAGCATGCCCCTGCACAATTTAGCCTACCATTCCGCCTTTTTTTGGGACGGACGCAGCCCCACATTGCGCGAACTAACGATGGTTCCGATTCAGGATCCGCGCGAAATGGATAATACTATTCAGGCGGTTTTGACCTCGCTCAATGCCAGCCCAACCTACCGAGATCTTTTTTGGAAGGCCTTTGGGGTTAAAACCATTAGCGCCGAAGAATTGGGCCTCGCCGCAGAGCAATTTATGCTGACCATTATGAGCGGCAACAGCAAATTTGACCGCCACCTGCGCGGAACCGAGAGCCTCAACGCCCAAGAACTCGAAGGGCTTCGCCTTTTTAATGGAGAAGCAAACCCCAATGCTCCCATGCGAGGAGCAGACTGCTTTCACTGCCACGGCGGGGCCTTATTTACCAACAATAAGTTCACCAACAACGGGCTCGACTCCGTTACTACTGACCCGGGCCTGGGTGCTGTAACGGGGGACCAAAACGACCTGGGTAAATTTAAAACGCCGTCCCTTCGAAACATTGCTTATACCGCGCCCTACATGCACGACGGTCGCTTTCAAACGCTTATGCAGGTGATCAATTTCTACAACAGCGGAGCGCATGCAAACTCCCCCAACATTGACCCGTCGATGGGCGACATTACCCGTCCTGGCGGCTTAGGCTTGAACCTTCAGGATCGCATGGCTTTGCTAGCCTTCTTAAACGCCTTGAGCGACCCTTCCATAGAAAACGACACCCTCTTTCAAAATCCTTTTAACTGATGAAAAAATTAACCGTCCTATCGCTTTTGATCGCCTCCAATTTTGCCTTCGCCCAGCAAAAAGAAACCACATTTTGGGTTAACGGCGTTTGCGGAATGTGCGAGAAGCGAATTGAGTCCGCCTTGATCAACAGCCTCGGGGTAAAATTTGCCGACTGGGACAAAGAAACCCTCCTGGTAAAGGTGGCCTACAATTCCAAAAAAATCACCGAGCAAAAACTTCACGAAATCCTTGCTGGAGTGGGCCACGATACCCAAAAAGTCCGCGCTATAGACGGGGACTACTCCAAACTACCCGGATGCTGCAAGTACCGAACCCTTGACAAGCATTGATGGTTAGAAGCTTTTGGCTTTTGGCCCTTGCGCCTTGGGTGGCACAGGCTCAAATACGCGATACGATAACGCGAATCGGACAGGTAGAGGTGCGGGCTCAAACACCCGATGCCGTGGTTCAGGCGCGTTCCGCCACTCTTACCACCTCTATTGGGCGCGGAGAACTCAAAAAAGCGGCATGCTGCAACCTGTCGGAGAGTTTTGAAACCAACCCCTCTATCGACGCGGTCTTTACCGATGCGATTACGGGAACCCGTCAAATTCAGCTGCTCGGGCTCGACGGCAAGTACGCTCAGATTCAAATCGAAATGACGCCCCTGGTGCGCGGACTTTTGGCCAACAGCGGGCTTCAATTTGTGCCCGGAAGTTGGGTGGAGGGCATTCAACTCACCAAGGGAATCGGCGCAGTGACCAACGGTTTTGAGAGCATTACCGGCCAGGTCAACGTGGAGTTGATCAAGCCTGACGAGGGAATTTCGCCTGAACAGCCAAGAATTGCAAAGGCCAATGCCTACCTAGCCAACGCCGGAAGAATGGAGGTAAACGGAGAATTTGCCCAACGACTGAGCAACAAGTGGACCATTGGCAGCCTCCTGCACGCCAACCAAACCCGATGGTTCCGCGACATGAACCACGACGGCTTTGCCGATAATCCGCTAGGCGGGCAGCTCAACGGCATGATCAGGGCGCGGTACTGGGGTCAAAACGGTTGGGAGGGAATTTTTACCCTGCACGGCCTGCAGGACCAGCGCGACGGAGGTCAACTCGGCGAGGACCGTCCTGCGCTCCCCTGGACCTCGTCAGTGGTTCAAAAGCGAAGTGCCTTTACCTCCAAAACCGGTTGGGTCAATCCCGACGATCCCGAAATGAGCGTGGGCATTATTGTGCACGGCTACCAGCAGTCCCTCAATGCACAGCTCGGGCCTTTGGCACTGGCAAGCAGCCAGAATTTGGAAGCAAGCCAAAGAGGGGGGCTAGTACAACTTCTGGTGCGTGATGGCGGTATGGGCTGGTACCAAACCTCGGGATTGAGCTGGTCCCTGGACCGCTACGTCATGGACTGGCATCACCCTGGAATGGCCCACGACGATGCCTGGACGGAGTCCGCTCCTGGTGCATTTAGCGAATGGACTCTCGAACCCTCATCCAAAGTGACCTTGGTGCTGGGCAGCCGGCTGGATTGGCATTCTGTGGCGGGATTGCAGCTTAGCCCGCGCGCTCATTTGCGCTATGCTCCGAGCAGCAAACTGACCTTCAGGGGAGGACTTGGGCGCGGATTCCGCATGGCCATGCCCGCAGTGGAGTCCCTGGGTCGCTTTGCCAGCGCCCGGACCGTCAACCACGCGGTAGCTCCTTGGGGCGATGCCCAGAATGTGGAGATGGGTTGGACCTATAGCGCCTCGGCCGTGTGGAATTATGTAGCGAACTACTACCCGGGCAGTGTCGTGGTCGACGTGCAGGCAAGCAACCTCAGCAAGGCCCTGCTGCTCGACTTCTATCAATCTGGCAATGAAGTTATGCTATATTCCAGCGCCATGCAGTCCCGGAGTGCAAGCCTGCAATGGGAGCACCAGTTTTCTAAGAATTGGAAGGGGCGAGCCGCCTACCGCCTGCAGGACGTGCGCGGACGCTACCTCGGAGTTTGGGACCACGTTCCCTACGTGGCTCCGCGACGAATTATGCTGCACGCAGAGTACCAGTTTCGCAAAAAGTGGTTTACTAACGCGACCTGGCAGCACTACGCGGGCATGCCCCTGCCCCCGGGACCCGGAGCGGTTCTGCGCGAAACAAGTCCTGCCTTTGCCTTGCTCCACGGGCAGATTCGAAGGGTAACAAAGTGGGGAGATGCCTATTTGGGAGTAGAAAATGCATTCAACGTGCGCCAAATGATGCCGGTGCTCGGCGTGGTGGACCATCTCGACAACAACCGCTTTATTGGGGCCGACGAGGCTGTCTTTCAATCGTCTTTTGACGCAACCCGCGTCTGGGGTCCCATTTTTGGCCGCATGTTCTACCTTGGCATCAACCTTGCTTTAAGTGGCGGTGATGAATGATTCGGTAATACTGCTGCGAGATATAACCCGCGATTTTAAGCTGGGAGGCCAGACGGTACACGTACTCAAGGGCATCGACCTCGACATAAAACGCGGCGAATACGTGGCGCTCATGGGGCCCTCGGGGTCAGGCAAGTCTACGCTAATGAATTTGCTTGGCTGCCTCGATACGCCAACCTCAGGAACCTATGTGCTCGCAGACCGCGACGTGAGCCGCATGGCCGAGCAAGAGCTCGCCGAGGTGCGAAACCAAGAAATAGGATTTGTCTTCCAAACGTTTAATTTGATTCCGCGCCAGACCGCTCTCGACAACGTGGCTCTGCCCCTGGTTTATGCGGGCATCGGCAAAGAAGAACGGCTCGAACGGGCGGCCGAAGTGCTTCGCTCTGTGGGCTTAGGCGACCGGATGCACCACCAACCCAACCAACTCTCGGGCGGACAACGCCAACGCGTAGCGATCGCCCGGGCCCTGGTAAACAAGCCCTCGCTCATTCTGGCCGACGAGCCCACCGGAAACCTCGACTCCACAACTTCTGACGAAATTTTGAGGCTGTTTGACGAGATTCACGCGGCCGGAAACACCCTGGTAGTAGTGACCCACGAAGAAGAGGTTGCCCGGCACGCCAAGAGGGTGATTCGCTTGCGCGACGGAATCATTGCCGACGCAGGCAGCCATTAAGGCCCCTTAGCATTATGACCAACCCTACTTTTGAGGCCGAGTTTCAGGCCCTTCAAAGGGCCGCTCCGCGTATTGCCCTGCTGCCGCTGAGCCACCGTCGTGCGCGATTGAAGTCCCTGCGTGCCGAGCTAATAAAGCGTCGCCCAGAACTCCACGCCGCTCTGCGGGCTGACCTTAACCGCCCCGAGGTGGACTGCGACCTCAACGAGCTATTGCCTGTTAAGGTGAGCATTGACCATGTACTGGCCAATCTGCGAACCTGGACCCAGACCGACCGTTTGCCGCTGCCGCTCACGCTGATTCCGGGCCGAGCCGAAGTGCATCACGAGCCCAAGGGCGTCGCACTCATTGTTTCTCCCTGGAACTTCCCGGTGAATTTGTGCCTGGTACCCCTGGTCTATGCCATTGCTGCAGGAAACACGGTATGCCTTAAACCAAGCGAACTGGCGCCAGCCTCCGCCGCCTTTATTGCCTCCTTGGTGGCGGTAGTTTTTCCGCCAGACGAAGTCTGCGTAGTGCAGGGAGATGCCAACGTCGCCATTGCACTGCTAGAGCAACCCTGGGACCACATATTCTTTACCGGGTCACCGACCGTCGGCAGCAAGGTTATGGCGGCTGCCTCCCGGTACCTAGCCTCGGTTACCCTAGAGTTGGGCGGAAAGTCTCCGGTGTTCGTGCACGAAAGCTACGGAGCAGAGGCTGCCGGTGCACGGGTGGCCTGGGCCAAAGGCCTCAATGCAGGTCAGGTCTGCATTGCTCCCGACTACGTACTGGTGCCGACCGCACTTCGCGACGACTTTTTAAAGGGCTTCAAGGCAGGCATAGAACGTCACTACGGCTCACAACCCTCGACTAATCCCGATTGGGTTCGCATCATTGGCGCCCGGCACTGGGATCGCCTCAAGGAATGGCTGGATGAAGCCGTAGAATCGGGTGCCCAAGTTTGGCAGCCCGACGCGCCCGATCGCGATCGGCTTTACTTTCCTCCCACCTTAATCTGGGATGCCCCGGAACACATTCAGGTTAGCTGCAGCGAGATTTTTGGGCCAATACTGCCGGTCTACAGCTACGCGAGCGTTGAAGACGCCTTGGCCAGGGTAAATGCCGGCCCAAAGCCCTTGGTTTTGACGGTTATGAGCCATGCTAAATCGTGGACCGACCGTATTTTGCGCGAAACGCGCGCGGGCGGAACCGTGGTCAACGAGTTTTTCTTGCACTACATGCACCCCGATCTTCCCTTTGGCGGAGTGAACAACTCCGGCATCGGCAAGTCTCATGGAATATGGGGATTTCGGGAATTCAGCAATGCCCGCGGAGTGTACCGCCGCGGAAGGTTTTCGCCGACCATGCTGCTCGCCCCTCCCTACAAGGACTGGGCTAAGAAGGCTGTGGCTTGGCTGGTGAGCCGGTAGCCTCGAACCGAGAGCGGTCCTAGAGCTCGCGCTGTACTTCAACTTCCTTAAAGCCTTCGACGATGTCGCCAACCTTAATGTCGTTGTAGTTGTTGATGTTTAGTCCGCAATCGAGGCCCTTCTTGACTTCGCGCACGTCGTCTTTAAAGCGCTTGAGCGAACCAAGCTCTCCGGTGTACTGAACCACTCCGTCGCGTACCACGCGCACGCGGGTGCTTCGAGTGATGATTCCGTCCATGACCATACAGCCGGCGATGGTACCCACCTTGCTGATTTTGAAGGTCTCGCGAACCTCGATGGTGCAGGTAATCTCTTCTTTGACGTCGGGCGACAGAAGTCCAGACATGGCGTCTCGGATGTCGTTGATGGCGTCGTAGATAATGCTGTAAAGGCGGATTTCTGTGTCTTCCTTTTCGGCGAGTTTGCGCGCAGAAGCGGCAGGACGCACCTGGAATCCTACGATAATCGCACCCGATGCAGAGGCCAAAAGCACGTCGGAATCGGTGATTCCACCCACGGCTTTGTGAATGATATTGACCTGAATTTCTTCGGTACTCAAGCGCTGTAGCGAGTCTGCGAGGGCTTCGATGGAACCGTCTACGTCGCCCTTAAGGACGATGTTGAGCTCCTTGAAGTCTCCTACCGCAAGGCGTCGACCGATTTCTTCGAGGGTGAGGTTCTTCTGAGAACGCACGCTTTGTTCGCGGGCGAGCTGCTGGCGGCGGGTAGCAATTTGCTTTGCCTCGCGCTCGTCTTCAAAGACGGTAAAGGTGTCTCCGGCCGTAGGGGCTCCGTCGAGTCCGAGGATGGAAACGGGCACTGACGGTCCAGCAAGTTCGATTTTTTGACCGCGCTCGTCCATCATTGCGCGAACCTTGCCGCTGTGCTGACCAACAAGAATGAAGTCGCCTACGCGAAGCGAACCAGCCTGCACGAGGATGGTGGTCACGTATCCGCGGCCCTTATCAAGGGTTGCCTCGATCACTGTACCCTTGGCCAATCGGTTGGGGTTGGCCTTGAGGTCAAGGATCTCCGCCTCGAGAAGCACCTTTTCAAGAAGCTTGTCGACGTTGAGTCCCTGCTTGGCCGAGATGTCTTGAGACTGGATTTTGCCGCCCCAATCTTCCACCAACAAGTTTAAGCCAGCAAGCTGTTCTTTAATGCGCTCGGGGTTGGCGTCGGGGCGATCGATCTTGTTGATGGCAAAAACGATAGGTACGTTGGCCGCCTGAGCGTGGCTGATGGCCTCCTTGGTCTGGGGCATCACCGAATCGTCGGCAGAAACAACAATAATGGCGATGTCGGTAACCTGAGCACCACGGGCTCGCATTGCCGTAAAGGCTTCGTGACCGGGGGTATCCAAAAAGGTGATGTTCTGATTGGCGTTCAGTTTCACGCTGTAAGCACCAATGTGCTGGGTGATTCCACCCGCCTCTCCTGCAATTACGTTGGCCTTGCGGATGTAGTCCAGAAGCGAGGTCTTGCCGTGGTCTACGTGGCCCATAACCGTTACGATGGGCGACCGCGAAACGAGGTTGATTTCTTCTTCTTGCTCGATTGCGAGCTCGTCCTCCATCTCTTCGTCGACAAAAATTACGTCAAACCCAAATTCGTCAGCGACGATGGTCAGAATCTCCTTGTCGAGTCGTTGGTTGAGCGAGGCCATGATTCCCAAGGACATGCAGGTAGATATTACCTCTGTTGGGGTAACCTTCATCATGTTTGATACCTCAAGAAGCGTAACGTACTCGGTGAGCTTTAGAACTTTTTCTCCCTCTTGACGCTCGATTTCTGCCAAATCACGGGCTTCTGCACGTTCTGCACGCTTGTCGCGGCGAATCTTGGATCCTTTGGACTTGCGTCCTCCGCCAAGCTTCTCGAGCGTTTCTTTGATTTTGCGCTGAATGTCTTCTTGACTAACCGGACGCTGGGGGCCGCCTGCCTGAGGGCCGCCGGGACCACGCTGGCCTGGACCGCGCTGACCGCCTGGACCGCGTTGACCGCCTGGGCCGCCTGGACCGCGCTGACCAAATCCGCCCTGCCCTGGGCCGCCGACGCTTGCTGCGCCGGTTGTGGTGCGCCCTCCGCCTGAAGCAGGCTTTTGAAGACCCTCTGTTTTGATTCGCTTGCGCTGGCCGAGCGAAGGCTTTTTGGCAAACTGCGCCAAATCAATTACCTGTCCGGTCATTTTTGGACCGTCCAGCTTTTGGTATTGTGTTTCGTGGTGCGCTAATTCGTCTGGCTTGGCCGCCTCAGTGCCTCCAGGGGCCTCGGAATCAGGTGCGATTGACGCGGATTCGGCCGCCGAAGATGGGGCAGCGGATGAAGCGGACTCACTTGGAAGTTCTGATAAACTCTTGCTTGCTTCTTCTGCTTTTTCTGGCTTGGTTGCCTTAGCTACTTCTTTGGCAGGGGTACTGACTTCAGGGGCTGCAACTGCTGCTGCATTAAGCTCTTGGGGCGCAGCCTTGGGTGCTGCCGCCTTAGCGGGAGCAGGCACTTGATCTCCACGCCTGTTGGTCGCCAGGTCAATCTTTCCGGCAAATTTGAGTCCGCTAATGGTGGCCGTTGCCCGAATAACCTCGGGCTTGGTCAGCTCTCGTTCTGCCTGAATAGCCTCTTTCTCTTCGCGCTTTTGCTGAATCAGCGTTTCTGCCTTGTCTTTTGAAGACTTGTCGGTGGCAAATTGCTGCGTCAGCATCTGGTACTGAGCCTGATCGATCTTGGAGTTGCGGTTGTGCTCAACCTCTTGCTTTTGGCTCGCCAAAAAATCAATGGCGGTGTCCAAGCCAATATTTAGCTCACTAAGTACTTTACTGATGCGGATGGTGCTCATAGGCTATGAAAAGGTCGGGGCTAATTTAGAAATCTAGGTAGGTGCGGTGCAATACAGGCCTTATTCGGTCTCGAATTCTTTCTTGAGAATATCGCGGACTTCTTGAACCGTCTCCAGTTCAAGGTCAGCACGGCGGGCAATATCTTCAACATCCGCACGCAGCACCGACTTGGCGGTGTCGTAGCCTCCGTTGCGAAGCTGGTCGATGACCCATGGCTCGATTTCGTCGCGGAATTCCAAAAGTTCCACGTCTTCTTCTTGAGCCACGTCTTCGCGGAAGACATCAATCTCGTAGTCGTTGAGTTTGCTGGCCAATCGAATGTTGGTTCCGCCCCGACCAATGGCCAAAGAAACTTGGTCCGCAGGCAGGTAGACGTTGGCGTGGCGACGCTCCTCGTCAAGTACCATATTGGTAATTTTTGCCGGAGAAAGCGCACGCTGAATCATGAGCTGCAGGTTGCTGGTGTAGTTTATCACGTCGATGTTCTCGCCGCGCAGTTCCCGCACAATGCTGTGAATACGCGATCCCTTCATGCCCACGCAGGCACCCACTGGGTCGATGCGGTCGTCATAGGATTCCACGGCTACCTTGGCCTTCTCGCCCGGAATTCGAACGACATTTTTCACGGTGATGATTCCGTCAAAAACCTCAGGAATTTCGGCCTCAAAAAGCTTGGCCAAAAAGGCCTCCGAAGTGCGGCTAAGCAGAATAAACGGCTTGACTCCGCGCACTTCCACAAGCTTGACTATCGCACGAACGGTATCGCCTTTGCGGTAAAAATCCTTCTCGGGAATCATGTCTTCGCGGCGAAGAATGAGTTCGTTTTGCTGGTCGTCATAAATAATCATCTCGCGGTGGCGCACGTGGTGCACTTCGCCGCTGATAATCTCGCCCTCCATAGTCTTGTAGCGCTTGAACAGCTCGCCCGAATCATGCTCCTGCACCTTCTGCACCAGGGTTTGGCGAAAGGCCAGAATGAAGCGACGGCCCAAGTCTATGATTTTAATCTCTTCAGAAACCTCTTCGCCGACTTCAAAATCAGGTTCGATCTTAATGGCATCGGCCAGTGCGATCTCTAGGTTCTCGTCTTCTACGGCGCCGTCGGCCACGATGGTGCGGTTGCGCCATATCTCAAGGTCGCCCTTGTCGGGGTTAACGATGACGTCAAAGTTGTCGTCGGTTAGGTACTTTTTGCGAATTTGAACGCGAAAGGCCTCCTCGATGAAGGTCATGAGGGTT
>JABMNC010000098.1 GCA_013205365.1 Cryomorphaceae bacterium | reverse complement strand
GCCATTACGACTAAGGCAATTATGTGGTTTCGTTTCATTTATTTAGAGGCATTTTCTGCTTTGCGGAGCCGCAGATCCAACCAGCTGAGATAGGCAAAGAGTCCTACTAAAATGATGCCAATTACTGTAATAACTACCCATATTTTGCCCTCGGCGCGAAAGGCGTCGGCCATTTCGACGGGCATGGCTTGCTGAAGAAAACGTTTCATACTATTCTACTTGCTTAAACGCGATAAACGCACGCGCAGTTCAACGACCCAAAGACCAATTCCAATCCAGCCAAAAACAGCCGGGTAAAACACTGCCCTCATGGCGCTGTCAAGGTCGTAGGAGCCAAAGGCCGGATTGCCTCCATTGCCGGGATGCAGGGAGTCGGTCATGCGCGGAAGCACTCCGATAAAAACAAGCATGAGTACAAAGGCAAAGACGTTGTAGGTGCCGGCGAGGCGGGCTCGCTTTTCTGGATCTTCCACGCTGCTGCGCAATACAAAGTAGGCCAGGTAAATGAGAATGGCTACCGCAGTACCGTTGAGTTTTGGGTCGTTAGTCCAGAAGGCTCCCCAGGTAAATCGAGCCCAAATCATGCCTGTGAAAAGTCCGAGTGCGGCAAAAACAAGAGAAACTTCGGCCGCCAATTGCGCTTTGCGATCGAGCTCGAGTCCGGCTAGTCCGGGTTTCATAAGGCTCGCGATGCTGTGCCGAAGCGATACCGCCATGAGCACTATCATAGTGAACCACATCGGCACGTGAAAATACAGGTTGCGAATGGTTTCGTTGAGAATAAAAAGGCGGGGAACCGGGCTCGCCAAACCTGCGATCATGCTGTAGCTAACGAGTGCTGCAGCAGAGAATTTCCAGGCAAAAGAAAGTCGCTTATTCACTGCTTCCAAAGGTAGGGCATAAGCATGCTACCTAGGGCTAAAGGCAGTCCCAGCATGGCCAGTTCGCCAAAAAGGGGCATGGCAAGTTCCGCCCAGTCTTGGTTGGCCAAGGCAAGGGAACTAGCACGTCGGGCAACCAGCACTGTAGGAAGGAGCAGGGGTATGCTTAAGGTCGCCATAAGCGTGGGGTTGGCGCCTGCGCGGCTTGCAAGGGCCGAGGTGAAGCTCATGGTGGAAGCTAATGCCATGGATCCCAGCAGTATGGATGCAGCAATTTTAAGTATTGCATTCAGGCTATCTGCCGAAGGCGGCAGGCCAAAAAACAGGCAAAAAAGCATCAGGGCAGCCGATGCGGTCGCAGCCGTGTTGGTCACTACCCGAGTGCTTTTCATCCATAAAAGTTCCGCAGGACTAGCAAGTTGGTTGAGGTAGGCCCAGAGGGAGTCGGGCTCGTGAAATGCTCTAAATGCAGACTGCATGGCGCTAAACAGCACGACTACCCAAAGTAGCGCAAGCCAAACGCTCGGGCTCGGGGCCGGTACCATGGTGTACACTAGGTAGGTCGATACCGCAGTAAACATAATAAACTGCAGGCTCTGCCGGCGGTTGCTCATGCCTCTCTGCAGCGCCCATCTACCAAGAAGTAGCCATCGATTCATGCCTCAAAGGTAGTCCGCGCACTATGCCTGAAGGGCCTACAGGGGAGCGAACTAAGTGCTAACTTTGGGGTTAGCAAAATATTATGATAAAATACTTTCTTGGCACCCTCTTGACCACCCTTTTTGGATGTTCCGTCTCCAACGCAAATGCCGTGGAGCCGCCGCTTAGTTTTTATAGCCTCAAAGCCCGCACCCTCGAGGGTGAAGAGTTCGACTTTGCTCAGCTCAAGGGCAAGCGCGTGCTCATTGTCAACACTGCTTCTGAATGCGGATTCACTCCCCAGTACAAAGAACTTCAGGCGCTTTTCGACGAGGCCGGGGGCGAGCAGTTTGTGATTCTCGGCTTCCCGAGCAACGACTTTGGCAAACAGGAATCCGGGTCTAATACCGACATCAAGGCTTTTTGTGAAAAGAACTACGGAGTAACCTTCTTAATGATGTCAAAGGTTCATACCAAAGGCAGCGAGCAGCACCCCGTGTACCAATGGCTCACTCAAAAAGAGAAGAATGGAGCCAAGAATGCCATGGTGCTCTGGAATTTTCAAAAGTTTCTCATTAACGAGAAGGGTCAATGGCTTAGTAGCCATCTCTCTTCGGTTTCGCCGATGAACTCCACCATCAGAAACTTCGCACTGGGCAAGGAGTAAAAGCATGCAGGTTGACATCTTGGCCTTTGGGGCCCACCCCGACGACGTAGAAATTGGTTGTGGCGGAACCATTGCCAAGCATGTTGCCCAAGGCCATAGCATCGGATTGGTCGACCTAACGCGCGGCGAGATGGGCAGCCGCGGAACCGTAATCGACCGCGATCGCGAAGGCATCAAGGCCGCCCAGATTTTAGGTGCCTCGTTTCGGGTTAATTTGGATCTGCCCGACGGCCGTTTAGTCAACGATTTTGACAGCCAGCAGCGAATTATTGAATTGCTACGCTTCCACAAACCACGAATCGTGCTTTGCAACGCACCTCGCGATCGTCATCCCGACCATGGTGTTGCTTCTGCTATGGTGGTCGAGGCCTGTTTTAGGGCTGGCCTTCACAAGTGGGAATCCGTTGGTGAAGACGGTGCAGTGCAGCAGCCTTATCGCCCTGAGCATGTTTACCACTACATTCAGTTTTATGACCTCCAGGCCGATTTTACCGTGGACATTACTGATTTTATCGACGTCAAAATGGACTCCTTGGCTGCCCACGCTTCGCAATTTTATCAATCGGACTCCGACGCTCCCGATACCGTGATTTCATCGAAATGGTTCTGGGATTCCCTTCGGGCGCGCAGTGCCGAGTGGGGTCGTGTTATGGGGGTTTCTCACGCAGAGGGATTCATTGCCACGCGCAGGATTGGGATCGACTCGCTTTTTGCGCTTCGCTAGCCCAGCATATTCTAGAACAATGACTCTTGTGCTGCCCATAGAATGAGGTACGGATGCCTCACTGTTTGTAGTAGCTTTTGCTAATTCAGCCCAAGGGTTTATTTCGGAGTCTTTGGCTCCGAAGGTCATTAACCCTTGGCGCCCACGCGCCGGTAGATTGCCAAAATCTGTTCTCCGACGGCTTGCGGTCGAAAGTTCGCGAATTCCGCAATGGGATAGGTTTCGTGAGCAGGCCTTAGGTTGCCCAGATGCATTACCAGGTCTTCGGTATCGTCAGGCCCTCCGCTTCGGTAGGTTATGGTGCTGCCCCTGTAGGTGCTTTCGGGCCCACCGCAGCGCGTACTTAGTACCTGCAGTCCCCGCTCTAGGGCCTGGCCAATAACGATAGAAAAGGTTTCGCGCGGTGAATTCACGACCAATGCGTCGTTTAGGCCCATTTCGGTTTCGAGTTCCTCTGGTGCCAATCGGCCCAACCACGTGCAGTTGGGGCTTTCGCGGACTAATGGTTCTAAAAGTTGGCGATCCACGCCATCGCCTACGAGGGTCAGCCGGTCGAGGGGATTGCGCTCGGAATGCAGGCGCCAGGCTTTAAGCAGGGGGCTGATGCCCTTGATGGCGTCGACCCAATCGCCCACGTGGAGAATGCGGCGTCCGCCAGAATGCGGTTGGCGCAGCTGGTGGGGCAGGGGAGCGGTCCAGCAATTGGGTACCACGTCGACCGGTGCGATGGGTTTAAATCGCTCCGCCAAAAAAGGAGAAACGGCGGTACGTGCATTGGCGAGACGGTGGGTCCACAAAACACCCGTTGGAAGGGCTCCGTCCGCAAAGTACTGGTGCTCAGTGATAACTCTTGGAATGCGCTGGCCCCACTGCATGACGCACCGCAGCATTAAGTAGGCGGTGTCGCCGCCGGAACCGTGAAGGTGCACAAGGTTGGGTTGCCCAAGTTGGAGCACGGAACGCGCCTTGGCTGGCCATCCGCGCGGACCCATGGGCACCCGAGGTCCCGCAATGACTTCGAGGCCGTCGAGCGGTAGTGGGTTATGGTCGCTGCCTGACCAAACGACCACCTTCTGCGTTATGCCCAAATCACGGAGCGCGCTAACCTGAGCCCGCACAAAGGTTCCAAGCTGAGGGTCGCCCTGGTCGGGCCACATTCTAACGACATGGGTCACGGTCATGCCTCAAATATCGGGTGTAATTCAAGCAATCGAGCAGCCAGGGTCGGTCAGGTTTTGAAGAGGGCCGCAGCGAGACAGGTACTTGCTAAACCCAACATGTAGGTTATATTTGCCGCCCCAAGCATGGTGATTGTAGCTCAGTTGGTTAGAGCGCCGGATTGTGGTTCCGGAGGTCGCGGGTTCGAACCCCGTCTTTCACCCCCAGAAAAACTGCAAAACTGAACTCGCGAGGGTTCGGTTTTCGCTTTTTTTTGAACGCGTACTCCATACCTTTGAATTCAATGCGCGGAATTACAGTTGCTTTCGTTAGCCATGCCGCCGTCAGTCTTTGGGCTCAAGATAGCCTGAGCTACCAGCCGATTTACATGAATGCCAGCGCAATCCGCAGCCTCCAGGTTCAGTCAGGCTCCAAGGTTCCAAGGCTCGGACTTTTTGGTTTGAGCCAGCCTGCGGCCGCCCGATTTGGTTGGGATCGGGTACAAAACGATTCCGCATTTGCCTTTGACGCGGCTAAAACCCTCTGGCTTGATTACTACTGCCTTTTTGGAGATAGCCTATCTGCCGATTGGGCCCTTGTGGAATCGCCACGCGAGGTTTTAAAGTGCAAAGATCTCAAGCCTTGGAACCTTGTGCCCATGCAAAATGCCCCTCGGGCACAGCCTTTGCCGCCCCTTGCCTTCGGCGGCAGTTTGAGGTTGCCGGCGATTGCTCCTGAAGGTCCAGGGGGATCACCCGCTTTGTCCACCGATCTAACCAATGTAATTAAACCCAGTGAAGTCCGAATTATAGTTCGGTCGGGCGATAATTTTGGAATTCTTCAGCGACGCCACCCCGGGATTAGCCTCAAGGAACTCTATGGTGCCAATCGAGGCAGTGATCGAATCTACCCTGGTCAAGTATTGATAATTAGGAGATGAATCGCCAAAGCCCGTGGATGACTTTTGCCTTTGTGGCATCTCTGCTGCTTCTGCTTGCGGCCAGCTCCTTATGGCCTGATTCAATGCGCCCACCGGGCCTCAAATGGCCTAACCGAGACTGGGTAAGTACTCTTTTACCTCAGGACCAAAATCTTAGGGTGCTCCCCGAGCAAGACAGTAGTGCAATGGAGCTTTCCCTCCCCAATAAAGGGGGTAAGGGCCTGATTGAGTTTCCTCCTGGCGACAGCCTGGGATTTGCCAAGTTTTCAAGAGCGCTCCAAGGGGCTAGCAAGCAGGTAGTGCGCGTGCTTCACTATGGCGATTCCCAAATCGAAGGCGATCGGATTTCGGCCGACATTCGGGAGCTGCTTCAAAAGCGCTTTGGTGGAATGGGTCCGGGCCTGCAGGGAATGGATCCTTTTGTTCCCATGGCGAGCGTAGACCATAGGGCCAGTGGGAATTGGCGCCGTTTTGCATGCTTTGGCCGCCCGACCGACCGTGAGCCCTCAAGCCTTTATGGACTGCGCGGAATTGCGCACCGCTACGAGGGCAGTTCTGCCAGTGTGGAATTCAGGGCGCGTTCCTACGGCTACGACCGAGTACGTCGGGCGCAAAAGCTTACGCTGTTTTTGGGTCCCTTTGAGAGTCCGACCGAGGTGAAGGTTTACTTTGAGGACAGCCTTTCCCACATACGGTACTACAGTGCTGGCGACCCTTCGACAATGGAATTCATGGCGTCGAAGCCCATGAGCAGGGTTCGTTTGGAGATGAACGGAGAAAGTCCGCTATGGTACGGTGCAGCCTGGGACGGTGCTCAGGGGGTAGCCGTAGACAATGTATCGATGCGCGGTGCCGACGGACTCGGTTTTAAACGCATAGAACGGACCCATTTTTCGCAATCCCTGATCGAAGCAGGCCCCGGCCTGGTCATTCTGCAGTTTGGCGGGAACGCAGTGCCTTACTTCAAGTCAGCAGGCGAAGTGGAGCGCTACGGACGCGCCTTCGCAGCCCAGATTCAATTTTTTAGGCGGGCACTTCCCGATGCAGACATAATGGTGGTTGGTCCCAGCGACATGGCGCACAAGGTGGGCACCGACTGGGAGACCTATCCCTATGTGAGTAAGGTCCGCGACGTACTTCGCGAGGCAGCACACTCCCAAGGGGCTGCATTTTTTGACGTTTTTGCCTTTATGGGCGGGGCAGGCAGTATGGCCGACTGGACGCAGCGCAATCCACCGCTTGCCGGTGCCGACCGAATCCACTTCACTCCCAACGGAGCCCGCAAGGTGGGCACGGCGCTCGCTCAGGCCTTGGATCAGGAACTTCAACGCCACCATGGCCAGTAGTTTGCATCTGAGGTTTTTGGGGCTCTTTGTTCTGATGCTCGCGATCCCTGCCTGGTCGCAGCCCCTGCCCAGCAAAAGTCCAGAACTGAAGCTTCCTCGCGGTGATTCTGGTTTAGAACGCGTTTGGCAGCGGATGGATACCCTCATTTATGAAGGCCGAGGTAGCCTTAACATAGTTCACCTTGGCGGGTCGCACGTTCAGGCAGGAATGCTAACCGACGCCGTTCGCCGTGCAATGCACGATTTCGCCCCAGGGGTTCAGGGCTCGGTCGGATGGCTTTTTCCCTTTCCCTTGGCGGGTACCAATGGGCCGCGAAGTGTGGGGGTCAGCTACTACGGAACTTGGGTCGGGCAGCGCTGTTCCGTTCCACAGCATCGCGGACCGTGGGGTTTCTCGGGCATCCGTGCCTATACCGGCGATTCTGCGGGCTTCACGGTTTACCACAAGGAGGTTCCGCTGCAGGCCAAGTCGGTGCTGGTTTTCTACCCTGGCTCAGACTCCCTCAACCTGCCCGTGGTTT
>JABMNC010000097.1 GCA_013205365.1 Cryomorphaceae bacterium | reverse complement strand
TTGTTGTAGGCCGCCTTCTCTGCCAGGTAATTGAGCGCTCCGTTTGCGGGCATGGCGGCTTGGTACACGTGCTCCGCCAAGGCAGGGCCCGCAAAATTCCACATGGTAAAGAAGGCAAACCAGCTAAAAAACTGCACCAGGCCGAGCTTCCACATGACCTTGGGCATGAACTTAAAGCTCGACGTGATCTCTCTAAAGGCGGCCGCTACTCCCGCGGTCTGCCTTCGATGGGCGCGAAAGGCCTCCATGTCTTCGGGCGGATCCTCGGTGGTGGTAAAGACGGTCCACAGAATAGACGCCATAAAGACCATGGCGCCAATGGCAAAGGCCCAGTGAACCGAGGGCGGAATTTCGCCCTCTGGCGCGGTAGTCGACACCCCCAAGGTGCTCATCAGCCAGGGCAAATTACTGGCAATCCACGTGCCGATTCCGATTATAAGTGTTTGAGCAACAAAGCCATAGGATCGCTGCTCGTCAGGCAGCTTGTCGGCCACTAAGGCCCTAAAGGGCTCCATAGAAATGTTGATTGAAGCGTCCAAAATCCACAAAAGCCCGGCCGCCATCCAAAGAGCCGACGAATTCGGAATAAAAAAGAGAGCCAGGGTGCTCAGCACCGCTCCGAGCAAAAAATAGGGCCGGCGACGTCCAAATCGGGGACTCCAGGTGCGGTCAGAGAGGTAGCCAATTATCGGCTGTACCAGCAAACCCGTCAAGGGTGCGGCAATCCAGAGGCCCGGCAATTCATCCTTACTGGCTCCAAGATTTTGAAAGATGGACGACATGAATCCACCCTGCAGGGCAAAGCCAAACTGAATGCCCAAGAAACCAAAACTCATGTTCCATATCTGCCAAAAGCGAAGGGGTGCTTTTGCCTTAGATGCCGGTGCCGACGTTTGACTGTTTGCCATGTTTTCAGGAATAAGTGCGCTCGGAATTGCGCTGGTACAGTTGGGCCGGTTTGTGAACCACCCCGGTTTGCTTCTCGTCGAGAGGAAGAACCCACTGGTCGTTCAGGGCCTTTTTGCGAAAGTTGCGCTTGTCAAAGCTCGCATTTAGAATAGCCTCATAGACCGCCTGCATCTGGCCAAGGGTGAATTTATGGGGCAGCAATTCAAAGCCAACGCGCAGATCGCTCAGCTCGCGCCTCAGGGTCTGTAAAGCCTGCTTATAAATGAGGTTGTGGTCGAACGCAAGCTGCGGAATCTCGTAGGCATCGTGCCAAAAAACCCGAGACGCAAAACTCGAAGCCGAAAGGTTAAAGTCCGTCATCTTCACGAGCGCAAAATAGGCCACCGTAATGACCCGGGTGGTCGGATCCTTGCGGATGTGGCTAAGCCAAGGCAGGTCCTTAGAATCCTTAACTCGGCCGGGGTCACCGAAGGTTCCGCACTGCTGCAAATAAAGACCGCTGAGGCTGGTGAGCTCCCGAAGCACTCGGGCTGCGGCCTCGTCAAGGTTCTCTTCTCCCTCGAGGTGGTCGCCCGGCAGGGCAAAGCGGCAAACCTGACCAAAGTCTTCTTGCTCAATGAGCAGCACGTTGAGTTTTTGGCCATCAAAACCAAAAACAGCGCAGTCTACCGAAACATTGGGGTTTTGCATATGCCACAAATGTACTTCGGACACTAACGTGCCCGTCACTTTGCCTAGGGCGAACACTATCTTCGTAAACCTATGAAACGCATTGCTGTACTGACCTCTGGAGGAGATGCGCCCGGCATGAATGCCGCCATTCGCGCGGTGGTTCGCGCCTCTAGTTTCTATGGCTTGGAATGCCTAGGGGTCTATCGCGGCTACGACGGCCTTATCGAGGCGGACTTTGTTCCGCTTGACAGCAAAAGCGTGCGCAACATTCTTTCTCAAGGCGGAACCATGCTTAAATCCGCCCGAAGCCATGCCTTTCGCAGTCCAGAAGGCCGCGCCGAAGCCGCCGCCAACCTTCGTGCACAGGGCATCGAAGGCCTCGTGGTGATTGGCGGTGACGGAACCTTTACGGGCGCCCACAAACTTTTTGAGGAACACGAGATTCCCGTAGTGGGCATTCCGGGGACCATCGACAACGACTTGTTTGGCACCGACTACACCATTGGCTACGACACGGCCAGCAATACGGTGGTTCAGAGCATTGACAAAATTCGCGACACGGCAAACAGCCACAACCGCCTCTTTTTGGTGGAGGTCATGGGGCGCGACGC
>JABMNC010000096.1 GCA_013205365.1 Cryomorphaceae bacterium | reverse complement strand
GACCTACAGGGCAAGGTGCTGACTGTTGCCAAGTGGAACGAGGGCGTGGATGCGCTGTCGATCGACCTAAGCAGCTTCGCCAACGGAGTGTACATGGTACGCATGACTTCAGAAGAAGGCAGCCGCACGATGCGCGTCAGCAAGAACTAAGTTTAGTTTAAGTTTTTATTAGGGGCGCTCCGAAAGGAGCGCCTTTTTTATTTGCGCAACCACCCCGCGAAGCGCAGGTGCAGCTTGGGCAGTGCCATTCCCATGACGGGAACCATGATCGCCGTCAGTACCAGCGTCCGCAGCGGCATGGGCCAGCCTACAGTCAGCGGAAACATGACCAGAATCAGCAGATTAATTAGTGGGTAAACAAATAACCAGTTGAGAAGCAAAAGCTTCCATTTATTTTGAGGCGTAGACGAATTCATGGCCGCAAAGGTGCACCTTTGGCTATAGATTTGGTATGTGTTACGATACATTTTATTTGGAGCTCTGGCCCTCCTTTTCGGGGCATGCCGCCCCGACCCCAAACCCCAACTCTGGAATTCGCTGACCGACGTGGTAGACCCCAAAGACCTCTTGCTCTATGAAGTGAACCCGCGTGCCCACTCGGCCTCGGGCAACATCGCTGGAATAACCTCCGATCTTGACCGAATCAAGTCGCTGAATGTAAATACGATATGGTTGATGCCAGTGTTCAAGATGGGACAGTTAAAAGCCATCGGCTCGCCCTATTGTGTGGCTGACTACCAGTCCATTGATCCCGAGTTTGGGAGCATGGAAGACCTTAAAACGCTGATCGCCGAGGCCCACGAGCGCAAAATTTCGGTCATTATGGATTGGGTTGCCAACCACACTGCCTGGGATCACCCATGGATCACGGCGCACCCCGACTGGTACACCACCAATGCAGCAGGCAGCATCATTCATCCGCCCGGAACCAATTGGCTCGATGTGGCTGACCTGAACTACGCAAACCCCGCTCTGCACGCCGCCTTGATTGACGAGATGAAGTTCTGGGTTTTAGACGTGGGAATCGACGGATTCCGCTTTGATGCGGCGGACTATGTTCCCTTTGCGTTTTGGAAGTCCGCAATGGACAGCCTAAAGGGAATCACAGACCGCAAGCTGCAGTTTTTAACCGAGGGCGAGCGCACGGACCACTATGCGGCCGGAATGCCCTTGATTTACGGATGGACCTGGAACTACCAGCTACAGCAAGTGTTTGGAACAGCCCAAGCCCCCGCAACCAATTTGTTTACGGCGAATACTGCTGAGGCCAATGCTTCGCCTGCGATCCGCCTTCGCTTCGCGACCAATCACGACCAGTCGGCCTGGGATGCCACTCCAGTGACCCTGTTTGGCGGGGTAGAGGCGTCGTTTGCTGCCCAGGCCGCGGCGGTACTGATGGGCGGGGTTCCTTTGATGTACACCGGTCAAGAGGTCGGCGCGACGGGAACCCAAAGTTTTTTTGCCAAAGACCCTGTCAACTGGTCGGCTAATCCGGGTTTACAGGAGCGATTTGGAGCTCTTTTTGCCCTGCGTCTAAAGCACGAGGCCCTTCGCTACGGTTCGCTCAAGCCTTATTCCCATCCCAATATTTTGGCTTTTGAGCGCCAGCTTGACGGCGAGCGAGTACTCGTGCTAATCAATACGCGCGCAGCAGCGGTAACCTATAACCTTCCGACAGCGTTGCGCGGCAGTACATGGTCTGACCTGCAAGGCTTAGAACCGTTAGTTTTCGGCAATTCCATGGAGATCGCTGGGCACCATGTATTGGTTCTCGCTGCCAGAAACTAGAAGCCCTGTGGTTTTGCCAACTGTTTGAGAACCCATCCGCCGGTTGGGCCCTACCTAAAATCGTAGGCTACTCCCGTTACTTGCGTCAGTAAGGTCTGGGGCGCGTCAAGAACTTTGGCGTTGCCGCGAACTGTTGGCGAGACAGGCCCCTTGGCTTTCAGGTAGTCGCGCAGCACGTCGTGCAGCGAAAAATTCTGGTTCGACGCATTTTTAACGCCTTTAATGCGGCAGAGCATATCCATGGGGTCTCCGTCTCGTTCGCAGGCGCTCATGCGGTACAATCGCACCATGTCCAGGGGCTTTTTGCCAACCCGCACCGTCTGCACCCGCTTGCCTTTTGGGGCATAGGCATTGAACTCGACATGCATGCCGTTAAACTTGATGACCCATCCGCCAAACCGCTCAATGGCCTTGTCGGCAAAAACGTTGTGAAGCTCCTTCTCGAGCCATTCCTTGATTTGCGCCCCGGTGGCCTCCGCGGTTCGCACTGGACTGTCGACCGGTAGCATGTCAAACAAATAACCTGAGGTAATTGGAATATTGCCGGTGTGGTCTGGGGTAGCGCGTGGCGGGCAGAAGCGGAATCCGTTGCTCAGCACCAGGTCAACCTCTGGCATGCGCCAGCGCAGGGCATCGGTAATCATGGTATCAATGGTATTCTCAATCACAAAGTAGCGGTAAAGCGGCACCTTGGAGTAGCCAATTACTTCATTAATCGATCCTGAGAAGGGAGCCTCGATGGTCTTGACCAAGGAGGCAATAGTGGCGTCAGCAGTCAGGGTCTCGGCATTGACTTCGATCAAGTCATAGCGGTCTTCGATGAGCTTGCCGTCTTTAAACCGCAGCTTGAGTTTGCCCACAAACGAACCGAAGGCTCCCGGTTCAACCACCTTGGCGTAGGCGCACTGAATCGGGGTGCGAACGCGTTCGTGGGTATCGCCGCCCAAAACGTAATCGACGCCCTCGGCCTCTGGAAGGTTGGCTAAGTGGATCTGCTGCGACAGCCCTAAGTGGGCGATAACCAGCACTGCAGCACAGTTTTCTTGGTTGCGCAGCACGTCAACATAGTGAGCGAGGTTATCCTCGGGCTTGGAATAAATGATGCCTTTGGAGTAGTTCGGCGATTGGCGCAGAGGCACCAAGGGATCCGTGTAGCCCAAAAATCCGATTTTAATTCTGCCAATGGTCCAAATGTAGTAGGCCGGGAACACCAGCTCACCCCGCATTCCCTCGCCAAGATCATGGTACATGTTCGCGCAGACCTTGGGCGCATGAAGGGAGCCCAGCAGCCGCTGCATCATTTTTTTGTAGTAAACCACTTCCCAATTCCCCGGCAGATAGAGGTCGTAGTCCAGGGCATTGAGTATCGGAATCATCGCCTCGCCAGTGGTCTTCACCGCGAGTTCACTGCCTTGAAACATGTCGCCTGTATCAATCAAAAAGCTGTGCTTGTGCAGTGCCCGTTCTGTTTTAAGGCAGGTGGCCAGGTTGGCATAGCCTCCTGTTTTGCGAAATACCATTTGCCCATCTTCCCAAAAAAGCTCGTCGTGCGGATGGATTTGGCAGTGCACGTCGGTGGTCTGCAGAATGACGGCCTCGACTTCGTCGGCATCCAAGCCTCCACTGCCTGAGGGTGGCAAGGGCGGATTCTCGTTTAAGGACCCCAGGGCATGCAGTGGATTAAGGGCGAGGGCAGCTCCTAAGAGTCCTGTTTTTTTGAGGAATTCGCGGCGATCAGTATTCATAGTTTGGCTTTTTCGGCATCAATTTTTGCCTTTATGGGGCCAAAGGGGCCGTATTTGTGCTGCTCGGCAGAGAATCCGTCGGCAAAGGGGCCAAAGGGGTGATCAAAGGGCTTCTTGGATGCATCAGGCCAGTCCTTTGCAATGTTCATTTTGGGCCGAGGTTGGCTGTTCACGTAGGCCGCAACATCCCAGGAATTCTCGTCGCTGAGCAAGGGCGCATCGTGGGTCGCTCCGTTGGGCATGTTGTACTTGACATAGCCTGCAAAGTTGCTAAGGCGGTACAATCCAGCGCCATCGTTGTAGCTGAGGCTTCCCCAAAGGGGCGGGTAGGTGTACTCCCCTTGCCCTTGAACTACAAGTCCCTGGCCGTCGGCCTGATGGCAGCTTTGGCACTGATCGGTATAAACAAGTTTGCCGCGCACCGGGTCGGCCGGGCGGTTCAAGAACGTTGGCTTTTTTAGTCCGGACCCCTCAGGAACCTCGCCCTTGGGAACATTGCTTCCTACAAAATTGATGTAGGCAACCATGGCCTGCATTTCGGCGGAACCGCTGTCTAAGGCTTTGCCATTGAGGCTGCGTTCAATGCAATCATTGACACGCTTATAAACGCTCTCGATTCCTCCTGACCGCGCTCGGAACTTAGGGTAGATAGAGGCCACGGCCGAGTAGTTGTTCCCAAAGAACTTGGTCCCTGCATCGAGGTGGCAGTTTTGGCAGTTCAGCGCGTTGTTCCGGTTTTTTTCGATGACTCCGGCTGGCCCAAAGTACTTGGATGTGTGGGCAATAAGCTCTTTGCCATACTCCATCTGCTGCCTTAACCGGGGGTCGGAGACGGCGTCAAGGCTTGGAGCGACCCAAGAGGCAAGCTGCGGCTCTGGATTGGGATCGGGCGGCAGTAGCAGCTCGGGCTTTGGGCTCGTCATTCGGGTCCACCAGGCAGTCATCCAGGCTTTTGGCTGGGTAAAAACTGCGATGTACGACAGGAGTGCAAGCACAAAAAGAGACAAAAAGACGGTCAACTGAAGCAATTGCCCCAGGGTTTGTAGCATTTTTTGGTCCTTCTCAGAATTTGGATCCTCGTGCATAACTAGTGCGGCAGGCGTTCTCGAATTTGGCCGTAGAGATAGGTTCCGACGATGGCAAAAAAGAACACAATCAACATGGGCAGTAGGCCATATCCTATGCTGACCACCAAGGCCGGGGATTGATGATGAATTCCCACATGCAGTCTCTATTTATTAATCAATGTGCGCCTTAATGTCTTGCCAGGTGCCACCGTTGGTTACGTTGCAGATTCCTGCTTGAGCCAAAATGGCCTTGGCCATGCCACTGCGGCCTCCGCTCCGGCAAAAAACAATAATGGCAGTCTTGCCCTCAAACTCCTCAATGCGGTCGGCCACTTGGTCGAGGGGAATGTTTACCGAGGCCTCGACGTGACCGGATTGGAATTCTTCTTCAGTGCGCACGTCAACGAGGAATGCTCCCGCTTGAATGAGGTCGTTCATAATTGGTTAGTGTTTTTTTTGCATTTGTTTGAGAAGCCTAAGTTAAGCGTGTGCGCCTTAGTATTTAAAATTCCGCAAGTTCAAGCGCGCAATTCAACTGAACCATTAGAAGTGCTTTGGAGTTATGAGGTTATGGCTTTACCGGACTCCGTGAAACGTTTAAGCGATACCGACATTGACCGGGTAATTGCCATGGCATGGGAAGATCGCACCACTTTTGATGCGATCTACGCTCAGTTTGGCCTTCGAGAGAACGAAGTCAGAGCCCTGATGCGCCACCACATGAAAGCCTCGTCGTTTAAAATGTGGCGCGAGCGAGTAGACGGGCGCAAAACCAAGCATTTGGCCCTGCGCAATTTCTCGAGCGGACGCTTCAAAAGCGACAACCAAAGTCTGGGATAGGCCTTCCCAGCGCAAATTGCATTTTAATCCAACAGGATGCGGCATTACCTCCGGACGAATACCCAGCGGCTTTCGTTCGACTCTTCCTTAAAAAACGCGTAGCCTTCGTCTTTAAACGTTTGTGCTACCTCGGGATTGCTGCTGGAATGGTTCGCTAAAAAACGAGCCATCGCACCCCTTGCCTGCTTGCTGAGGGCAGAAACCGATCGAACCTTCCCTTTAACGTTTTGAATAAAAACTAGATCAATCCACCAAAATTTTGCGGAATCGATCCCTTCTGTATATTCTTCGCTGGCGCAGTTTAGAACGGCAGAACCGCCGGCGTCACGCAGCAACCAGTCGGTCACGGAATCCTTCCAGTAGTGAGTGAGTCGCTTGCCCTCAAGGCTTTGCCCAAGGTCGAGACGGTAGGGCAAAACGCCATCCTGCGGCCTAAGGACTCCGTACAAGCCAGAGAGGATTCTGAGCCGCTCCTGAGCTTGGTGCGGCGCAGCCCAGGTTTCGGGTCGTAGCCGGCCAAAAGCCTCTCCCGTGAAGGTAAAGGCAGCTTGCGTCCCAAGCGAAGCGGGGTTCCAGAGGTCCCATTGCTCTTTGGCCTGCTGGGCAAGCCGCGGGCTACAGCCATAGAATGCGGCCCAGTCCTTAGTATGGCTGCGGACTCGGTCGGCTAAAAGAGCCGCAGAGTCTATGAGGGGAGCATACTGATTAGCGGCTGGAGCCCCAATGGCATTCATTGATTTTGACGGAGATAGAAGTATGCGCATGGTGCGGACTGACTGGGGTTTCGAAGCCTTTTTCAAAGCCTTTAAAGGTAATTTCTCTATTGGCTTTGCGGCACAATTTCTTGCGGTATTGGTTGGTGTAACCTGTTCATTGCCTTCTGTTGCTGTACTATCTTGCAGTATGCAAAAAATTCTCTCCCTCATCTTGGGTCTAACGACCGCAGTGGCCTTCGCCCAAAAACTGCCGGCAACCATTGAACTAGGCGCCACTCTGCCCATGGCAGGGCTGGAGCTGGCCAACGCGACCCGAGATGACGACGCCTCTATTGCCCTTGGCAGCGTGGCTACCGAGCAGGGCCTTCTGGTGATTTTCACGAGCAATACCTGTCCTTTTGCCGTGGGAAACGGTCCCAAGTCCGAAGGATGGGAGGGGAGGTACCGAGAAATCGTAGCGCTGGCAGGCAAGCTCAAGGTGGGAATAGCCTTGGTCAATTCCAACGAGGCCAAGCGAGCTCAGGGTGAGTCGATTGAGGAGATGCGTGCTCGCGCCAAAAAGTACAAGTACCAAGCGCTTTACCTACTTGACCAAGACCACAAGCTTGCCGACGCCTTCGGCGCACGAACGACTCCCCACGTCTTTTTGTTTGACGCGACCCAGACCTTGGTTTACCTAGGGGCTATTGACGACAACGTGGATTCCGCCAAAAAAGTTAAAAAAACCTGGCTCAAGGATGCCATGATTGCCATGGTAGGCCGGCAACCGGTGCCGGTGGCGCAAACCAAGAACATCGGCTGCAGCATAACGCCTTCAGTAAAGCGTGCAGGCTGAGGTAATTGCAATCGGAACCGAGCTTCTTCTGGGTCAAACTATCGACTCGAATTCTGCCTGGATTGGAGAGCGTTTGTCGGAATTAGGGGTTACCCTGCGCCGCAAGACCGTGGTGGCCGACCGAGTGGACGACGTGCTTGCTGCACTGAATGCCGTCATGGCCGATACCCAGTGGGTCATCATCACGGGCGGGCTTGGTCCGACCAAAGACGACTTGACTAAGGGCATTTTAAACGACTTCTTCGGGGGACGACTAGTTTATCATCCTGAAATCTACAGCCATATTGAAGCTTTGTTTGCCCGAATGGGCCGTGTTCCGGGTGCCTTAAACCGAGAGCAGGCCGAGGTCCCCGACGTTTGTGAGTGGCTGCCGAACGCCGTGGGAACAGCCCCAGGTATGCTGTTTGAGCGCAAAGGCCAGCGATTTGTGAGTATTCCGGGTGTCCCTTTTGAGATGAAGCACATCATGGAAACCCACGTTTTGCCGCGCATCAGGGCCGAGTCGGATGCCCACATTGAGCACCGGTTTTTTATGGTGCAGGGTATTCCGGAGTCGGAACTTGCCGAGCGCATGGTCGATTGGGAATCGAGTCTCGCCAAGGGCCTCAGCTTGGCCTATTTGCCTTCGCCTGGAATTGTTAAGCTGCGCCTGACCGCCCGCACAGCCAGCGATCACGCTGCCCACTTGCTGCTCGATCATGCTTCGGCCAGCCTGCGTACCCTGCTTGGTCGGGATATTTTTGCCGAGAACATTTTAAGCATCGAAGAGGTGGTGGGCGAACTGCTCAAGGCTTGCGGGCAAACGGTTGCCACGGCAGAGAGCTGCACAGGAGGGTCCATCGCAGCCCTACTCACGCGGATCCCGGGGTCGTCGCAGTATGTTCAGGGTGGAATAGTAGCCTACGCCAATGAGGCTAAAATTCAGCTTCTTGGTGTGCCTGAGGCGGACCTTGCTCAGCACGGCGCGGTCAGTGATCCCGTGGTACGCGCAATGGCTCGCGGAGCTCGCCAGCGCCTCAACGCCGATTGGGGTCTTGCCAGCAGCGGAATTATGGGTCCCGACGGAGGTTCTGCCGCTAAGCCCTTGGGCACCGTGTGGCTTGCAGTGAGTGGGCCAGGAGTAGATTGGGCTGCGCGTTTTCAAATGGGAGACCATAGAGAACGCAGTGTTCGCAAATCCGTTTTGGAGGTTTTAAGTAGATTAAGGGGATTTTTAGCCGACTCACCTTAGATACATTGATAAATCCGCTGTACATTTGCACTCCCGTTGCAGAACGGTAAAAAGATTAACACTGCGCGATTATGTCACGAGTTTGCGAGATTACCGGTAAGAAGGCCATGGTTGGTAACCATGTGTCGTTCTCTAACAAAAAAAATAAGCGCACCTTCAATGTCAATTTGATGCGCAAAAAGTTTTACATCGCTGCAGAAGATAAGTGGGTCACCCTACGCATCTCAGCTGCTGCTCTTAAGACCATAAACAAGAAGGGTATTGAAGCCGTTTTGGCCGAAGCCCGCGTTAACGGAAACGTATCGCTTTAATCCTAAAGAATCATGGCAAAAAAAGGCAACCGCGTACAGGTGATTCTCGAGTGCACTGAGCACAAAGAGTCAGGCATGGCAGGAACGTCACGCTACATCACTACCAAGAATAAGAAAAACACGCCCGACCGCATGGAGATTAAGAAATTTAATCCCGTACTAAAGCGCATGACTGTTCACAAAGAAATTAAGTAAACGAAATGGCAAAGAAAGTAGTTGCAACCCTCAAGAAGGCCGGTGGTATTACCTACGCACGAGCCATTAAGGTCGTCAAAACCTCTAGCGGTAGCTACGGCTTTGAAGAGAAGATTATGGTTAAAGACGATGTGCCTAATTTTTTTAAGGCTTAGTGTCTCATCCTAGACCCAAATATAAACCGCTCAACGAGCGGTTTTTTTATATCTTAACGTATGTCATTGTTTGGACTCGCTAAAACCAAGGAAGCCCTTTTTGCTGGAATCAGCAAATTGTTTGGCGGCAAATCGGTTGTTGATGCCGCGACGCTTGATGCCCTTGAAGAAGCGTTGATTTCGGCCGACGTGGGGGTCGAAACATCCGTCAGGCTGGTAGAGGCGGTGGAGGCTAGGGTAGCCAAAGACAAGTACGTCGGCGAAGAGGACCTAAAAGAGCTCATTCGAAACGAATTGGCCGATCAGTTTGCCCAATGGGCTGGAATCAAGCCGGTGGATATTCCTTCAGGGCAGCCCATGGTAGTCCTGGTAGTTGGGGTTAACGGCGTAGGCAAGACCACGACGGTAGGCAAACTCGCCAAGAAGTTCCGCAGCGAAGGCCACTCGGTTGTTTTGGGTGCAGCAGACACCTTCCGAGCTGCGGCAGTAGACCAACTTAGAATTTGGGCCGACCGGGCTGGAGCCACCTTCATCGAGAAGGGCATGAACACCGACCCTGCAGCCGTTGCCTATGCAGCGGTTGAGGCGGGAGTCCGCAACGGCGGAGGCGTTGTGCTCGTGGACACCGCAGGGCGGCTTCATAACAAGGTCAATTTGATGAATGAGCTGGGCAAAATCCGTAGAGTAATGGAGAAAGTCGTGGTGGGTGCACCCCATGAGACCTGGCTGGTGCTCGACGCGTCCACAGGTCAGAATGCAGTGAATCAAGCTCTTGAATTCTCAAAGGTCACGCCATTAACGGGCCTAATTTTGACCAAAATGGACGGAACTGCCCGTGGCGGAGTGGTGCTGGCCATCGCAGAAAAACTTAGGGTGCCCCTGCGCTACATTGGAGTAGGAGAGGGGGTCGACGACCTGCAGGAGTTTGATGCCAATAACTTTCTCAAGGCCCTCTTGAGCTAAGTCTTAACCCATAATGCCTGAAGAAAAAAGCCCAATGAAGACCAAAGCCGAAATCACCACCAATTGGTTGCCCCGCTACACCGGGGTGGCCGTCGAGCAAATGTCGGACTACATCCTGCTGACCAATTTTAATGAATACCTGCACCGATTCGTCGCCATGACAGGCGGACACATTGTAGACGCCAACCGGAGTATGCCCAGTGCCCAAGGCCAGGGCATGACCCTCATCAATTTTGGAATGGGCAGTCCCAATGCGGCAACCGTCTGCGACTTACTTAGCGAAGTACAGCCCAAGGCCATACTTTTTTTGGGCAAATGCGGAGGACTGCGCGAGCGAACTAAGGTGGGCGACTTCATCCTTCCCATCGGCGCAATCCGCGGAGAAGGGGCCTCAGACTCCTACTTTCCTTCCGAAGTGCCCTCCTTGCCTGCATTCATGCTGCAGCGCGCCACCTCACACGTAATTCGAAACCGCAACCTGGACTACTGGACGGGCACCGTGTACACCACTAACCGAAGGGTTTGGGAGCACGACGAGGAATTCAAGGAATACCTCCGCGTTATCCGCGCCCTCGCCATCGACATGGAGACGGCCACACTGTTCTCCGCCGGCTTTCACAACCGCCTCAACCTAGGCGCACTGCTTCTCGTGTCGGACCAGCCAATGACCCCTGAAGGTGTCAAGACAAGCGACAGCGACGCCAAGGTATCGTCCGACTATGTTGGCACCCACATTAGCATCGGAATTGAAACCCTTGAAGAAATTATGAATCAGGGTCTTTCAGTTAGGCACTTAAAGTTTTAATACAAGTATATGCGCACCAAGTCCGCGGCAAAAAATCGCATCAACGTAATCACCCTAGGCTGTTCCAAAAACGTGTACGACAGCGAAGTACTCATGGGACAGCTCAAGGCATCGGGTAAGGACGTGGTGCACGAGCAAGAGGGGAGAATCGTGGTTATCAACACCTGCGGGTTCATTGAGAATGCTAAAGAGGAGTCGATTAATACCATTCTCGAAGCCGTAAGTGCTAAAGAGGCAGGCCTTATTGACAAAATATTTGTCACAGGATGCCTGAGCGAGCGCTATAAGCCAGACCTCGAGCGCGAAATTCCCAATGTGGACCAGTATTTTGGCACGCGCGACCTGCCCCTGCTGCTCAAAGCCCTCGGTGCCGACTACAAAAAAGAACTCGTGGGAGAACGCCTTACCACGACTCCGCAGCATTTTGCCTACCTCAAAATATCAGAAGGATGCGACCGTCCCTGCTCGTTTTGTGCGATTCCGCTGATGCGGGGCAAGCACCGATCCACCCCGATTGAGGACCTGGTTACCGAGGCCGAGAAGCTTGCGGGAAAGGGCGTGGTCGAGCTAATCCTCATCGCCCAGGACTTGACCTATTATGGCTTGGATATTTATGGAGAACGCCGTCTCGCAGAGCTCGTTACCGCACTCAGCGGAGTGGACGGAATCCAGTGGATTCGCCTGCACTACCTCTTCCCTACGGGCTTTCCCGAGGACGTGCTCGACGTAATCCGCGAGAACCCCAAGGTCTGCAGGTACATTGATATTCCTCTGCAGCATATTGCCGACGGCGTCCTTAAAAGCATGCGGCGCGGAACCACCCATGCCAAAACCAACCGCCTGCTCCAGGCGATGCGCGAGAAGGTTCCAGGAATCGCCATACGCACGACCCTGATTGTGGGTTACCCCGGCGAAACCGAGGCCGACTTTGAAGAGCTTGCGGAGTGGGTGCGCGTTCAACGCTTCGAACGCTTGGGCGTATTCACCTACAGCCACGAAGAGAACACGCACGCTTTTGGCCTTGAAGACGACGTTCCCCAAGAGGTGAAGCATGGTCGCCAGCAGGCTATTATGGAGATCCAGCGGGAGATTTCCCT
>JABMNC010000095.1 GCA_013205365.1 Cryomorphaceae bacterium | reverse complement strand
GGCACCCTTCTCTACGGCCTGCCCTGCCTGCACATAGACCTCGGCAATTGACCCGGCAGAGGGGCTCTTGAGGTTGTTTTCCATCTTCATGGCTTCGAGTACGATCAGGGTCTGGCCCTGTTCTACTGCGGAACCTGCGGTGGCATCAACCCGAAGCACCAAGCCTGGCATCGGAGCCAGAAGAACCTCGGGCCCTTTGACTGCGGTTGCCGTCATGCCTAACTCGTCGAGCAGCAGGTCAATAGGTCGAACCGAGCGCACCACGTGCACGTCTCCGTCGATCCACCACTCGGAACGCTTGTCGTCAGGACTGTAGGCCATTAAAAAGGCGGTCTTGGCAAGCGATCCCTTTTGAATGAGGAACTCTCGGCCAGAAACCCGCTTAATGTCCCATTCTCCGAGGCCCTCGGGGAAGCTAAATTCCTGGTCTCCCAGTTGGTGTATGCGCATGCTCTAAAAGTAAGGCAGGCACGTTGGTTGTACATTTGCTGCCGCTATGATTATTCAAATTTCGCAGTTCATCCTTGGACTTTCGCTGCTTGTCGTGCTTCACGAACTCGGCCACTTTATTCCCGCAATTGCCTTTCGCACTCGAGTCGAGAAGTTTTATCTTTTTTTTAATCCTTGGTTTTCGCTATTTAAAACCAACATTCGCGGAACCGAGGTCGGCATTGGCTGGCTCCCCCTGGGAGGCTACGTCAAAATTGCCGGAATGGTCGACGAGTCAATGGATACCGACGGGCTCAAGGAGGAGCCCAAACCCTATGAATACCGCAGCAAGAAGCCATGGCAGCGCCTCATCATTATCATGGGCGGAGTTACCGTGAACTTCTTGGTTGCCGTGATCATTTATGCAGGAATGGGTTCCTACTACGGCGAGAAGTATGTCGATACCGCCGACCTCAAGGGCGGAATTTGGGCCACCGAAGTCGCTCAGATTATGGGCATCAAGTCGGGAGACGTTCCGGTGGCAGTGGGCGGTCGCGAAATCGCACGCTTTGACGAGGTCAGTGTCGAAATGCTTTTGAATGCAGGCTCCAACCTCACCGTGCTGCGCGAAGGCGAGCGGGTGGATTTACCCATAACCTCAGAATTTATTGCTAAAGCCATTGCAGAGAAGGCTCCCTGGATGTTTCCGCGAGTTCCCTACGTCGTTAAGGAGTTTGCGCCAGGAAGCCCCGCTGAAAAGTCCGGAATGCAAAAAGGCGACGCCCTCGTGGCCCTTAACGGCGAGGAGCTGGTCTACTTTGACGAGTACCTCGAGCGCATCCCCAATTTATCGGGAACCGAGGTTACGGTGACCGTGGATCGGGGCGGCCAGCGCCTTGATTTGCCCCTGCGCGTGAGCGACGAAGGCAAAATGGGAGTTTATTATCAAGATAATTTAGCGGCCTTCTTCCCAGTGAAGACCGAAGAGCACGACGGCTTTGAGGCTATTACCTACGGATGGAGTCGTGCGGTATCGACCCTTTCTTCGTACGCCAGACAGATCAAGCTGATTTTTCAGCCCGAGACGGGAGCCTACAAAGAGGCAGGCGGATTTTTAACCATCCTTAAGCAGTACCCCAGCACTTGGGATTGGGAGCATTTCTGGGGCTTTACCGCCTTTTTGAGTCTTGCCCTTGCCTTTTTAAACGCCTTACCCATTCCGGCTTTGGACGGAGGGCATGCGGTTTTTGCCATTATAGAGTGGGTAACGGGGCGCGCTCCGAGCACCCGGGTAATGGAGGTTGCCCAAATGATTGGGTTCTTTTTGCTGCTTTCGCTTATTATTTTGGCCAACGGCAACGACGTTCTCAAGGCATTGGGCCTTTAAGGCCTCGGTTGGGGCTTAGCCCAAGCTTAGCCCAGGGCTACGTCCAGGGACATCATGACGGCAAAGCCCGCGATGAATCCGAGGGTGGCAATGTCGGTGTACTTGTCGCGCTGGGTTTCGGGAATTACTTCTTCAACGACTACATAAATCATCGCTCCGGCCGCAAAGGCAAGGGCGAAGGGCAGCACAGGCTGCATGTAGAGCACGGCAACAGCGCCAATCACTCCGGCGATGGGTTCGACGATGGCAGAGAGTTGTCCGTACCAAAAACTGCGAAAGCGCGACACGCCCTGGCGGCGTAGTGGGAAGGCCACCGCAACCCCTTCAGGGAAGTTTTGAAGACCAATTCCAATGGCGAGGGCAACGGCCGCACCGAGGGAGGCTCCGTCAATTCCTGCTGCGTAGGCACCAAAGGCGACACCCACGGCCAGGCCTTCGGGAATGTTGTGCAGGGTGATGGCCAGCACCAGCAGGGTCGTAGGCTTCCAGTCGGTTTTAACGCCTTCGACTTCAGAGGGGCCAAAGTTGATGTGCAGGTGGGGGATCAGTTTGTCAAGGCCAAACAGGAACAGGGACCCAGCAAGGAATCCCAGTACCGGCGGCACCCAAGGAATGTAGCCCTGAGCCTCCGACATTTCGATGGATGGGGCGAGCAGGCTCCAGTAGCTTGCGGCAATCATGACTCCGCCCGTGAATCCGAGCATTCCGTCGAGTACTCGGCGCGGAATTTCTTTAAACAAAAAGACCAAGGCGGCCCCCGAGGCAGTTACCAGCCAGGTGAATGTGGTCGCCATTAAGGCAAGCAGTACCGGATGGTATTGGCTAAGCGATTCTAGCATAGTATTACTCATAGTACGTTTTAAAGGTACGTCGCGAAATTTTGCCCTAGGTTTGCCTCATGGTGGCAAGGGTACAGGCGGAATTTGACCTTCCGGAGGGCAAATCAGTTTTTTTTGCGAGTGATCTGCACTTGGGCGCGCCCAATGCTGCGTCCAGCGCAGAGCGCGAACGCGCCTTTGTGGCCTGGATGGATTCGGTGAAGCCCCGCGCTGCTGCGCTATACCTGGTTGGCGACGTTTTTGACTTTTGGTTTGAATACCAGCATGCCATTCCCAAGGGCTTTGCCCGCATTCAGGGCCGGCTGGCGCAGTGGTCCGACGAGGGCATCCCTATTTATATGTTCACAGGCAACCACGATCTTTGGATGCGTGACTATTTTACTAAAGAGCTTGGTATTCAGGTGTTTCACGAACCCGTTCGCCATGTTTGGGGCGGTCGACACTTGGTAGTAGGCCATGGAGATGGCCTTGGTCCGGGCGACAATGGCTACAAGCTTTTGAAGCGGCTGTTTACGTTTCAACCCTTTCAAACTCTTTTTCGATTGCTGCATCCCGACCTTGGAATCGGTCTGGCATCTTGGCTTTCGCGCGGAAGCCGTGCCCGCACCGGGCAGGGGGACTATGCGATGAGCGACGTCCGCAAAGAGGCAATCTACCTCTGGGCTGAGCAAGCCCATGCGGCCTGCCCTGCGGACTATTGGATTTTTGGCCACCGGCACTACCCCGCGGAGTCGCAATTTGCCGACGGCCGCGGAACCTACGTGAATTTGGGCGACTGGATCAAGTGGCGAAGCTGGGGTGAGCTGACCGAGAAGTCCTTGGAATTAAACTAAAAAAAGCCCGAATTCGGGCTTTTTTTATACGCCATTAGGCGGGTTGCGGCAAACTGCTACTTCTTCGCAGCAGCGTAGCGCGACGCTACTTCACCCCAATGGATGGCGTTGAAGAATGCGTTGACGTAGTCGGGGCGACGGTTTTGGTACTTTAGGTAGTAGGCGTGTTCCCAGACGTCGAGGCCGAGGATGGGAGTTCCGCCGCATCCTACGCTAGGCATAAGGGGATTGTCTTGGTTGGCCGTAGAGCAGATTTCGAGTTTGCCCGCGCTATTGACGCAAAGCCAAGCCCAACCCGAACCAAAGCGAGTTGCGGCGGCCTTGGCGAAGGCCTCTTTGAAGGCGTCGAAGCTTTGGAAGGTGGCGTCGAGGTCCTTGGCAAGTTCCCCGGTCGGCAGTCCGCCACCGTTTGGGCTCATGACCGTCCAAAAAAGGCTGTGGTTGAAGTGGCCTCCGCCGTTGTTGCGCACGGCAGGCACGTCGCTGTGCTCCTTCATAAGCTCTTCGAGGGACTTACCGGCCATTGGGCTGCCTTCGACGGCGGCGTTGAGGTTGTTGACGTAGGCCTGGTGGTGCTTACCGTGGTGAATTTCCATGGTCATGGCATCGATATGCGGCTCCAGCGCGCTGTAGGCGTAGGGAAGATTGGGTAGGGTAAACATAATGTTTGGGGTAAAGCGTTTAAAACGTAGTTTGTCTAATTGGTAGTACAAAAATAGGGCCGAGGGTTGGGACCCGGACTTAACTTTAGCATCGATGCCAGGTACTATTTCGGATTCCGCCCGGATTGCGGTCTACAGCGCCTCAGCAGGAGCGGGTAAGACCTTTAGGTTGGCGGTGGAGTACGGGTCAGCGGCCTTGTCGCAGCCCGACGACCCCAAGGTTTTTAGGCGCATACTGGGACTCACCTTCACCAACAAGGCGGCGCATGAGATGAAGGAGCGAGTTCTGCGCACCCTTCAGAATGTGGTGCAAGATGCAGATGCTTTAAAGGACCCCATTGCCAAGGAGATGGCCAGGCTTTTGGATGT
>JABMNC010000094.1 GCA_013205365.1 Cryomorphaceae bacterium | reverse complement strand
AAGCACTTCCAGGTTATTTCACCCCCGTAAGCGTGGGTCGCCTGCAGCTGGACGGAACTAAGAACAAGCAGCGCAGCAGCGGCCAAAAAACATATCAATCGACTCATATACTACAAAGAAACCACAATTACCCCCTTCGCTCCAAGCACCGCCGATGCCGAGGCCTAAGGTCGCGCCAAAGGCGATTGCTATTGAGTTTGTGAATTAGGCCTTCTTGAAATCCCGCGAAATAACGAGTTTCTGAATTTCTGACGTGCCTTCACCAATGGTGCAAAGCTTCGAATCCCTAAAATACTTCTCGGCTGGGTAATCCTTGGTGTAGCCATAGCCTCCATGAATTTGAACACCGTCTGTAGCCACCTCAACAGCAGTCTCGCTGGCGAAGAGCTTGGCCATGGCGGACTCTCTAGTAACCTTAAGCCCTTGGTCTTTTAAGGAACCGGCATGCCGCGTCATGAGTTCTGAGGCATAAATCTTGGTTCCCATTTCTGCAAGCTTAAAGGCAATGCCCTGAAAGTCTCCAATGGGCTGACCAAATTGCTCGCGCTCGCGGCTGTAGCGCAGAGCGGCCTTTTGCGCCCCTTTGGCAATGCCAACACTTAGTGCGGCAATAGAAATGCGTCCGCCGTCTAGAATTTTCATCGACTGAATAAAGCCTTCACCGACCTTGCCGAGCAGGTTGTCGTTGGAGACATAGCAATTGTCAAAAAACAAACCGGCTGTTTCGCTGGCGCGCATACCTAGCTTATTCTCCTTGCGTCCGCCCTCAAAACCAGGACTGCCCTTCTCGACCACAAAGGCCGACATGCCGTGACTGTCTCCCTTCTCTCCGGTGCGGACCACAACCACCGCCACGTCGCCGCTGATGGCATGGGTAATGAAGTTCTTGCTGCCGTTTATTCTCCATCCATCTCCGTCGCGAACCGCGGTAGTGTGCATGCCTCCGGCGTCGCTTCCTGTGCCGGTCTCGGTAAGTCCCCACGCGCCAATCCATTGACCGCTCGCTAGCTTAGGAAGCCAGCGTCGCTTTTGCTCCTGGGTTCCGAATTGATTAATGTGCTGGGTGCACAGGGAATTGTGGGCCGCAACGCTCAAGCCTATGCTGCCGCAGACCTGAGAAATTTCGTCAACAATAGTAATGTACTCCGCATAGCCCATGCCGGCACCGCCGTATTCCGTACTGACGAGCACGCCCAGAAATCCCAGTCGGCCCATTTCGTGAAAAAGCTCTTTGGGGAAGATCTGGGCCTCGTCCCATTCCATAACGTGGGGGGCAATGTGTTGAGCGGCAAATTCTGCAGCCGAGGCTCGTATTAGGTCAAGTTCCTCGCTTTGATGGGCTTCGATTGGGTAATTCATGCTTAATGAGCTTTTATTATATCACCTTAACTACGAACTTATCTCGAAGTTCATAGCGTTCTCTGCTTTCAGGGCATTCTGCCTGGCCTAAGTCATCAAACTCCAGCCGATGGCCGCACTCACTCATCCATCCAATCTGGCGCGAAGGGTTACCAACAACCAAAGCATAGGCCGGAACGTGCTTGGTCACCACCGCTCCCGCTCCAATGAATGCAAAGGGACCAATATCGTGCCCGCAGACTATCGTGGCGTTTGCACCAATAGTTGCACCACGACCAACCCTAGTTGTAGTGAACTGGTCTCTTCGGTTTATTGCGGACCTTGGATTGGTCACGTTGGTAAAGACCGCACTAGGACCTAAAAAAACGTCGTCTTCGCAGGTAACTCCGTTATAAATACTGACGTTGTTTTGAACCTTCACGTTGCGGCCCAAAATCACGCCCGGAGCAACCATAACATTTTGCCCAAGATTGCAGCCCGCTCCGAGCACAGACCCTGAGCTGACGTGGCTAAAATGCCAAATTTTGCAGCCCGCGCCAACGACTGCGCCGTCGTCTACTACGGCAGTGGGATGCATAAAAAATTCAGAGCCTTGCATGAACCACAAAAGTAGGGCCTGCGCCCTTGGCGTACTACCTTTGAGTATGCGTTTAAAAACATTTTGGATCGTTTCTCTCGTCCTGGTCTCGAGTTTGCCTTCTTTTGGCTGGGGCCAAACAGGCCACCGGATTGTCGGAGAAATTGCCACCTCCCAACTCAAACCCTGCACCGAGAAAAAAATCGCTGCGATTTTACAGGGCGAAAGCCTCGCCATGTGCTCGACCTGGATGGACGAAGTGAAGTCCGACAAGACCTACGACCATTGGGATCCCTGGCACTACTGCACTATTGGAGACCACCAATCCTATGCCGAGGCGGGCAGCCCAAGCCAGGGCGATATTCTAGTTAAACTGGACGAAATTACCCGAGAGCTCGAGACCAAAAAGTTCAAGCACGGCGGCGAAGCCAATGCCATTAAAATTTTAGTGCACCTTTTGGGCGACCTGCACCAACCCCTGCACGTGGGACGAGGCGACGACAAGGGAGGTAACGACTTTAAAATCAAGTACTTTGGCAAGAGCAGCAACCTTCACCGCATTTGGGACAGCGACCTGATTGACGGCACCCAGCTTTCGTACACCGAATACAGCCAACACCTATTACGCACGACCCCACAAGACCGCGTGAAGCAGCATCAATCGGGCAGCTACCTGGATTGGGCCAACGAATCCAAGGTACTGCGCATGGCCGGGATCTACCCTCCCGCCGACCTTGAAAACTTGAGCTACAGCTACGGGTACGAGAACTACAGTCGCCTTGAGGAGCGACTCGTTCAGGCTGGAGTCCGACTGGCTATGGTACTTAACCGCATCTACGGATGCTAAACCGCAAGAGCGTTTATGCCCTGCATGCGTTGCTGCTTATGGCGCGCTCGCCGGCTAAGCGTTTTTCTTCGGTGCGTTTGGCCGAAGCCTGCGGCAGTCCACGGCGCTTTTTGGAGCAAATTCTTCGCGAGCTTCGAGAGTCAGGCCTGCTTCACTCGGAGCCTGGGCGGCTCGGTGGCTACCAACTGTCGCGAGCCTCCCATGAGGTCTCTCTGGCCGAGATCCTTCGGATCGTTGAAGGCCCTATTGCCCTATTGCCCTGCGCGTCCCACCGGTTTTATCAGCCCTGCGCAGAATGCAAAAATCCGCAAGAATGCGCCCTGCAGGATGCCTTAGTT
>JABMNC010000093.1 GCA_013205365.1 Cryomorphaceae bacterium | reverse complement strand
GTGCCCCCCGACATGACCAATGCCTGCGCCTCGGTGAATGCGAACGGTACGGTAAGTATTAACTGGGGTTTCCCTGCGGATACCGGAATGAACTTTGACTCCTATGTAATTTACCATTCCGCGAATCCGACGGCACCATTCACGGTACTTGATACGGTATTCAACTACGCAACGCTTGGGTATACCCATGCCTCTCCTGCGGTAGGTGCAAACTACTACTATATACGATCCAAGGGCGGCTGCGACTTTTTGAGCATACCCAGCGATACGCTGCAAACCATAGGTCTTAGCCTTAATTCCCTACCCGCGACCAATTCCTACGTGGCGGAGCTGACTTGGAACGGTTCCTGGTCGGGGTACAGTCAAGCCTACGAGGTTTGGCGTCGAGGTATCGCTCCAACCACTGCTTGGCAGTTAATCGATACTACCAGTGCACTAACCTACCGCGACACTGTGAATGTTTGCGGCCAGAATTTGGAGTACCAAATCCGCACCAATACTGGCTGTGCCAGTAGCAACAAAAGTGATTTTTTCTCTGATCAGGTAAATACTGATGTTCTAGTAATAGACAGCGTCTCTGTGGTCAACGGCCAGGTTGTTATTGCATGGACCCCAGGCGCCAGCAACGACATCGTTGACTACTACCTGCTCAAATTGACTAGCGGAACATGGTCCCCCATTGACACCATTAAGCCCGGCACCACAATGCCTTATATGATTCCGGGCTCCATTGAGAGCGTCAAGGACCATTATAAGATTATCTCTGCGGATTCCTGCGGTAATCTCAGTTCTGACCTTCTTGTGACTGCGGCCAACAACATGGTGCTCACCGAAAACATGGACCCCTGCGAGGGCGTTATGCGCCTGCGTTGGAATACCTACCGCGGATGGGGACCTGCAGGGGTGAAGCAGTATGAACTGTGGATGGAGGAGACGCCTACCGGTGGCGTTACTACCAAGACCCTCGTGGGAATCAAGGGTCCGAACGATTCAACCTTCAGTATGCGCAACCTCAGCAGCGGCACGACCTACTGCTGGTATGTTCGCGCGGTCGATACTGCGGCTACGAAGACCAGTTCCTCCAACAAGGTGTGCATAACCTCGCTTGCGGTTCAGCGTTCAAGGCTCCTTTATTTGGCCAAAGCCAGCGTGCGCGAAGACGACGGCGTAGAGTTGGTTTGCTTCATTGACCGAGATGCCGACATTGTCCACTTTGACGTGCAGCGCGCCGACGAACTTGGCGCTCCATTCAAGTCGCTGGGCTTGCTTCCCAAGCCCATTACCGGCCCATGGGAGTTCCGCTTCAAGGATTTCACCGCTAACCCCAAGGACCATCGATATGCCTACCGCGTGGTTGCCACCGACAGCTGCGGTAATATCGATACGGCATCCAACATTGGCCGCACCATGGTTTTGGAGGTTGACGAGCAGGATAATTTGACCAACATTCTGACCTGGAACCCCTATGCAGACTTCATGGGTGGCACTGATCGGTACGATATTTACCGGGCGGTGCAGCCGACAGGAGGATTTCAGTTGGTTGGATCCACCGCAGACACCTTGTTTCAGGACAACACGCGCCCCTTGGGCGACTACAGTGGCTTGATTGCCTACCGCGTTGTGGCGGTGGAGGGAGTGAATCCACTGGCCTTTAGGGATGCCGACGGCTCTATATTCCGCTCTACGTCTACGACGGCCATGGCAGAGTTCAAGCCCCGCATCTTTATACCCAATAGCTTTAATCCTAAATCAGACGTGGCGGCCAACCGCGTTTGGAGGCCTGCTCAGATTTATGTGAGCCCAGGCAGCTACAGTTTAGAGGTTTTTGATCGTTGGGGCCAGCGTGTTTTTGAAACGTCCAACGAACTCAAGGGTTGGGACGGCAAGCTTAACGGCAGCTTTGCTCCCCAGGGAGTGTACACGTTCAAGTTGATGTACCGCAGCATTGAGGGAGAGCGCGTAGAGCGCATCGGCACACTCAATTTGCTGTATTAATTACTGCCTTAAAACTTACTTAAAGTCCGTCTCTTTTCTAGGGGCGGACTTTTGTAGTTTTGCTTGCAACTTAATCTAAAGTTGCTATGGCTGATTTCACCAATAAAGTCCTCGGGGAATACCTCACCTACGACGACGTACTTCTTGTACCCGCTTTTTCAGAAGTGCTCCCGCGTGAGGTGCGTCTTGAATCCCGTTTTAGTCGAAACATTGAGCTTAAGGTACCTGTGGTTTCTTCTGCAATGGACACCGTTACCGAGGCCGGTATGGCAATCGCAATGGCCCAAGAAGGTGGAATGGGGGTCTTGCATAAAAATTTGACGGCAGAGCGGCAGGCTATGGAAGTCCGCAAGGTGAAGAGGGCAGAGTCCGGAATGATTTTAGACCCGGTGACTCTCACCACGGGCGCGACCATTGGCGAAGCCAAAAGACTGATGTCGGAGTACCGAATTGGGGGCATTCCTGTGGTTGATTCCGAAAAAAGACTGATTGGAATTATCACGAACCGCGACCTGCGCTTTGAGCACGACGATCTTAAGGGGGTGAGTGAAGTGATGACCTCTGAGGGTTTGATCACCGCAGCCGACAGCACTACCATGGAGCAGGCCGAGGTGATACTTCAGCGCAGTAAAATTGAGAAGCTTCCGGTGGTTAGGGCAGACGGTACCCTGCTCGGCTTGATTACCTACCGCGACATTAATAAGAAGCGGACCAAGCCCTTCAGCAACATAGACACCTTTGGTCGCCTCCGGGTTGCGGCGGCGGTTGGGGTTACTCCCGACGTGCTGGACCGGGTCGCGGAACTCGTGGCTGCTAACGTCGATGCGATTGTTGTGGATACGGCCCATGGGCACACCCGGGGGGTGGTTGACACGCTGCAGGCCATTAAGAAGGCTTTTCCGCATCTTGATGTCGTGGTCGGAAACATTGCCACCGCAGAGGCTGCTAAGTATTTGGTTAAGGCAGGTGCAGACGCGGTTAAGGTGGGAATTGGTCCAGGATCCATTTGCACTACGCGCATTATTGCAGGGGTCGGCGTTCCCCAGCTCAGCGCAGTAATGGCGGTTGCTCAGGCCCTTAAAGGTTCAGGGGTTCCGGTGATTGCAGACGGAGGAATTCGCTACACGGGAGACATTGTAAAGGCAATTGCTGCCGGTGCCGACAGCGTGATGCTGGGTTCCATGTTTGCAGGCACCGAAGAAGCTCCGGGCGACACTATTATTTTAGACGGACGCCGCTACAAAAGCTACCGGGGCATGGGCTCGCTGGAGGCAATGCAGGCGGGTTCCAAGGACCGGTACTTTCAGGATGTGGAGGACGACGTTAAAAAATTAGTACCCGAAGGAATCGTAGGACGCGTTCCCTATAAAGGAAACGTCGGTGAAGTAATGTACCAGTTTGTGGGCGGCCTGCGCGCCGGCATGGGGTATTGCGGAGCCAAAGACATTGAGTCCCTTCAGCGCGACGCTAAGTTTGTTCGCATCACCGCTGCCGGGGTAGCCGAGAGCCATCCGCATGACGTGACCATTACGGGAGAATCGCCCAACTACAGCCGTTAAACACTAGGGCAAAGTGCTGCTCTGGCGCTCCTCAAACTCCTGGTGGCACTGAATTAGGCTGACCAAGAGTTCGAAGTCGGTGGCCGACCTAATGGTACTTTGATTGTAGCGGCAAAAGAGCAGAACTTCTTCAATGCGGGCTTCGGTAAGTCCGGTAAGCTCAAAAAGCGCATTCCGATTTCGGCTCTCTGAGAGCTGGTTGCGGTATTGATCGGATGACAAGAGTAGGGTGAGCTCGCGCATTTGGCGCGGACGGTTGCCAAATTGGTCGTACAAAAAGTCAACAGGATTTGCGAGGGTAGGCGTCTTAGCTTGCGGAATTTTGATGGCGCTTCCGCTGGGTCGGTCGGGTTCTTTAAGATCGATATCTCGAGGCAAATTGCTGGTAAGCTTGTATGCTGTTACGGGCACTTCTTCGAGCAAGAAGTTGCGCGGCGGCAGGGTAACCCACACGGAGTCTGCATTGCGAGCCGCTTGGTAGCGGTAGCCATAGCCTGGCCGGCTGAATACCAAGGTGTCGTTGGCTCGAGCTTCGATGCGAAAGCGACCCGAGCGGTCGGTCATAATCCGTTCCTCAGACCGGGAGTTTACAATGACGACGTCTGGAATTCTTTCCGTGGTTTTTTCTTCAGAAACGAAGCCTTCAAAAACAACTTGTTGCTGCGCCAAAGTGGCATGCAGCGTCAGTAGGGAAAGCAGGACAAGGAGAAAATTCCGCACAGGCCCTAAACGTACAACATTCGTGCCTCGCTTGGCAGGGAAATTCCCGATATTTGCCTTCTATTAGCATTAAATCATGGCAGACGATAAAAAAGTAATTTTCTCAATGTCGGGGGTAAGTAAAATCCTTCCGAACAACAATAAGGCAATCCTAAAAGACATTTACTTAGGCTTTTACTACGGGGCTAAAATTGGTATTATCGGCCTCAATGGTTCGGGTAAGTCAACGCTCTTAAAGATTATTGCGGGTTTAGAAAAAAGTTATCAGGGAGACGTGGTGTATTCGCCAGGCTACTCCATTGGCTTTCTGGAACAGGAGCCCCAACTCGACGAGACCAAGACCGTGATCGATCTGGTAAAAGAAGGCATGGCCGAGACCGTTGCGGTGCTTGAAGAGTACAATTCAATTAATGACCAGTTTGGGCTGCCTGAGGTTTATGAAAATCCGGAGGTTATGGACAAGCTTATGGCCCGACAGTCTTTGCTTCAAGATAAGATTGACGCCAGCAATGCCTGGGAGCTGGATCAAGTTTTGGCTCGAGCCATGGATGCGCTCCAAGTGCCCGACGGCGATACCCCAATTTCGGTGCTTTCGGGTGGAGAGCGACGCCGAGTAGCCCTGTGCCGCTTGCTGCTTCAGAATCCCGATATTCTCCTGCTGGACGAGCCCACCAACCACCTTGACGCGGAGTCTATTCTCTGGCTAGAGCATCACTTGCAGCAGTACCAGGGTACTGTTATTGCCGTAACGCACGACCGCTACTTTCTTGATAATGTGGCCGAATGGATTCTCGAGCTCGATCGGGGCGAGGGAATTCCATGGAAGGGGAACTACTCGAGCTGGCTCGACCAAAAGACCAAGCGGATGATTCAGGAGGAGAAGCAGGTTAGCAAGCGCCGCAAGTCCTTGGAGCGTGAATTGGAGTGGGTCCGCATGAATCCCAAAGGGCGTCAAGCCAAGAGCAAGGCTCGACTCAGCAACTACGACAAGCTGATGAGTGAGGAGTCGAAAGACAAGGAGCAGCGCCTTGAGATCTACATTCCCAACGGCCCGCGACTCGGAACTCATGTTATTGATGCAATGCATGTTAAAAAGGCTTTTGGAGACAAGCTTCTCTACGAGGACTTGAATTTTAATTTGCCTCCTGCAGGAATTGTTGGCATAATTGGCCCCAATGGCGCAGGTAAAACGACCATTTTTAAGATGGTCATGGACCAGCTGAAGCCCGACGGTGGGGAGTTTAAGTTGGGCGAAACGGTTAAAATTAGCTACGTCGACCAGACGCACTCCAAACTGCATGCAGAGAAGTCTATTTTTGAGATTGTGGCCGACGGCCAAGAGCAGTTTGAACTGGGCGGACAGCTGGTTAATTCAAGGTCCTACTTGTCGCGATTCAATTTTAGTGGAGCCGACCAATCCAAAAAAGTCGGAATTCTGTCGGGAGGGGAGCGCAACCGCCTGCACCTTGCAATGGCATTAAAAGAAGGTGGTAACGTGCTTCTTTTGGACGAACCGACCAACGATTTAGACATCAACACGCTAAGAGCGCTCGAGGAAGGTCTTGATAATTTCGCGGGTTGTGCCGTGATTATTTCGCACGACCGTTGGTTTCTTGACCGCGTCTGTACCCATATTTTAGCCTTTGAAGGCGATTCGGAAGCCTACTACTTTGAGGGTTCCTTTAGCGACTACGAGGAGAACAAGAAAAAACGTTTAGGCGGAGGTCTGGAGCCTAAGAAGTTCAAGTACAAAAAACTTGTGAAGTGAGCCAAGTACGTCCCGCAAAAGGAACCCGTGATTTTGCCGCTGCTGACGTGATGCGGCGGCGCCATGTGCTGTCGGTGCTGCAGGCTGTTTTTGAGCGTTATGGCTACGCTCCCCTAGAAACTCCGTCGTTTGAAAATCTGGAAACCCTTATGGGCAAGTACGGAGACGAGGGAGATCGTTTGATTTTTAAGATTTTGCGCTCGGGCGATTTCATGAAGTCGGTCGCTGACCCAACCCAGCCCAAGGCTTCGGAATTGGCAGACAAGGCCTTGCGCTACGACCTTACGGTTCCCTTTGCGCGCTTTGTTGCCCAGAATGCGGGGCAACTTGCCATGCCCTTTCGCCGCTACCAGATACAGCCGGTCTGGCGCGCTGACAATCCGCAAAAAGGCAGGTTTCGCGAGTTTTATCAGTGCGACGCCGACGTGGTTGGTAGCTCGAGCCTTTGGCATGAGGTAGAACTGGTGGCGATCTATCACCGCGTTTTTGCCGAGCTGGGACTTGATGTGGTGGTGCGCCTGAACCACCGGGGCTTGCTTGCGGGAAT
>JABMNC010000092.1 GCA_013205365.1 Cryomorphaceae bacterium | reverse complement strand
GAGGCCGAGTACCAAGTGCGGCGCATGGCCGAGCACCCCAGTGTCGTCCTTTTTTGCGGAAACAACGAAATCGACGTGGCCTGGCGCGCCTGGGGCTGGCAAAAAACCTACGGAATGTCGCCCGCAGACTCCGCCCAACTTTGGGCCAATGACCATTGGATTTTTGACGAACTGCTTCCGTCGGTAGTCGCAGCGAACGCACCTGGTCGGGCCTACCTAGCCTCGTCGCCCGTCAGCAACTGGGGCCGCCCCGAAGACTTTACGCGCGGAGACAACCACGACTGGCGCGTCTGGCACGGCGAGCAGCCCACTTCGGTCCTCGCCGAACGCGTTGCACCCTTAGTCAGTGAGTGGGGCGTTCCGTCGCTGCCCGGACCCTCGGTCCGCGCCCGGTGGACCGCTGAACCCGCATCCTACATGCTCAGCTACAAAGGCCTCGGCCTACTAGAACGCTACCTAGACCAAGAGCAAAACTGGCGAGGTGGCTCCACCGACGCGCTCGCCGACGCCTCACAGCGATGGCAAGCCAAGGTCGTTCGCCGCACATTAAGGGCCCAGCGCCGCGCCCGTCCGTTCTGCAGCGGAACCCTTATTTGGCAACTCAACGACATTGACGACACGATCACCTGGAGCCTAATCGACGCAGACAACCAGCCCAAGCGAGCCTGGTCTGCGACATTACGCGAGTTTCGTAAATTCTAGTCATGAAAATTCTTGTAGTCAGCCGATACGAAAATGCGGTGAGGCACCGCTCAGAGGCTGAAATCCTCATTGGACTTGCTCACCATGGGCACGACATTACTGTGCTTACCGTAGCCAATTCTCCATTAGCGTCAGAATTTCAAAAACATGGCATTTTAGTTTTGGACGGACATCCCACCAAAAAGAATGACCCTAAAGAGGTTGCACGAATGCGCGAGCTCATAATTTCTCATGGTTTTGAACTAGTTCAGCTTTTTAATTCGACGGCACTTTTTGCGGGATTGCGGGCTACCAAAGGATTGAAGATTAAAATCTTTACCTACCGCGGAGCAAAAGGTCCATATTGGCACGAGCTGCCGCAGTATTGGGGGTACTTCCATCCTCGGGTGACGGGCATCGTCTGTGTGAGCGAATATGTTCGAAAGGGAATTCTTGCCCAGCGGGTTGTTCCCGCGCACAAACTCCACACCATTCACAAGGGAATTCGACTTGAATGGTTCCCAGCAAATTCCTCGGCACTTTGGCCATTTACTACAACGGACGAATCTAAAATCGTACTCACCATTGGGCGCTTCGACCCGGTCAAAGGCAACCGTTATCTGGTAGAGGCCGCCGGCACCTTGAGCAGCCATCACGACGTCCATTTTGTATTTTTAGGAGCGGGAACAGAGCTCAATTCATTGCAACGATCCGCCAAACAGTTCCGAAATGCTGACCGAATACACTTTTTAGGACACGTCGATGACGTACGACCCTACCTAACAGCTGCGAGCATTTATGTTCAACCATCCCTTTCAGAAGGTTTAGCCAAGTCAATCATTGAAGCCATGGCGTACGGACTACCCGTCGTGAGTACGCGGAGCGGCGGAGCCGAGGAGTTGATTCTGCACGAAGAATCGGGTATACTGGTTCCAACACGAAGTAGCACAGCACTTGCCGCTGCCATTGAAGATCTGCTTCACCAGCCCACTAAGGCAAAAAGGCTCGGCGGTGCAGCGCGTTTATGGTTATCACGGCACCTAAATTCAGATGTGACCGCACAGAAATACCACGAACTCTATACATCTCATTGAACTTTATCCAATCCAACGGAACCAATTGACGTCCGCAATTCGGGTAATACCGGATTTTACTTTTTCTAAGCGATCATAAACGGGCCGGGGAGCACCTCCACCCCATCCTTAGTCGCCACCGCGTAGCTGAATCCGGGCCTGAGCGCGAATCCGCCGACGCGCCCCTGAACATCCATCGCAATGAAGCCAATTTGGGTGTCGGCCCATGGCTTGCCCCGGCGCACAAAAAACCGATGAATTTCGCGCACCGCGTCTTCGCAGGCCCGCTGCGGACTTTTACCCGCCTTCATCGCCGCAACCACCCGAAAGGAGCCTACCGTGCGAATGACTTCTTCGCCGTGACCGGTGGCGGTGGCGGCTCCGACCTCGCCGTCGACGTACAATCCGGCACCAATTATGGGTGAATCGCCCACGCGACCGTGCATCTTGAAGGCCATTCCGCTGGTGGTGCAGCATCCTGCCAAACGCCCCTCGGAGTCAAGCGTGAGCTGGCCGATCGTGTCGTGGTTCTCAACGTTGGGAATTGCCTTGTACTCGGACTTTTCGAGCCACTTCTTCCACTCGGCTTCGGACTCGGAAACCAAGAGGTTTTGCATCGGGAAGCCCTGCTCCCTAGCGAATTGGGTTGCGCCATCGCCCACAAGCATCACGTGCGGAGTGCGCTCCATTACGGCCCGTGCGAGGCTCGAAACGTGCACGACCTGCTCGCATGCAGCCACTGACCCGATGTTACCCAGGTGGTCCATAATGCAGGCGTCCAGGGTCACGCGTCCGTCGCGGTCGGGGCGTCCGCCCAAGCCCACGCTGCGCTCGCGCGGATCTGCCTCGCATATTTTGACTCCGAGCTCCACGGCATCGAGAGCGTTGGCTCCCTTTTTCATGGCCTCAAGGGCCGCGCGGGTTGTGTGTTCGGCGAAGGGCCAGGTTCCGATGGACATCGCGCCTGCGGCGCCGTCGCTGGCGACGGGCTGGCCAGCAGCTAGTAACTGGTTACTGGTCAAGGCCCCAACCGCACCCAGACCGAGGGTTTTTAAAAAATCACTTCGCTTCATGGCGGCCTTGGACTATGGATTCAGGAATTAAAAAGTGTGGAGCCACATTGAATCCGCGCGCCTTCAATAGCTTAGAGCGCTGCGTGGCGCGAATGCGAAATTCGGGGAGGTCCTCGCTGCGGCGCGGGCCCGTCCACAAAACCTCGGCTAGCGCAAGCAGGCGGGGCAGAATCATGTACTCGGCCTGCTCGGGGGTCAGCACGTACTCGGTCCAGAGGTTTGCCTGCGCGCCTAGAATGCGCTTGGCCTCGTCAGCGCTGAGTTCCGCCGGAACCGGATTGTACAGAAAAACCGATTCGACCGGATTGAATCCGCCGATGGCATGCGGCTCGCCTGGATCCTTGCTTTGGTAGTGGTCCCAGTAGCAGGGCTTGCCCGGAGTCATAATGGCATCGTGGCCGGCTTTGGCGGCAGCGATTCCGCCCGCTTCGCCCCGCCAGCTCATCACGGTGGCGTTGGGAGCGAGTCCGCCTTCAAGAATTTCGTCCCAACCGATGATTTGGCGTCCGCGCGAATTCAAGTAGCCCTCGATGCGGCGAATGAAGTAGCTCTGCAGGGCGTGCTCATCGGCCAAACCTTCAGCCTTCAGGCGGGCCTGGCACTTCGCACAGTCGTGCCAACGCTTCTTGGGGCACTCGTCGCCGCCAATGTGGATGTACTCGCCGGGGAAGAGCGCCAGAACCTCATCCAGAACCCCTTCGAGAAAGGTGAATACGGAGTCGTTGCCGGCGCAGAAGACGTCGTCGAACACGCCCCAGCCAGTGGCCACAGGAAGTTCCTCGCCACGGCAGCTCAGCTTCGGATAGGCCGCGAGGGCCGCCCGCGCATGGCCCGGAAGCTCAATCTCAGGAATTACCGTGATGTGCCGCGCAGCGGCGTAGGCCACGATTTCGCGGACCTCGTCTTGGGTGTAGAATCCGCCATATCGCGTGCTATCGAAGCGCTGATCGCCGTAGGGGCCGACTTGCGAGGCATTGCGCCAGGCTCCGACGTCGGTAAGGCGCGGGTAGCGCTTGATTTCGATGCGCCAGCCCTGGTCCTCGGTGAGGTGCCAGTGAAAGCGATTCATTTTGTGTTCGGCCATCAGGTCGAGGTAGCGCTTGACGAAGTCCACATCAAAAAAGTGGCGGCAGACGTCCAGGTGCATTCCACGGTAGGCAAAGGCGGGTTGGTCGCGCACGGTCATGGCAGGCAGCGTCTT
>JABMNC010000091.1 GCA_013205365.1 Cryomorphaceae bacterium | reverse complement strand
GCCCTTGCTTCGTTTACCACCTCGTACCTGCCCGTAGCCTCGCTAAAGAGATAGGTCGGAGCACCGTCGCTGTAGGGCTTTTGGCTGTCCAGCTTGCTGTTGAAACTTTGCCCATAGAGCACGGGCCAGTCGCCGTACTGCTCTCGGTTGTAGTAGGCCAAAAGCGACAGAGCATCCTCGGGGTTGTTCTCGTCAATGGGCGTGTTGGCGTTCGAACGAACGGCCAGCACGACGAAACTCGAGTAGCCAATCAAAATCATCACCACGGCCAAAATACCCTGCTCTACCAGGGGACGATTGGTCTTTACCGCCCAGCGAATTCCGAAATAAACCCCCGCAACAATAGCAATTGCCATTAGGGCAGAACCCGAATTTTTGGGTAGGCCAATGCTGTTGACCGCTGTGATTTCAAAGAGGCCAAACAAGCGCAAAATAACGGGTATGATTACCGCAAAAACCAAAGCGAGCACCACCACCGCCGCAGAATTTGCCACAACCCAAGTCCTTAGGGTGACTTTAGGGTAGTTTTTGTAGAAGTAAATCATTACCACCGCAGGAATGATCAAGAACACAAGAATGTGAACCCCAATAGAAAGTCCGGTCAAATAAGCCACCAAAAGAAGCCATCGGTTGGCACGAGGATCGTGGTCGGCAGAGGCCTCCCATTTAAGAGCTGCCCAAAACGCTGCCGCAGTAAAGAAGCTCGACATGGCATAAACCTCTCCCTCAACGGCGCTGTACCAAAAAGAATCCGACCATGTGAAGGCCAGGGCGCCCACAAGACCTGAGCCCAAAATCGCAATATTTTGGCCCAAAGACTCCTCGCCGCGAACCAGTTTTTTGGCGAGCATCGTGATGGTCCAAAACAAAAAGGGAATAGAGAGAGCCGAAGAGAGTCCGCTCGTGAAATTGACCCAGTAGGCCTGGCGCGTCACGTCGCCCAAGGCGAGCTGAGACATGACGTTGGCAATGAGCTGAAACACGGGAGCGCCCGGAGGGTGACCTACCTCAAGCTTGACCGAAGTGGCAATGTATTCTCCACAATCCCAGAAACTTACAGTGGGCTCAAGGGTGAGGGTATAGGTGATTAGGGCAACTACAAAAGTTGTCCAGCCAAGGGCGTTATTCCAAAAACGGTAGTTGTTCATCGCAGCGGTCTTTAAGACGGAGCAGCGAAGATACCGAATCCTTACAAGTCGAGGGTCAAATCAACCCCTAATTTGCCCGCAATGAGCTTGTGCAGCTTGGCATTGAGGGAGGGATGGTCGATTCCGGCCAACGCATCTTCGGCAAAGGCTAGCATCAGCATGGCGCGGGCCTCGGGCTCCCGAATGCCTCTTGCGCGCAGGTAAAACAGGGCGTCCTCGTCGAGTTGGCCTACGGTACAGCCGTGGGAGCAGCGCACGTCGTCGGCAAAAATCTCGAGCTGGGGCTTGGCGTTGACCTCGGCAGTCTTGTGAAGCACCAGGTTGGCGTTCTGCTGGTAGGCATCGGTCTTTTGCGCCTCGCGGTGCACATAGATTCTTCCGTTAAAAACGCCCTTGGAACCCTCGTCATAGATGCCCTTGTAGTTCTCGTGCGAAATGCAGTTCGGCGCGCGATGGTCGACCAAGGTATGGTGGTCCACAAGCTGCTTGCCCTTGCCCAGGGTGAGTCCCAGCATTCGGGCCTCTGCGCCGGGGCCATTGAGCACGATGTCGAGGTTGTTGCGAATGAAGCGTCCGCCCGTACTAATGGTGTGCACCTGCGAGCGACTGCTTCGATCCTGCTGAATCCGCGTGTGCTGGGTCATCGAAGCCAAAGGGCCGTCATGCTGCAGCTTTACCCACCGAAGCTGAGCGCCTTCTGCGAGGTAGGCCTCGTCCACCGAATTGGTCCAGGTCGGCTGGTCCGACAAAGACTGGTGGCGCTCAATGATCTCGACCTGGGAATTCACTCCCAAAACCACGAGGTTGCGCACTTGAATCGCGCGGGGCTCGGATCCGCTGGTAAACGACAAAAGCTGAATGGGCCGGTCCACCACCACGTTGTCAGGCACGACCACGTAGATTCCGTCCCAAGCAAGTGCAGTATTGAGTTGGGCCAGGGGGCCCAAGTCCTCGGTCAACTGGGCAAAGTAGCGTTCGATGGTTTCGGGGTACTTCTTCCAGGCAGAGGATAGCGTGCACACGTCAAATCCCTGATGGGTCGTGTCGCTCAGCCAACTCGTGTAGCGTCCGTTCAAAAAGACCACCCGATAGGCGTCTAACTCATTAACCAAGAAGCGTTTAATATCGGCATATTCCAAATGCTCGTCCTCGAGTGCGGCACAGGGCGAGTTCAGTGCATAGTGCGGACTCAGCACGGGCTTGAGCGAACTGTACTTCCAGTCTTCGTCTCGCTGGCTTGGAAAGCCCTTGGCTTCAAAGAGTTCCATCGCGCGCCGGCGCCGATCGCGCACCGCATCGCTGGAGTAGGCCGTCAGCTCCTTCTCGTGCAGCCAGTACTGCGCAGAGAGGCGATCGTTCATTCTACCTCTTTTTTGATCCAATCGTAGCCGCGCTCCTCAAGGGCGTAGGCAAGCGATTTATCGCCGACTTTGACGATGCGACCGTTCAAAAGCACGTGGACCACGTCGGGTATGATGTAGTCCAAAAGCCTCTGGTAGTGCGTAATAACGACAAAACTTGCCTTGGCCGAGCGAAGGCCGTTGACCCCTTGAGCAACAATGCGCAGGGCGTCGATGTCGAGGCCGGAATCCGTTTCGTCCAAAATGGCAAGACGGGGCTCCAGCATGGCCATCTGAAAAATTTCGTTGCGCTTCTTCTCACCGCCCGAGAATCCCTCGTTGAGGCTTCGGCTCAAAAAGCCCTTGTCCATCTCCAGGAGCTGAAGGGCCTCGCGCATTTTTTTAAGCATGGACGAAGCATCCAAGGCCTCTTCGCCTCGAGCAGCGCGCACGGCATTAAGCGCAGTCTTTACAAAATTCGAAACACTCACGCCCGGAATCTCAACCGGATACTGAAAGCCCAGAAATAGCCCAAGGTGCGCCCGCTCTTCGGGAGCGAGTTCCAGGATGGATTTTCCGTCCCATAGTACGTCGCCGCTGGTGACTTGATACTCCTCACGGCCGGCAATCACGCTGCTGAGGGTGGATTTTCCGGATCCATTAGGTCCCATGATGGCGTGAACCTCTCCGGGTTTTACGGTCAAATTGACCCCACGCAAAATTTCTTTTTCGCCAATGGAGGCGTACAACTCTCTAATTTCTAACATACTGCTATTATTATCCTACCGAACCTTCAAGACTAATTGCCAGGAGCTTTTGGGCTTCTACCGCAAACTCCATGGGGAGTTGATTGAGAACTTCCTTGGCGTATCCGTTAATGATCAAGGCGATGGCCGCCTCCATATTCAAACCTCGCTGCTGGCAATAGAAAATCTGGTCTTCTCCAATCTTGCTCGTCGTCGCTTCGTGCTCGGTCCGTGCGGTGGAGTTTTTGACTTCGATGTAGGGGAAGGTATGCGCCCCGCATCGGTCTCCCATGAGCAGGGAGTCGCACTGGCTGAAGTTGCGAGCATTTTCGGCGCGCGGACCCATTCGCACCAGTCCGCGGTAGGAATTATGGCTCTGGCCAGCCGAAATACCCTTGCTAATTATGGTAGACTTGGTATTGCGACCAAGGTGGATCATTTTGGTACCCGTGTCGGCCTGTTGGTGGTGGTTGGTTAGGGCTACGCTGTAAAACTCACCGATGCTGTAGTCGCCCTTGAGGATGCAGCTTGGGTACTTCCAGGTAACGGCGCTGCCGGTCTCTACTTGGGTCCAGCTAATCTTGGCGTAGGCCTCACAGATTCCGCGCTTGGTCACAAAATTGTACACGCCTCCCTTGCCCTCGGCATCGCCGGGGTACCAGTTCTGTACGGTGGAGTACTTTATCTCAGCGTGGTCCAAGGCAACCAGTTCTACCACGGCGGCATGAAGCTGGTTCTCGTCGCGTTGCGGGGCGGTACAGCCCTCGAGGTAGCTTACAAAACTGCCTTCGTCTGCCACTATTAGGGTCCGCTCAAACTGGCCGGTATTGGCCTCGTTGATTCTAAAGTAGGTGCTCAACTCCATGGGGCAGCGCACCCCCTTGGGAATGTAGCAAAAGGATCCGTCGGTAAAAACAGCGCTGTTAAGGGCTGCGTAGTAGTTGTCGGTGCGCGGAATCACAGTTCCGAGGTACTTTTTGACCAGCTCAGGGTGTTCTTGTATTGCCTCACTCATGGAACAAAAAATCACGCCCTTCTCGGCCAAAGTCTTCTTGAACGTGGTGGCTACCGAAACCGAGTCCACGATAATGTCCATGGCAACTCCGCTCAAACGCTTCTGTTCGTTGAGGCTGATTCCCAACTTTTCAAAGGTTTTAAGCAGTTCAGGGTCAACTTCGTCGAGGCTGGTAATTTGCTTTTTTACCGGGGCGGCGTAGTAGCTTATGGCCTGAAAGTCGACCTTTTGGTAGTTCACGTTAGCCCAGTCCGGCTCGTCCATTTCGAGCCAAATGCGGTAGGCCTCAAGGCGCCACTCCGTCATCCATTGGGGCTCCATTTTTTTGGCACTAATGCGGCGAATCACGTCTTCGCTGAGGCCCGCATCCATGCGGTCTGTTTCAATGTCTGAGTAGAAACCGTACTTGTAATCCGTAGCGGTAACCTCTTGCAGCAGTTCGTCTTGACTCATAATTATTCGGTTTAGACGGCGAAGCTTTCGCCACAGCCGCAGGTGCGGGTGGCGTTGGGATTTTTAAACTCAAAACCCTTGCCGTTGAGGCCGCCGCTGTATTCCAGGGTGGTACCCAGCAGGTAAAGCAGGCTCTTTTTTTCAACCAAAACACGAACGCCTTGATCTTCAAAGAGTTGATCGCCCTCTCGAGATTCTGCCACAAAGGTCATTTCGTAGCTCAAGCCAGAACAGCCACCGCTTTTGACACCCACCCGCAAAAAGGCAGTGTCAGGGTCGAGGCCCTCCTCGCGAATCAGCGTTTGGGCTTTTGCCGCGGCAATTTCAGAGATGTTTAGCATTTTGGAAGAATTCTAAATAAGAACAAAGATAGTAACGCCAGCCCCTGCGCAATGTTTATTATGCCGCGTCTGCTGCTAACTGCCCGCTATCGGTTAAACTTCAAAACCCGGATTCCCTTAGCCTCAAAATCGAGGCTTGATTCTGCAGTAAATCCGCCTCCTAGCAAAAGATCGATTACCGAGGTTCCAGGCTTTAGGCCCAGTTCGGCAAAGCGTTCGACCGGCCAGGTCCGCAGCACCTCGTCGCCATTGGCCAGCACCAGAATTACCTCACTGTCGGAGTACCAGGCATAGGCAAACGAGCCCATGTCGGGGCTGAACTGCATGAAGCTACCCGTGCCGATCAGTGGGTGGGCGGCGCGAAGGGCGCCGAGCTGGCGCAGGTAAGCCTGCGCCTCCTTCTGATCGGGCGCTAGGCCTTGACCCGTGAATCCCGAGATCGGGTCTCCGGGCCAGCCTCCCGCAAAATCCTGACGCATAGCGCCGTGGTCGTCTTGGGCGGCGTAGAGCAACTCCGTGCCGTAGTAAATCGTTGGAATTCCGCGCAGCGTGTAGAGCATTCCCAAGCCGAGCTTGAAGCGGTCGAGGTCTTTGCCCACCTTGCCAAAGAAGCGCCCCTCGTCGTGGTTGTCTAGAAAGGTGACCAGATGATCGCCCGCACGATCAAAGCCATAGAGGTAATCGGCCGCCAAGGCGTTGTAGACGTCGGCCATGCCCTCGTTCCATCCGCTCGGCCGTTCCACCGCCTTTTTGAGTCCCCAGTACATCGGGAAGTCAGCGGCTCCAGTAAGGTCCGGATGCGTCTCAAGGTAAAAAGCCTGGGCATGAGCACTGTGCACCCAAGACTCACTAAACACATAAAACTGCGGCTCAAAGGCCTTGACGGCGGCCATCCATTGGCGCAAAAAGGCCTGGTCAGGGTAGAGCCAGGTATCCACGCGGAACGCGTCGAGCTGAGCCTCCTCGATCCACCAGAGGCTGTTTTGAATAAGGTATCGGGCAAAGTGCGGGTCGCGGCCGTTGACGTCGGGCATGGAACCCACAAACCAACCGTCCATCTGCCGCTCGCGGTCGCGGGCCGAGGCATAGGGATCAAACAAGGTCTGGTAGCGGTGAATCGAAGTAAAGGCGGGTCGCTCTTCACCTCGGGCAATGGCCCGAGGATCGGTGGCCGGCGCCGAAGGCCATGCATTGAACCAGCTGGAGTCCGGCGGGCTTTGGTAGAGGTAGTGTCCAGTCCCCACATGGTTGAATATCATGTCTTTAACAGCCTTCATTTCGCGAGTATGCAGGCCATCAACCCAGCCCAGGTAGTCCTTGTGGCTCCCGAAGCGCGGGTCGATGCGGTAGTGGTCCGTAATCGCATAGCCGTGGTAGCTTGCCATAGGCATGTTGTTCTCCAGCAGGGGCATAGGCCAAACCGCCGTCACACCAAGTGACTTGAGGTAGTCCAGTTGGGCCGTCATCCCGGCAAGGTCGCCCCCGTGCCTCGCATAGGCCTTCTGGCGGTCTACTCCGCGCTCTGCCATCGAGGCGACATCGTCATTGCCCGCGTCTGCGTTGGCAAATCGGTCTGGCGTAAGCAGGTACATAAGGTCGCGCTGGGTCAATCCAGGAGCCGCCGTTCGCGTTCGGCGAGCCTTGAGCTCCCATTCCGTGCGGACCTTGCCCCTAGCCGACTTCATCACTAGAGCCACCTTGGCCGGCCTCGCGTTGGGCTGAACCTCCACCGTAACATATCGGTAGCGCGGATTAGCCGCAGGCTCGTCCGAGAGCATGATTATTCCTGGGCCCTGAACCTGAACTTTTTGAATCTCCGAATCCGACGATACCAGCAACTCGATTCGGTTGACGGAGGTTCCCACCCACCAATGGGGCGGATCCACCCGAAGGGTTTGTGCTGCAGCCCCCGTGGCCGCAAAAAAGCATAGCATTAGTAGTCTTAGCATAGCCACAAAAGTACCGCAAAAGAAAAAGCCCCCCGATTCGGAGGGCTCCTTCGTTAAAAACTAAAGCGAATTAGTGGCTTACCACAACGCGCTTCACGCTCTTCATGCCGTCAACAACCACTTCTACGAAGTAAGTTCCGTTAGCAACATTCAAATCAGCCTTGATGCTGTTGGCACCAGCCTCAACCGCAGAGTTCAGAACCATAACAGACTGGCCAAGAAGG
>JABMNC010000010.1 GCA_013205365.1 Cryomorphaceae bacterium | reverse complement strand
CCTGAACTGGAACAACCTCACCTTCCCCGACATGATTGATCCATTCTTTGGTTTTGTTAAGCCGACCAACGAGATCCGTCCTGACGAAACCACGGTGCAGCAAATCGACCTGAGCTTCGGAATGCTCGGCTTTACCGAGAATTTCTACGTCGGCGCTTCGGCCCACCACGTCACGCAGCCCAATGAGGCCTTCTTAAGCACCTCCACCCTACCCATTAAGGTGACCGCTCAGGCTGGCGCAACCATTCCCATTGGGCGCAAAAGACTCTACAACGACCTTGACAATTTATTGATTCCCAACATTGTTTACCAAACGCAGGGCGGAGCACACCACATGACTGCGGGTGTTTCTTTCAACCGAGGTCCACTCACGGGCGGGCTCGGCTACCGCCAGGCTTTGGGCGTTGTCAGCACCAATCCCGACGCACTTATTGCCATCATCGGAATTGCCCCCAACGACGTGCCTTGGCAGTTCGGGTATTCCTACGATTATACCATTTCTGCCTTAGGAAACGTTATGGGTGGAGCGCATGAAGTCTCTCTTGCCTACCAGTTCCCCTGCAGAAGCCGCCGAGCGCGCTCGAGCGAAGTGAAATGTCCTAAATTCTAACCTTCCCAATAATGAAGCGTTCTATCCTTTCTTCTATTACCGCCTTAGGCGCGCTGGTTTTACTAGCCTCGGGTTGCTCAAAAACAAGTTCCAATACCACGGGTATGGCGCTCAACGACCGCAAAAACGGGGGCTTTCAAATTAATCTTGGCTACAAAGGCCAGGAGACAGGCCCCGGCCTGGTCTTCATCGAAGGCGGAACCCTGACTATGGGACGCGTAGAAGAAGACGTGCTGCGGGACTGGAACAACCAACCACGCCGCGTTACGGTATCTTCCTTTTACCTGGACGAGAACGAGGTAACCAACGCAGACTACCGCGAGTACCTCTACTGGCTTCGCCGAGTGTACGACTTTGACTACTACCCCCAAATTTACCAGTCCGCACTGCCCGATACCTTGGTTTGGCGCGACAAGATGGGACTGAACGACATGTATGTGGAGAACTACCTCCGCCACCCTGCCTACAATTTTTACCCTGTGGTTGGGGTTAATTGGGAGCAGTCCATGCGTTTTTGCCAATGGCGGACCGACCGGGTGAACGAGCAGATTCTAATCGATAAGGGCATCCTGACCGTAATGAATACTCAGGCCGACGACCAGAACTTTAACTCTGAGGTATACCTCTACAAGCAGGGTGAGTACACCCAGCAAAACCGCAAGGGCCTCAAGGACCTCAGCCCAGCGCAGGTTTATGGCAAAGAAGGCCGCCCAGCCCGCATCGAAGATGGAATCCTTCTGCCTAAGTATCGCCTCCCGACCGAAGCGGAGTGGGAATACGCTGCCTACGCAGAGATCGGGCAGCGGGTTTACAACCGCCAGGTTGACCGCAACAAGTACACTTGGAACGGAACGTCGGTGCGCAACAGCGATAAAAAAGTTCAAGGAGACATGCTAGCCAACTACAAGCGCGGTGCAGGCGACAACATGGGCGTGGGCGGATACCTCAACGACCAGGCCAACGTTACCATGCAGGTGAAGTTTTACCCACCCAACGACTTTGGCTTGTATGACATGGCCGGCAACGTGGCAGAATGGGTTCTTGACGTGTACCGTCCGCTTTCGTCCCAAGACATGGACGACCACCGCCCATTCCGTGGAAATGAGTTCAAAACCTTTGACGATAACTACGAAGGCCTTGGAGAACTTGCGGTACTCACGGAGCCACAGTACGATCGCAATGCCAACGGAGACAGTGTTCTAACGCGCCTGCCAGGTCAATTGCCGCAGCGTTCCGTTACCGTTGAAGAGAACCTCAAGCGCCGTAACTACCAGAAATCAGACTACCGCGACTTCTTGGACGGTGACGTAGAATCGTCCCTCAACTACCGCAATGCCGGCGAAGAAGAGACTGGCGACCAAATGTACCGTTATGGTGAATCTACCCTAATTGGCAATACCACAAGGGTATACAAGGGTGGCTCTTGGCGCGACCGCGCATACTGGCTGTCTCCAGGTTCACGCAGGTACCTAGAGCAAGACCAAGCTACGGACTACATCGGATTTCGCTGTGCTATGGACCGCGTTGGATTCCAAAACGAGTCAAGCAAGCGCACTAAGTCTTCGCCCAAGCCGAAGCATGACAACTTCGTTCGCTACCGTCCATAGAAGGCAGCATGAATGATTGGTATGCGCGCTTTGATGCGCGTGTAGGAGTCTGCACCGACAGCCGTACACTGGCCAGGGGGCAGATTTTTTTTGCCCTTCGCGGAACCAATTTCAACGGAAATTTATTTGCGCCGAAGGCGCTCGAACTGGGAGCCTCTGCAGTAGTAGTTGATCAAGCTGTCGAGGGTCTTGACCCCACGGATGCGCGCGTGGTTAGGGTACCTGATGCCCTTAAGGCCATGCAGGAGCTCGCGCTCCACCACCGTAGGGCTTGGGCTAAGCCTTTAGTGGGCCTAACGGGGAGCAATGGCAAGACCACTGCCAAGGAGTTATTTGCCCATGTCCTGGGTCAGAAATACCGAGTGCATGCAACTCAGGGCAATTTCAACAACCATATTGGGCTGCCGCAAACGCTACTGGGCCTGCTCCCGGAGCACGAACTGGCCGTTATTGAAATGGGCGCGAACCACCAGGGTGAAATCGACGAACTTTCGCGCATTGCCGAACCGAACCTTGGCTACATCACCAACTTTGGACTCGCGCACCTCGAAGGATTTGGCGGGCCCGAAGGCGTCGTGAAGGGCAAGTCAGAACTATACCGCTACCTGCACTCCGTCGGAGGAAGCTCATTGGTCTACTTTGATGACGCAAGGCAGATGGCCGAAAGCCATGAACCCCGAATCATTTTTGGAGAGTCCTGCTGTTTTGAGGCCAACGAAGTCGGCGAACTTTCCGTAGAATGGAACCAAGTCCGCGCCCAAAGCCACCTAATCGGCGACTTTCACGACCGAGCACTGGCTGCATCCATTGCCTTGGGCCATTACTATGGACTGAGCGACGGCCAAATCGTAGATGGAATCGAGGCCTATGAAGCCCAAAACAACCGCGGCGAATGGCGCCAACTGAGCCGATACCGGGTTTTTATGGACGCATACAACGCCAACCCCAGCAGCATGGAGGCGAGTTTAAGGAATGCCGCCCCTCGTTTAGACAGCAAAAGCACTCTTTATGTAGCGGGCGACCTCTTTGAATTGGGCGATTACGCCGCCGCCGCGCACCAGCGCATGGTGGACCTAATGCTTGAGCTAGGGATTTCTGATGCCATACTGGTAGGACCCATCTTTGGGGCCTGCACGCACCCCTACCGCTCGGTCGCCAGCACCGAAGAACTCATGGCCATATGGACTAAAAGTCCGCCCCAGGCCAAGACATTATGGTTTAAGGGTTCGCGCGGAATGGCCTTAGAGCGCCTTCTGAGCGTTTTGGAATAATTCAGGCGCCTGTATTAGAGCGCAAAGCGGATGCCTGTTGACATTGTCACCCAAAGAGGGTATTCCCGGTAGGCATTCACAGGATTTACCTCAAACTCAGAAAAGGCATTGTCGAGCCCAATTAACCCAAACCAACTCCAGTTTTCATTGAGCTTGATGGATGGACCCAATTCGATGCCTGCAGAGGTAATGGTTGATGCCACTGCGTCAGAACTGCCGTCGCGCTGCACCGACTGCAGGCGTCGGTAGGCTATGGGAACCCATACCTCTAGGGTAGTTTCGTCGCTAATCTCTGTCTTAAACCCAAGACGTCCGCGCAGCATGAGGTAGTTGCTCTGGGTCCTGACCATGTTGTCTAGGTCGGCACCCTGGCGGTAGGCAAAGTTGCTTTGCGCCACATCGAGGCCCAATCTAAAGTTCTTTAAGGTTCCATTAAGGGAAAGTCCGTACGCCCCGCCCAAGCTGCCTCGAAATACGTCGGTTACGTCGGGCTGCTGACCAACTACCTCGGCCACCGTGCGCCTAAAAACGGTATTGGCCTGAACATAGGGTGCTACAGAAAAGTTGCGGTCGCGCACGTCGCTGTCGGTGTAAAAAACCTGAGCAGTAAGGGAGGTGCAGGCAAAAAGGCCTGCTAGGATCAAGGTATACTTTGCCATTTTTGCTCGAATGCGTTTAGTAAATTGGGAATTCCCGAAGGCTTTTTGCCGCCCGCAGAGGCGTAGAAGGATTGGCCTCCGCCGCCGCCTTCGATGTGGTGGCCAAGTTCACGAAGCCAATTGCCGGCGTGAACCCTTGACAAGGCGGTTTCGCCTACCCCAAGGTGGGCCTGAACCTTATCGTCTTCGCTAAACACCAAAAGGACTACCAGGTCAGGATGAGCCTTGGTGAGGCTAAAAACTAAGTCCTTGGTTGCTGCTGCTCCCAAGTTGAGCTCGGCCGCAATCCATAGAAGGCCGGACTGGGACTTTGCGCTGGCCATGAGGTCTCCCTCTGCACCGGCAGATTGGCTGCGCTGAATACCCTCAAGCCTCTTCTTGTAATCTGCTATTTGAGCCCGTAGGTCCTGAATCACTGCAGCGGGATTTGCGCTGTTGGCTTGACTTACGAGGTCCAGCCACTGACGGCGCTGTGCCTTTAGATAGGCCTCGGCGGAGGAACCCGAAAGTGCTTCGATGCGGCGAATGCCGGATGCGACCCCCGACTCGGCCACGAGCACAAAAGGTGCCAAAAGGCCCGAAGCGGCAGCATGCGTTCCGCCACAGAGCTCGACCGAAGGGCCAAACTGAATTACCCTGACGGAGTTACCGTATTTTTCACCAAATAAAGCCATAGCCCCTAAGGCCTTTGCTTCTTCAATCGGCATAGCCCGGTGCTCCACCAGCGGGAGGTTGGCTCGTATTGCAGCACTTACCATGGCCTCCACAGCGTCCATTTCTTGAGCACTAACCTTTTGAAAATGACTAAAGTCAAAGCGCAGGGTTTCGGGCGAAACCAAGGATCCCCGCTGCTCCACGTGAGTACCGAGAACGCTGCGCAATGCGTGGTGAAGGAGGTGCGTAGCGCTGTGGTTTTGGGCCGATGCCGAGCGCCGCTCGGGGTCAACGGCCAATAATACCCCCGCGGTCCATTCTGCTGGAGCCTTTGAAAGCGTATGCAGAATCATGCCCGTCTCTTTGCTGGTGCTGAGAACCTGAATGCGTTCGCCGCCGAAATCCGCCCATCCTTGGTCGCCTACCTGACCTCCACCCTCGGGGTAAAAAGGCGTGGGGGCAAAACAAGCCTGAACCACGGGGCCCTTGGCAGTCTCTACGCTTCGGTAGCGCAGCAATTTTGCCTCGGACTGCAACTGATCATAACCCACAAACTCATCGGATGCTGCTCCATTAAGCACAACCCAGTCCCCTACTTTTTGCGCAGAGGCCTCGCGCGATCGGGCCTTTTGTGCCTCCATAGCAGCGCGGAATCCGGCTTCGTCTACCGACTTGCCCTGCTCGCGGCAGATTAGTGAGGTTAGGTCAAGGGGGAAACCAAACGTATCGTAGAGCTCAAAGGCGCGGTCACCCTCCAGCAAGTCTGCGTCGGCAATCGCAGCGTCAAGGCGCTTGAGGCCCGTTTCTAAAGTGCGCAAAAAGGCCCCTTCTTCTTCGCGTACCACTTGGCGAATAAAATCAGCGCGGGCCGGGAGCTCGGGATAAGCTGAGCCCATAGTTTGGACCATTACGTCCACCAGTTCCACCATGAATGGCTCGCGAAAGCCCAAGGTGCTGTATCCGTACCGAATGGCGCGTCGAAGAATCCGGCGAATGACGTAGCCGGCACCGTTTGAAGCAGGTAATTGCCCGTCTGCAATGGCAAAGGCCACCGCCCTGATGTGGTCTGAGGCCACCCGCATCGCGATGTCTGTTCGCTCGGATTCTCCGTACTTGAGGCCACTGAGCTGCTCCAGGCGGCGCAAATAGGGCTTGAAAACTTCGGTATCGTAGTTGGAAGATGCGCCAATAACCGCTCGAGCCAAACGCTCAAATCCCATACCCGTATCGACGTGCTGGGCAGGCAGGGGAAGGAGCGAGCCGTCGGCCCTTCGCTCAAACTGCATGAAAACTAGATTCCATACCTCAATAACCTGGGGATGATCGTTGTTGACTAAACTCGCTCCGTTTAAGGCGGCCCGATCACCTTCGCTGCGAAGGTCCACGTGAATCTCGGAGCAGGGACCGCAAGGGCCTGTATCGCCCATCTCCCAAAAGTTGTCTTTCTTGCTGCCGTGGAGAATTCGGTCTGAAGCTAAGTACTTACTCCACATTGCCTTGGCCTCTTCATCAGAGGCGAGTTGGTCTCCGGAGTCGCCCCCAAAAACGGTGACGTACAAACGGTCCTTGTCGAGCTGGCAAACCACGGTCAAGAACTCCCAGGCCCAATCAATGGCTTCTTGCTTAAAGTAGTCTCCGAAGGACCAGTTACCCAGCATTTCAAAGAGGGTATGGTGGTAGGTGTCAATACCCACTTCTTCGAGATCGTTGTGCTTCCCGCTCACGCGAAGGCACTTTTGGCTGTCGGCGATCCGCGAATGAAGCACGGGTTTAGCGCCCACAAAAACGTCTTTAAACGGATTCATACCCGCATTGGTAAACATCAGCGTCGGATCGTCCTTGATGACAAGCGGCGCCGAGGGCAGTACTACGTGACCCTTGGACTCAAAAAAGTCCAGGAATGCTTGGCGGAGGTCTGAAGGATTCATGCGGGTGGTTTTGCCTACTTTTGAAGAATACAAAAGTATGCGCCGCGCCAAGTACATCTACGACCCTCTAACCCTCGCCTTTAAAAAGGTCGAGCGCAGCTGGAAGCATTTGCTGCGGGACACCTCACTTTTCTTAATCGGGTCCATGCTCATGGGCATCATTTTTTTCTTTGGCATACAGTCCTTTGTTGATTCACCCGAGGAGCGCGGCCTAAAACGGCAGCTTGAAATTTCGGAGCAGATTTATGCCGAACTCGAATCGCAAATGCTCGAGCTCTCTGGCGTAATTCTAGAACTAGAACGACGCGACAACGAGATATACCGCGTAATCCTTGAGTCAGAACCTCCTGCCACGTGGATCCGCCAAGGCGGAATCCCTACCGATGCGAAGAGCTACGAACGGATTCGTGGCTTGAGCAATGAAACCCTTTTAGAGCGCACCATTCGTCGGGTTGATGACCTTAAAAAACGCTTGGCTGTTCACTCGGCAAGTTTGGATGAAGTTGCCGAATTGGCACAAAAGAAGGGGGCTATACTGGAATCCCTACCGGCCATTCGACCGGTAAAAGACCAAGCCGGCATTAAGCTCTCGTCGGGCTTCGGGTTTCGAGTTGACCCGATATTCAAGGTCAGTAAGATGCACCAAGGCATTGACTTCTCTGCACGCCAAGGAACGCCAATCTATGCCACGGCCAACGGAACGATCGTCTCTAACGAACTCTATGGCGGGCGAGGCTATGGCAAGCACCTAACTATTGGCCACGGATACGGATACCACAGCCTCTATGCCCACATGAGTAAGGTAGTGCGCCGGCAGGGAGAGCGGGTAAAGCGCGGAGACCTTATTGGCTACATCGGCAATACGGGAAAATCCACTGGACCGCACCTTCACTACGAGGTGATTTACAAGGGCCAGCGTGTCAATCCCATCAATTTCTTTTTTAACGATCTGACTCCAGCACAGTACAACCAGCTACTAGCCCAAGCTGCGGCCAACAACCAATCCCTTGACTAATGATTCCCATGGAATTTACTAAACGCTACTATGGCATTAGCGAAGCCGCCAGCATGTTTGGCCTCAAGACCTCAACCCTGCGGTTTTGGGAAAAAGAATTTCTCGACCTGCAACCCAAAAAAGCAGAATCTGGTGCTCGTAAGTACAGCGTCAAAGACATGGAAAAACTCAGCCAAATCCATCATTTAGTCAAAGAACGGGGCTTCACGCTCGATGGCGCAAGGCAAAAATTGCGCAACGGTACCGAAGAAGCCGTGAACTACGACGATGTGGTACGGCGTTTGCATAAAGTGAAATCCGAATTAGATCAATTCGTTCAAACTATTAAAACTCTACCATGAAGCGTTCTACGATCATTCTTCTTTCTTTAATTGGCGGTTTTGCACTGCTTGTGTTTTGGAGTATTGGAGCCTACAATCGCCTTGTTTCACTGAGCGAAAGCACCGAAAGCCAGTGGGCTAACGTTCAATCTGCCTACCAGCGCAGGGCAGACCTGATTCCGAACTTGATTGCGACCGTCAAAGGCTACGCCGATTTTGAGCAAGAAACCCTAAAAGGGGTCATCGAAGCCCGTTCCAAGGCAACCTCGGTTCAGGTTAATGCCGACGACCTTACTCCAGAGCGAATCGCGGCCTTTCAAAAGGCTCAAGGCGAGCTCAAGGGCGCACTCAGCAGGCTTCTCGTTACGGTGGAACGCTACCCTGACCTCAAGGCCAACCAAAACTTTTTGGCGCTCCAATCGCAGCTTGAGGGAACCGAAAACCGAATCAACGTCGAGCGTGATCGCTTCAACGAGCAGGTACGCAGTTTCAACTCCGCGGTTAAGCGCATTCCAACGTCCATAGTAGCCTCCATCGGCGGCTTTGAGTCCCGCGGGTACTTTGAAGCAGAGGCCGAGGCTCAAGAGGCTCCCGAAGTGAGCTTCGAGTAATGACCCTTAGTCCAGACCAAGAGCAGCGCATTGTCGCGGCCATCGAAGCCGCAGAGTTTGTTACCTCGGGGGAGGTTAGGGTTCACCTTAACGATACCTGTAAGGGGGATGCACTTAAGGATGCAGAAAAAGTATTCAAGCGTCTGCGCATGGACCAAACGGCCGAGCGAAACGGAATTTTATTCTACCTCGCCCTCGAGAGCCACAAGTTTGCCGTTGTGGGTGACCTTGGAATCCACGCTAGCGTGGGCCAATCCTTTTGGGATGGCATAAGGGACCGCATGGTGACTGAATTGAAAGAAGGCCGTTGGTTGGAAGCCATTGAGTTGGGCGTAGCCGAAGCAGGCCGAGCCCTTGCCCAGTACTTCCCGCATCAGGGCAACCGCGACCGCAACGAGCTCAGCAACGAGGTTTCTCGAGGATGAGGTTCTTCGTATTGCTTTTAATCCTGAGCCTCGGGCTTCAGGCCCAGCCTTGGGAGAAGCCCAGCGCGAGCGAAGGTCTTGTAGTCTGGCGAAGTGCTGCGAAGGTTCTAGGTGCAGGCGATGAGGAGGCCCTCGAGGCGGTGCTTGGCGCGATCAATGACAGCACCTCGACCCAAATTTTGGTACTTTTTGTCGACCGAGTCAAGGACGACCTGAATTTTGTGGCAGCACAAACCGGAGAAGCCTGGGGTATTGGACAAGCCGAGACCGACAACGGCATGCTCGTGCTTATTGCGCTCGAGGACCGCAAAATGGCCATTCAAGTCGGCCGAGGTTTGGAACCCACCATAACCGATCTGGTTAGCCACCAACTCATCGAGAACACCCTCAAGCCAGCCTTTCGCAATCAGGACTACCGCGGCGGCGTTCAGGCTCTGGCTCAAGAGGTTGCCCAGCGCCTCTCGGGGCAGTTTGATGCAGCACCCGGCAAGGAACGAAAGCTGCCTTTTGTCCCCATTTTAATTGCTTTGGCCGCGATTTTTGCGCTGTCGTCCCGAGGGGGCGGACGAGGCCCGGGCGGAATGATGTTTGGCCCAATGGGAGG
>JABMNC010000090.1 GCA_013205365.1 Cryomorphaceae bacterium | reverse complement strand
TTGAATCAGGCACTGCATGGCCGTCACGGCGAAGCACCCTTGCCCGTCTTGGCTGCTCGAAGCTCAGCCGATGCCTTTGACGCTGCAATCCTTGCCGCCAAGATTGCCGTGGAGTGCATGACTCCCGTAATTCTGCTGTCGGACGCCTACATCGCCGGCAGTGCCCAACCATGGCGCATTCCTGTTGTTGCGGAACTTCCCAGCATTACCGCTCCCAGTGCAAGGGCCAGCGACCTTCCCTACGCCCGCGATGAGCACGGGGTGAGGCCTTGGGTGGCTCCCGGAACCGCGGGCGGAGCCCACCGCATAGGTGGACTCGAGGGCGAGGTCGAGACCGGCCGCATTAGCTACGAGCCCGAGAACCATCAGGCCATGGTCAAGGCTCGTGCTGCCAAGGTTGACGCTGCGGTACGCCTCTATGGCCCCCTCGAGGTAGTTCAGCAATGCCCAGGCGCGGACACCATAGTGCTTGCTTGGGGCTCAACCTATGGCGCAGTGCGCAGCGACATGGAACGCCGCAGCGCCGCGGGCCAAAAGGTCGACTACATTCACCTGCGCCACCTGCATCCGCTGCACCCTGAACTAAAGAAGCAGGTCGACCGCTACCGCCGAATTATCGTTATTGAAATGAACGAAGGCCAGCTCGCGCGGCACCTTCAAGGACTTTGGGCAATACCCCTTGAGTCGGTTTGCAAGACATCAGGCCAGCCCTTTAATCCCGACGAACTCGCCGAACTATGGAACTGACCAGCAAGGATTTTCAGAGCCCAGAAGACGTTCGCTGGTGCCCGGGTTGCGGGGACTACAGCATCCTCAAGCAGTTTACCGAAGTACTCGCAAGCAGAGGGTCCGACCCAGACCGCACGGTGCTGGTCAGCGGAATTGGCTGCAGCAGCCGTCTGCCTTACTACGTCAACAGCTACGGAGTGCACTCTTTGCACGGCAGGGCTCCGTCGGTGGCCACGGGCATTAAGCTGGCCAATCCCGACCTCGAGGTCTGGATTATAACCGGCGACGGCGATGCCCTGAGCATTGGCGGCAACCAGCTGATTCACGCCCTTCGCCGCAACCTCAACGTACCGATCCTGCTCTTTAATAACGAGATATACGGCCTGACCAAGGGGCAGTACTCACCCACCAGTCGCGAGGGTCAGGTAACCAAATCCACTCCGCGCGGCAGCGTCGACCATCCCTTAAACCCACTTACTCTTGCCCTTGGGGCGGGAGCCACCTGGGTCGCCCGCAGCATGGACCGTAGCCCTGCGCACCTGCGCGAGCAGCTCGCCGCAAGCCAGAGCCACCAGGGTTCGGCCTTGCTTGAAATCTACCAGAATTGCAATGTTTTTCACGACGGAGCTTTTGAGGTCTGGACCGACAAGACCAGTCAGGCCGCACACGCGGTATTCCTAGAGGCTGGCAAGCCCGTCGCATGGGGCGGGAGCGAGCCCAGTCACGCCCTTCACTGGAACGGCGGACGCCCAGAAGTGCGCGAGTTGGGCAGGGATTTTGGCCTGTCGGACGCCTGGGTGCACGACCCTAGCGACCGCATAAAGGCATTTGCCCTGGCCTCCCTTGAGGGCGAACTCAGGCCCTTCGGCCTGCTCTACAGTGCAGAGCGCCCCGTTTTTGCCGCCGCCCAGCCTACAGAAATCCGAAGCCTGTCAGAGCTACTGCGCTCAGGACGCACCTGGACGGTAGAATAGAATCCACCTGACGTAGGTTTGTATTCTTATTATTTTAACGAAAAAAGTACTTTATGGGACGCGCATTTGAATACCGCAAGGCTCGCAAAATGAAGCGATGGTCGTCGATGGCCAAGATTTTCACCCGAATCACCAAAGACATCATCATGGCCGTCAAAGAGAGCGGTCCCAGCCCCGATGCTAATTCGCGGCTCAAGGCCCTCATGCAGAACGCGCGGGACGCCAACATGCCCAAAGACAACGTAGAACGCGCCATTAAAAGAGCGGTCAGTAAGGACCAGGCCGACTACAAAGAGATGGTTTACGAAGGCTACGGTCCGCACGGAATCGCTATTTTGGTAGAGACGGCTACCGACAACGGCACCCGAACCGTGGGCAATGTGCGGTCCTACTTTAACAAGTATAACGGCAGTTTGGGCACCAGCGGCTCGGTGGAGTTCATGTTTGACCGCAAGTGCAGCTTTAAAATTCCTAAAGGAAGCATTGATATTGAGGAGTTTGAATTGGAATTAATCGACTTTGGCGTAGAAGAGCTCTTTGCCGAGCACGACGAAGAAAAAAACCTCGAAACCCTGTGCATTTATGCGCCCTTTAGCGACTACGGATCCATTACTAAGGCCCTCGAAGAGCGCGGTTTGGAGATCCTAACCTCGGGTTTTGAGCGGATTCCGATGGATACCAAGAACGTCACGGCCGAACAGCAGGCCGACGTAGAAAAACTACTGGAGAAGCTCGAAGAAGACGAAGACGTGCAGGCCGTTTACCACACCATGAACCTACCCGAATGATCTCCCGCATTGGAATTATAGGACTTCTTTTGGTTCAATCCTGCATGGCGCCGCGTGCCGAAACCGCCTCGGCCCTAGATGTGGTCACCTTTGAGCTTGAGAGTAAGAAGGGAGTTCTGGTCGACGTCCGAACCGAATCCGAAGTCGCCGACGGAATGATTGCCAAGGCAATGCATGTTGATTTCTATGGACCGAATTTTCTAAGCGAAATGGAGGCCCTAGGCAATAACAAACCCCTCTACCTCTACTGCAGGTCTGGGGGCCGAAGCGCTCAGGCACTAGACATGCTCAAGGCAGCGGGCTTCACTCGCGTGCACCATTTAGAGGGCGGATTCATGGCCTGGAAGGCCAGCGGCAAGCCGTCGGTCCAGCCCTAAACCGAGGTTTAGTTGCTGCTTGGAGTCTTTTTAAAACGCTCATTCGGAGCCTGAACGGCGAAGGAGGTCGGGAAGTTTGCCCGCCACTTGCGCAGCGCATACTCGGCCTCGATTCGGCTGCCGTAGATTCCCACAAAAACCTTGAATTGAGGTTCGTCGAAATGGATTACAACCGGCAGAACCGTACCGACGGAGTCGGTCAAACGCATAAAAAGGCTGTTGGCATCAATGCGGCGCCCGGCATAGACCTGCACGGTATAGCGCTCGGCTCCTTGCTCTATAGCCTGCTTGGACTGAAGCCTGTTGCTTGCTAGGCTAGTGGTCACGGCCTGATCAATGGCTTGCCCGGCCCCTATTTCAACGCTGTCGGCATTGCCGAGTAGCTGTATAGCGAGCAGTGCGATAATCA
>JABMNC010000089.1 GCA_013205365.1 Cryomorphaceae bacterium | reverse complement strand
TGGTAGGGATCTTCGGCGTTGATGCGGCACTCGATGGCGTGCTTGTTCGGCTCGTGGTTGCGTCCCGAAATCATAACACCGCTGGCAATTTTAATTTGTTCCCGAATTAGGTCGTAGTCCGTGACCTCCTCGGTGATGGGATGCTCTACCTGAATTCGGGTATTCATCTCCATAAAAAAGAAGTTGCGGTGCTTGTCCACCAAGAATTCGACCGTTCCCGCGCCTTCATAGCTGATGTATTTAGCCGCTTTTACCGCCGCGTCGCCCATTGCCTTGCGAAGCTCGGGGGTCATAAAGGGAGAAGGCGTTTCTTCGAGCAGTTTTTGGTTGCGGCGCTGAATGGAGCAGTCGCGCTCGCTCAGGTGGGAGGCTTGCCCAGACTGGTCACCAACGACTTGAATCTCAATGTGGCGAGGCTCTTCGATGAGCTTCTCCATGTACATTCCGTCGTTTCCGAATGCCGCTGCCGCCTCTTGGCGGGCGGATTCCCATGCTTTTTCGAGGTCCGCCTCTGCCCAAACGGCGCGCATTCCCTTGCCTCCGCCTCCGGCAGTGGCCTTCATCATCACGGGGTAGCCAATTTCTTTGGCCGTCTTTTTGGCGTGCTCCAAAGAGTCGAGCAGGCCTTCAGAGCCTGGCACGCAGGGCACTCCAGCCTCGTTCATGGTGGACTTGGCCGTGGCCTTGTCGCCCATTTTGTCAATTTGCTCGGGCGTTGCTCCGATGAACTTAATGCCGTGCTCGGCGCAAATTCGAGAAAACCGTGAATTCTCCGAAAGGAATCCGTAGCCCGGGTGAATCGCATCGGCGTTGGTGATTTCTGCCGCTGCAATCAGATGCGAAATTTTAAGGTAGCTGTCTCGCGATGGAGCTGGTCCGATGCAAACGGCTTCGTCGGCGAACCGAACGTGCAGGGAGTCGCGGTCGGCCTCGGAGTACACAGCAACCGTTTTAATACCCATCTCTCGGCAGGTGCGAATGATGCGCATCGCTATTTCACCCCGGTTGGCGATGAGGATTTTATTAATCATGCTGCGAATTTTAGAGCGGGCGCCTTAGGCCGGATCAACCAAAAAGAGGGGCTGGCCGTACTCGACTGGCTTCATATCGTCGGCCAAAATCTTAACGACGGTACCAGAGACTTCGCACTCAATTTCGTTAAAGAGCTTCATGGCTTCAATGACGCAAACCGTTTGTCCGACCGTCAGCACGTCGCCCACATTGACAAACACGGGCTTGTCTGGGCTTGGCTTGCGGTAGAAGGTTCCGATCATTGGGGCCGTCACCGTAACGTACCTAGAGTTGTCGTCGGCCTCAGCGCTTTGGTCTGCTGCCGCCGGCATGGAGGACGGGTTGTAGGCGGGAGCAACAGCCATAGGAGCCTGCGCATACACCACGCCCTCAGGCCCTGTCTTTACGGTAATCTTGAAGTCGTCTTTTTCAAGGGAAACTTCTTGCGCTCCGCTCTTTACGACAAAACGAATAAAATTTTGTAGGTCTTTAAGATCCATAGTTAGGTTGTTAATGAGGGCAAAAGTGCAATTAAAAATGCAAAACCCGGCATCAAGACAGGGCTTGCTCCGGGTTTTTTATTCACAAAAGTGCGCAGAACGCAAATTAGTTCTAGGCTTCTGCAGCTTCTGCTGCGGCAGTGTTGTCAATGACGACCTTGCCTTTGTAGTACATCTTGCCCTCGTGCCAGTAGGCGCGGTGCATCAGGTGGGCTTCACCCGTAGCCGAGCACACCGTGAGCGTAGGCATGGGAGCCTTGTCGTGGGTGCGGCGCTTGTCGCGGCGGGTACTGGATTGTCTGCGTTTAGGATGTGCCATGATTACTCAATTTAAAAAATTACCTTCTCTTTAGCTAACTACGTTCTTACTTCGTTCTTATTCTTCTTCGCTCGAATCGCCCCAATCTGAATCATCCCAGGAGCCTTCGGCGTCCCGTTCTTTGCGGAGCTCGGGCTTAATACGCTGCAGCGGAACCGACAATGCCACTAGTTCATAGAGGTACTGCTTGAGGTCTGCTTCGTAGGATCCGTGCGGAAGAACCAGCACTTCGGGCTCGCTGTCGTTGAAGGCTTCACCGAACTTTACCACCACGCGGAAGGAATTCTTCAGCTCGAGCACGAAGGGATCGTCGCTCAGGTCGCAGGTGCAGTCCATGGCTCCTTCGTAGGCAAAGTCCAGTTCCAGCATGTGGTTGGCTTTGCGAAGGGTCACCTTGACCGTTGCAGGGTGCAGGCCTTCAAGTTCCTGCATAGGGAATTCAGAAAAGAACGTTTCGTCGAGGACGAACTCAAATTGATGTTCACCAAGTGCAAGACCCGAGAACTGGAGTATGGTTTCACGTGGTCTCACGACGAATTTCGCATTGAGCCTGCGAAGGTACTAAAATATCTTTAACGCTCAGTGCGTTTTTTGGCGATTCTTTACCACTTCGACTGCGGTGCTTAGGGCGGCAAGCATGCTCCCCGGGTCGGCCAAGCCTTGGCCAGCCAGGTCCCAGGCGGTTCCGTGGTCGGGCGAAGTGCGCACCAAGTCCAATCCTGCCGTGCTGTTGACGCCGTCGTGAAAGGCAAGCATTTTAAACGGAATCAGGCCTTGGTCGTGGTAGAGCGCCAGCGTTGCGTCAAATCGACGGTAGCTGCGGGCCGCAAAAAACCCGTCGGCGGCAAAGGGTCCCGCTACGTCGAGGCCCTTGTCTTCTGCGGCTTGGATCGCTTCAGCGAGCCAGCCTTGCTCGTCGGTGCCGATGCGTCCGCCGTCGCCGGCGTGGGGGTTTAAGGCAAGCAGGGCCAGGCGCGGACGGGGTACTGCAAAATCCGTTTTTAAAGCCTTGTCGAGTGCGCAGAGTTTTTTGACTACTCGCTCGGCCGAGAGGGCCGACGAAACATCAGCCAGAGGAAGGTGCTCGGTGGC
>JABMNC010000088.1 GCA_013205365.1 Cryomorphaceae bacterium | reverse complement strand
ATCGTGCGGGTCGTCAAGCACAACGGGCGCGAGGTGGCCTTTGACGTGCAGCAAACCATTCTGCACGCGCGACTCAACGAGTCCATAGCACCCGGTTCAACCCACGTCTTTGAACTCGAGTACACCACTCGGATTCCCATTGTCATCGAGCGCGCAGGCCGCGATAACAAAGAGGGAGTAGACTACAGCTTCACGCAGTGGTACCCCAAAATGTGCGTCTACGACCGCGACGGATGGCACCCTGACCTCTACGTAGCTCGAGAATTTTATGGCAATTTTGGGCGATTTGAGGTCAACATCACCGCCGACGCGAGCTTCGTTTTGGGCGGAACCGGCGTCCTTCAAAACCCCACTGAAATCGGCCACGGCTATACCGACGAGCCGGTCAAGCACAAGAAAAAATCGCGCATCACCTGGCGCTTCGCGGCCGACAACGTGCACGATTTTGCCTGGACCGCCGACCGCGACTACCGCCACCAGCGATTCACCCTTCCTTCGGGAACCGAGATTCACTATTTCTACCTGCCCGACGCAAAATCAACAATGATGTACGAGAACGAGCGCTTTAGGGCCGACATCGCGGCCTACTTCGCCTTCATGAACGAGCGCTTCGGACCCTATCTCTGGCCCCAATTCAGCGTGATCCAAGGCGGAGAAGGGGCTATGGAGTACCCCATGGCAACCATAATGGAATCCCATGGCAAGGAGTACCTCGGAACCTTTGCTACGGTTGCCCACGAGGGCTCGCACATGTGGTTTTATGGCATGCTGGCTACCGACGAGCAGCGCTACCACTGGATGGACGAGGGCTTCACCAGCTTTGCCGAAGACGAGGTCATGAACGTCCTCTCGGGCGACAACAAGCCAAACGCGCACGAGGGATACCTAGGCACCTTTGCCAAGCGGGCTGCCAAGGCCTCTTGGCGTGAGCCGGCCAGCACGCCGGCCAACTACTTTGACGGCAAGTTCCCCTACCAAATGGCGGCCTACATGATGGGCTCGCTCTACCTCGTGCAGCTGCGCGGAATCGTCGGCGACGAGGCATTTTGGCGCATCATGCGTCGCTACCATGCGGAGTGGAGCTTCAAGCATCCGCGCCCCGAAGACTTTGTGCGCATCGCCGAACGCGAGTCGGGAATGGTCCTTGACTGGTACCACGACCAATGGATTAACACGACCAAGTACCCCGACGTGGGCATTGACAGCGTTTGGAGCGATAACGTGGCCCTGACCTATTTGCGCCTCGAGCGCCGCGGAACCATGGCCATGCCCGTGGACGTAAAAGTGACTTTTGAAAGCGGAGCCAGCATGACCTACACGATTCCCCTTTTGGAGCAGCAGGGCCATAAGACCGATCCCCTTTTGGTGCTGGCAGGCCCCTGGAATTTTACCCAAAAGACCTTCACCTTGACCATTGAGACACCCCTTAAGGGTCTGCGCTACATTGAAGTAGACCCGGGCCATTGGACTGCCGACGTCAACCGCGACGACAACGTGTGGCCCAAGCCTGTTATTCGAGAATAAGCCTTCTGGCCTATAGACTTAGGTTAATGCTCAGCAAAACCTGTCTCCCCGCCATGGGGTACACAAAGTTTTCGTCGGTGCGGACTCCGTTGTAGAAATAGCCCCAGCTGTAGCCATTTGGGGCGTACGGACGGCCCATGAGGTTGATCGCGTCGAGGCGCCATTCTACCGCGCCGCGGTTCCAGCGAATTGTCGCGTCCACGGTGCGGTAGGGGTCGAGCGAGCGCTCCAGTGCGCCAGTGTTGTCGAGGAACTGGCGCCCCACAGCGTGCAGAGTGGCGCGGGCCGAAAGCCCTTTGCGCTGCCACTCGGCCCAGGCGTTGCCCATGGCTTCAGGCGAAAGGGCGATTGGAGTGTTGGTATAGGTGGTGCGCACCTCACTAAAGTCGGCGTAGTCGTACATGACCTCTTCAAACGCGTCGATGCGGTTGCGGCTCAATGTGGCGTTCGCGCCCAGTAGCCACGATTTTGTGGGAGTCCAAATCGTCGCCAGTTCGAGTCCGCGGCGGTGGCTGCGGTCCACATTGGTGCGGATTAGGGCACCAACGTCGTTTAGGGCACCCGTCGGCACCAGCTGGTCCTGGTACTCCATCAGGTAGAGATTGGCTTCGGCCCAAAATCGGCTGCTGCGCTTCTCGATTCCGAGCTCCAAGTCGGTTACGCGCTCGGGGCGGGGTGCGACGGCGTTGTCAATAAAGTCCGAGCGGATGGGCTCGCGGTTGGCTATAGCTACTGATCCGCGGCCCGTCCAGCCCTGAGGGCCGCGGTATGCGACGCCGGCTTTAGGGTTAAAAAAGACGTAGGTCGTGTCAAAATTGTAGGCCTTTTGGTCGACGTCGGTTCCCGAACCGAAATACTCAATACCGCGCAGCTGCAGGTCGGCCATAAAGTCCAGCCTTCCGAGGCGGTATTCGCCACGGGCAAAACCCGAGAACTCTCCCTTGAAGCTGTTCCCGTGGTAGAACTGGTGGTCGCTGGCCGAATTGGTGGCCAGTGGACCGTCCCAGGTCTGCACGCTGCCGTCGAGGCCACCAAGCGGATTGAAGCGCAGCCAGGGCAGGGTGCCGAAGTGGTCGCCCGCGTAGGCGAGCTGGGTTCCGCCCAAACTGAGGTTAAGGGCATCACCACGGTAGCGCAAGAGGGTCGCGTGGCCAAAACCAATGTTGTCCAACCAACGCCTGCGAACGCCCTCAGAACCAAATATCTGCAAGTTCTCGACGACGACGCTGGGCAATGCCAGCGACTCAAAGGTCATGTAGTCCTTGTACTGCTCAAAGTATCCGCGCCCCGTGACCACGTATACGGTCTGCGTCAAAAACCAGCGCTTGCTCAGCATTGCCGTGAGCATGCTTTGGTAGTGGCGCTGCGTGTACTGGTCGATTTCGTTCGCGTAGCGGTAGTAGTTGTAGGTCGTATTGCCGCTGCGAACCAGGTTTATGGCGTCGGCGGAATCGAGTCCGTTGCGGGCAATGTAGTCGGATACCCCTGTCGCGTCGCCCCGAAATTTGGATTCAGGTATGCCATACCAGGCCTGCTGGGTGCGCTCGCTGCCCGCAAAGTGCAGAAGCCGCCAGGTAAGGTTTTGGTAGCGGTACTGTGCCCCAAAGAGGTAGCTCTGCAGTTGGCTTGCGGAGCGATCGATCATTCCGTCGCTTCGCATCGCCGTGGCTCGACCGGTGGTGGACCATCGCTTGGAAGCCCCTAAAAGTCCGCTATGAAATGCGTAGCTGATGCGTGCAGAACCAAAAGACCCGAGGGTCGCCGTGAGCCTTTGGCTGGCGCTGTCGTCGGGAACGCCCACCTCAAAAGACAGAGAGGCTCCGAAGGCCCCGCTGCCCAAGGTCGACGTGCCCACACCCCGCTGCACCACCAAGGAATTGGCGTTCAGGCCAAGGTCCGGAGTGTTCACCCAAAAGACCCCGTGCGATTCGGGGTCGTTAAGGGCCACGTTATTGACGGTTACGTTAATGCGCGTTTGGTCCATCCCTCGAAATCGCAAGTAGCTGTATCCAAACCCATTGCCTGCGTCACTCGAAGCGGTAAACGAGGGCAGGCCCTGAAGCAAAAACGGAATATCGCGGCCCACATTTTGCTTGGCGAGGTCAGCGGGCTTAAGACGCATTTGGGGCATCGGAACCGCTGCTCCCGGCCGGCTCGCCACCAGCGAAACCTCATTGAGCGTGGCGGTGCGCAGGCTGTCGTAGACCGCAGGCGAGGTTTTTTTGGTAATCCATTGAGCCTGGGCTGCGGGCAGGGACAGCATCAGGCTGGCCAGCAGAAAAATTGAGGACGCGTTGCGCATAACAGAGGTATTTAAAGGTTCAATGTGCACAGAAATGCCCGCTTTGCAAGCGGCTTTGCGACTTCCTTGGCGGCATGACCCGCCCAGGTTCTAGGGTTTCATCTCAGCCGGTTCTCATCGCCGGCACCCCTGTGCTGGGGCTAAGGTAGTATACCGAGGGCTTCTAAAGCGCGAAGCGCGTTCATTTTTCGAGCGGAACCCTGACCCGAAACCAAAGCATAGGGTTTGGCTTCTTTTTCTAAATATTCTTTATGCAGTTCAAAATGCCTTTGGCGGTCGGCTTCGCGCGGGTATTCTCGCAGTGGATCCGCAGCCCAGGCAAGGTCGGGCATGCACAGAAGGTAGAGGTCGCCCTCAAGCGGCATGGCCTCAATTTCGGGGGATGGCCTTCCGTATTTTTCGAGAAACCAGATGCGGTAGGTGAGCAGGTCGGTGTCGTCAAAAACAAGGTCGAGGCTTGATTCGGCGAGTTCCTGAGACTGCTGGGCCTGAAGCTTTGCCATGCACAGAAGGTCCTCTGGCTCATAGTCCGCCCCATGCTCGGCCAGGTATTCGCGGGCCACTTCGGTCGTCCAAAGCGTGCTAAAGTGCCGCGCGAGCCCTGCGGCGAGAAGGCTTTTGCCGGAGCTTTCTGGCCCGGTAACCACAATACGCAGTGGTTTGCGAAGGGCAAGGACCACCTGGTCTTGGTCCATTTTAAACGATTCTAGCGCGTAGCGTTTGCGGCCTCGGCTGCAGAATGCCTGTTTGGGCCCTTGAACCTCAATTTCACGCCGCCAGTCAAGCCCCGCCTGCCCTGCCGCTTTGTAGACGGATTCTTTGGCGCCCCAAATCAAAGGCTCTTCGAACTCGCGGCATTCGCGCTCGCTAGCCACCCGCTTGATGACCTTGCTCAGCTGAGATCGTGGACCTTCGACGTCGATTCCAACTTCGAGAAGGGGATGGTAGGCGGCCATGGCCCAGCTCCCTCCGTGCGAGAGGCTGATGAAGCCCCTTTGCAGTACTGGCCGGTCTCCCTCGTAGTATAAATCCCGGATTTGCCAGGAACTTTTCTGCAGCACCCCCGACAGGGCAATTCTAGCGGCCAAGAAGGCAGTACGCCTGGGTCCAACCTGCATGGTAAGCCATCGGGCATGGTCCGCAGGCGAAAAAAACGCCGACCAATCGCGGTCTGTGGCCTCAAAAACAGCGGCTTGCTGTAGCGAAATCCGCGCAATGTATAGGCCAAAATGACCGATTTCGGCAACCTCAGTGCCCTGAATCTTATTATCTTTGCCGCTCCAAATAAACTTCATTATGCCTACTGCTACTTCTACTAACTACGTGCCCTACAAAGTAAAGGATATGTCCCTTGCCGAATGGGGACGCAAAGAAATTACCCTCGCCGAGGCAGAAATGCCCGGATTGATGGCCCTTCGCAAGGAGTACGGTGTCAGCAAGCCCCTCCGTGGTGCTCGCGTTGCTGGCTGCCTGCACATGACCATTCAGACGGCTGTTTTGATTGAAACGCTCGTGGAGCTGGGCGCCGAGGTTACCTGGTCTTCGTGCAATATTTTCTCGACTCAAGACCATGCCGCCGCTGCTATTGCTGCCACGGGAATCAGCGTGTATGCCTGGAAGGGTATGACCGAAGAAGAATTTGATTGGTGCATTGAGCAGACCCTGTTTTTTGGCGAGGGCAAGCATCCCCTCAACATGATTCTTGACGACGGCGGCGACCTGACCAACATGGTTCTTGATCGCTACCCAGAGCTTGTTGCCGGCATTGGCGGAATTTCTGAAGAAACTACCACGGGTGTGCATCGCCTCTACGAGCGCATGATCGCCGGAACCCTTCCCTTGCCTGCCATCAACGTGAACGATTCCGTTACCAAGTCGAAGTTTGACAACAAGTACGGCTGCAAGGAGTCTGCAGTAGACGCGGTACGCCGCGCTACGGACCTCATGATGGCCGGTAAGGTTGTGGTGGTTGCAGGCTACGGCGACGTGGGCAAAGGCACTGCTGCTTCGTTCCGCGGCGCTGGTGCACGCGTAATCGTCACGGAGATTGACCCGATTTGTGCGCTTCAGGCCGCGATGGACGGCTACGAGGTCAAGAGAATGGACAGCTCTATTCCCCGCGCGAACATCGTGTGCACTGCAACTGGGAACAAGAATATTGTAACCGAGCGCCACTTTCGCCTCATGAAAGACAAGACGGTGGTTTGCAACATTGGTCACTTTGATAACGAGATCGATATGGCTTGGTTAAATAAGAACTACGGCCACACCAAGTCAGAGATCAAGCCTCAGGTTGACCTCTACAATATTGACGGCAACGACATT
>JABMNC010000009.1 GCA_013205365.1 Cryomorphaceae bacterium | reverse complement strand
CCCGCCTTGGGCGACGTTACCCAGCGCCGTACGGAGGAGTGGTTACTTAAGTGGATTCGCAATAATGCTGAATTTCGCGCCTCGGGTGATGCAGACGCTAACGCTTTGTTCGCCGAGTATAAGGGGTCCATCATGCAGGCTTTCCCCGCTCTTACTGACGACGACATTAAAAGCATTCTTGCCTACACCGTGGAAGGCGACAAGAAGGCTGCGCCTGCCGCAGCCCCCGCACCCGGTGCGGACGCGGCTGCTCAAGCTCCTGCAGAGGGTGGAAACTCTCCTTGGTTAATTTATATTTTAGGTGTTTTTCTGCTGGTGAACTTGGTTTTGCTATTGAGAGTGCGCAATACCTTGAAGCAGATTAATGGCGAGAATCCGACCAACCTGCTCGAGGATGTTGACTTCATCACAAGGGTCTTAATTGCAAACAAGCGCTTTATGACCTTCCTCACGGTGGTATTGGCTCTAGGGTTCCTCTATGCGGTCTATGTGTTTCTAATGGACATTGGCATTGAGAAGGACTACCAGCCGGTTCAGCCCATCGCCTTTAGCCATAAGATTCACGCTGGTGATAATGGGGTGGATTGCAACTACTGCCACAGCAGCGCGCGCCACAGCAAGCATTCCGGAATTCCTGCGGCAAACGTTTGTATGAACTGCCATATGTACATTGACGGTTCTGAGGTGGTAGATGCTTCGGGCAACCTGAAGTACGGCGGAGAGCGCAGCCCAGAGATTCAAAAAATCTACGCAGCCATTGGCTGGGACCCCGAGCAGCGCGTCTACATCGAGGGATACGAGCAAAAGCCCATTCAGTGGATTCGGATTCACAACCTCCCTGACTTGGCCTACTTCAACCACGCACAGCACGTCAATGCAGGTAAAGTGGAGTGCCAAACCTGCCACGGTCCGGTTCAAGAAATGGAAGTTGCCTACCAATACAGTGAGCTTACGATGGGTTGGTGCATCAACTGCCACCGCGAAACCGAAATCAAGGGCGAAAACGGCTACTATGCAGGGGCCATCGACGGTTCGGCATCGATCAGCGACCGCCTTGTGGATCGCTTCCATGAAGAAAAAATAACGGTTGCCAATATTGGCGGTCTCGAATGTGGCAAGTGCCACTACTAATCGAAAAGGACTATGGCAAGTAATAAAGTGTACTGGAAGAGTTTCGACCAACTTGCGAATACTGAGGTTTCGCAGCGTTTGGCCGAGAATGAGTTCGCTCAAGACATTCCTGTTGATGTATTCTTATCGGAGGCAAGCAGCAGCGACTCCACCACAAGCCGTCGCGATTTCTTGAAGTTTTTGGGCTTCAGCACTGCAGCCGCAACCTTGGCCGCCTGCGAACAGCCCATTATCGAGAGCGTACCCTACGTAGTGCAGCCCGATACGCTGACTCCAGGGGTTCCGTCTTTTTATGCCACAGCATACACCGACGGCCAAGATTATGCTTCAGTTTTAGTAAAGACGCGCGAAGGCCGACCGATTAAGCTAGAACCGGGAGATTCTGCCCGTTTCAACCGCGGGACCAACGCCCGAGCCCAAGCCAGTGTGCTTTCTCTTTATGATTCGGCCCGTCTGCGTGAGCCTCGCCTCGGCAAAAAAAATACCGATTGGGCGTCAATGATTATTGCCCTCAAGAAGTCTGCCGACCAGTCTCGTGCCGAGGGAACCCAATTCGTTTTACTGACCTCGAGCGTGTACAGCCCCTCGCTTCAGACCGCCATTGAGCGTCTTCGCCAAGGCTACCCCAACTTTCAGCACGTGGAGTTTGATGCGGTTTCGCAGTCCAATACCCTTGACGTGTGGGAATCCCTGACCGGCGTTCGTGCTCTTCCTTCGATAGACCTAACTGCCGCCAGCTTGGTTCTGTCTTTTGGCAGTGACTTCTTGGCATCGAGTATGGCACAGCAGGTTAGCAGCGACTACGCTGCGCGCCGTAAGCCAGGCACTGGCATGCTTCGCCACGTAGAGCTCGAGAGCAATTTATCGCTTACCGGAAGCAATGCCGACAAGCGCATTAAGATTAAGCCCTCTGAGGTCTCGGCATCCTTGGCCTACCTCATCAACCAGCTCGGCGGCAGCGCTCCTTCGGTTGGACTTCGCGGCGATTTGACCAAGGCCCTTCAATCGCTTGCGTCGGAGATGAAGTCCGCAAAAGGCAAGACCCTGGTACTGGTCGGTGGCGACGATGCGAACCAGGCAAGGCTTGCAGCAGCCCTTAACGGCCTCCTCGGTTCGTTTGGAACAACCCTTCGCAGCGACAAACCCGTCTACATTCGACGCGGTAATGAGTCGCGCCTTTCCAATTTAATAGCGGACCTGAGCGCCAAGCGCGTGGGCACTCTTTTGGTTGCAGGAACCAATCCGGTCTATTTCAGGGTGGACTTTTCTAAGGCTATTGCCGGAGCCAAGTTCAGCATGGCCCTGACGGATCGTTTGGACGAGACGGCTATGCTTTGCACTGCCGCTGCGCCAATTCCACACTTTTTGGAGGCCTGGGCAGACTACCGTCCGGCCGCAGGGGAGTACAGCATTGCTCAGCCGACCATTAAGAATTTGTTCAACAGCATGCCCTTGCTGGAGGTTCTCGGTTCGGTTTCAGGAGATCTTCGAAGCGCCAAAGATCAGGTTGCTGCTTCTGCGTCTGCCATGGGACTTGACTGGAACAAGACCCTGCACGACGGAGGATCAACGGTTTCCTCAGGCGCCATCTCAGGCACGCCAGCCGCCGCCGCTATGGCAATGGCCGCATCAATCAAATTGGCAAAGCCTTCGGAGGGCATGGAAATCGCATTGTATGAGAACGCTCTCGGTGCAGGATTTCAGGCAAATAATCCTTGGCTTCAGGAGCTCCCTGACCCAATTACCCGATTGACTTGGGATAACTACCTAACCGTGGCCGCATCCGATGCGCTTGCTATGGGTTTTGAGAACGAGACCAACAGCGACGGTTCACTGGACGGAAGCTATGCCAGCATCAAGGTCGGCAAGCGCCTTCTCGAGAATGTTCCGGTATTTATTCAACCCGGCCAAACGGCGGGTACGGTTGGATTGGCCTACGGATACGGCCGCAGTGCAGCCGGTAAGGTTGCCGACGGCGGGGGCGTTAGTGCCTATGCTCTTGGAATTTCGACTGGTTCGGCCAAGGTCGAAATCAGTAAGGCAGAAGGCATGCACGAGTTTGCAACAGTACAGCTCGGGCACACCATGATGGGCCGCCGCATCGTCAATGAGGTGAATCTGAACGAATTCGTATCTGATCCCTCGGGGGCTAGCTGGAACGAAAAGCCAACCTTCCACACGATTGACGGCTTGAAGTCTGCAGAGGAGGCCAATCTTTGGGCTAACCACGACCACGAGACGATGCACATGTGGAACATGAGCATTGACCTAACGAGCTGCACGGGTTGTGCCGCCTGCGTGGTTGCCTGCAATGCCGAGAACAACGTACCGGTAGTCGGTAAAGAAGAGATCCGCAACCTGAGAGACATGCACTGGCTGCGAATTGACCGCTACTACAGCAGCGACATGAGTAAGGATCGTGCGGCTGAAGAGAATATCGGTGGCATCGAGATGTACGCACAAATGGAGGAGCCTTCGGAGTCTCCAATGGTCGTGTTTCAGCCAGTGATGTGCCAGCACTGCAACCATGCGCCCTGCGAGACCGTTTGCCCGGTTGGAGCTACTGTGCACTCGCGCGAAGGCCTTAACCACATGGCCTACAACCGCTGCATCGGAACCCGCTACTGCGCCAACAACTGCCCCTACAAGGTGCGTCGATTCAACTGGTTCAACTACATCACCAACGAGCAGTTTGCCGACGTGAACCCGTCGCAAGACGATTTTGGTCGTATGGTTCTCAACCCCGACGTAACGGTGCGCTCTCGAGGCGTTATGGAGAAGTGCTCCATGTGCATTCAGCGCGTGCAGTATGCCAAGCTTGAAGCCAAAAAGGTTGGTCAACCCATTCCTGACGGTGCATTTACGGTAGCCTGTGCCGAGGCCTGTTCCACGGGGTCAATCACCTTCGGGGACGTCAACAACGCCAAAAGTGCCGTTCGTGCCGCCAAGTCTGACGCTCGTGCCTACCACCTTCTCGAGGAAGTTGGCACGCAGCCTTCCGTGTTTTACCTGACTAAAGTTCGCAACGCTTAACCAGTTATGCACTACGAATCAACCGAACGCAAGCCGCTTATCCTAGGCGATAAGAGCTACCACCAGATTACCGAAGACGTAGTACGTCCCATTGAGACCGCTGCGCCGCGTGCCTGGTGGGTAGCATTTTCTATTGCTCTAGTCATGTTCCTTTGGGGCGTGGGCTCACTGGCCTACACCGTGGCTACGGGCATTGGGGTATGGGGCCTTAACAAGACCGTAGGCTGGGCTTGGGACATCACCAACTTCGTATGGTGGGTAGGCATCGGCCACGCCGGAACGCTTATTTCTGCCGTTCTACTTCTGTTCCGCCAGCGTTGGCGCATGGCCATTAACCGTTCCGCGGAGGCCATGACGATTTTTTCGGTAATTCAGGCTGGCTTGTTTCCGCTCTTTCACATGGGTCGCGTGTGGCTGGCCTACTGGGTCTTCCCCATCCCAAACCAATACGGCTCCCTTTGGGTGAACTTTAATTCGCCCCTTCTTTGGGACGTTTTTGCCATCTCAACCTACCTTACCGTTTCGGTCGTTTTTTGGTATGTCGGACTCATTCCGGACTTTGCAATGGTCCGAGATCGTGCCATCAACCCGGTGCAAAAGCACATTTACAAGATTTTATCTTTTGGATGGGGCGGAAAAGCCAAGGCTTGGCAGCGTTTTGAAGAGGTTTCACTGGTTTTGGCCGGATTGGCAACGCCCTTGGTTCTCTCGGTTCACACCATCGTATCCATGGACTTTGCGACTTCCGTGATTCCTGGCTGGCATACGACCATCTTCCCTCCCTACTTCGTTGCCGGTGCAATTTTCTCAGGATTTGCCATGGTTCAGACCCTCTTGCTCATTGTGCGCAAGGTCTTTAAGATGGAGGACTACATCACTATTCAGCACATTGAGATGATGAACATCGTAATCATGGTTACGGGTTCAATTGTTGGAGTTGCCTACATTACCGAACTCTTTATCGCCTGGTACAGTGGGGTAGAGTACGAGCAGTATGCATTCCTGAACCGTGCTACGGGTCCCTATTGGTGGGCCTATTGGTCCATGATGACTTGCAATGTCTTTAGTCCCCAGTTAATGTGGTCCAAAAAGCTGAGGACCAATCTGGTATTCACCTTTATGATCTCGATTGTGGTGAACATCGGCATGTGGTTTGAGCGCTTTGTAATCATCGTGACCTCGCTGCACCGCGACTACCTTCCTTCGAGTTGGTCGATGTTCTCTCCCTCTTTTGTTGAGGTGGGCATCTTTGTCGGCACCATCGGATTCTTCTTTACCCTCTTTTTGCTTTATGCCCGCACCTTCCCGGTCATTGCTCAAGCAGAACTCAAGACCATTCTAAAAACGTCTGGCGAAGTCCAGAAAAAACTCCACAACGATCATGGCGCACAGCACTGAGTCTGTTCCGTTAGTACGAGCGATGTATCACGACGACGACGTGCTGATTTCGGCTGTGAAGCAGATTCGTGCGGCCGGCTTTAAAATTTCAGAAGTATACACCCCCTTCCCGGTTCACGGGCTCGACAAGGCCATGGGCCTTAAGGAGTCTCGCATTGCCGTGGCAGCATTCATGTACGGACTTTTTGGGCTAACGGTTGCCGTGACCCTAACCTGGTACATGATGGTCAGCGACTGGCCGCAGAATATTGGCGGAAAACCCAACATCAATTGGGCCATGAATATGCCCGCATTCGTACCAATCCTGTTTGAGATGACGGTATTTTTTGCCGCGCACTTAATGGTCTGGACCTACTTAGTTATCAATGGGCTATACCCCGGTGCAGACGCCAAGAATCCGGACCCCCGTACCACGGACGATTACTTTATGGTCGAGCTACCGGCGGCCGAGGGCCTAATTGAGGCGCTTCAAAAGTCGGGTGCTGTTGAAATTGCTGAAGCCTAATCCCATGCGAATTAAGACTACTCTTTGGATTGCCGTCAGCACCTTGCTGCTCAGCTCCTGCAATAGCGATAAGACCACTCCGGGTTATACCTACATGGACGACATGTACCGTTCTCCCGCCCACCAGACTTACGAACCGGGTACCACTAAGCTCCCCGTGGACGGTACGGTTCCGCGCGGATACGTTCCCTACATGATTGCCAATACCAACGAAGGCTATATCGAGTCGCGCGCGAATTCAGCGGTTCCCTCGTACTTCGAAACCCTCGATGCCGAGGCAGGTAAGGAGCTCTACGGTCAATTTTGCTCGCATTGCCATGGCGAAAAGGGCGACGGTAACGGAATTCTGATGCAGCGTGAGAAAATTTTGGGCATACCCGGCTACGGAGCCGACAAGCTCCCAGACATTTCTCCCGGAAGCATCTACCACGTAATCATGTATGGCAAGAACAACATGGGTTCGCATGCCGCCCAGCTCAACTACGAGGAGCGCTGGAAGATTATTAAGTACGTTTGGAAGCTTCGTGCCGAACAAGCTCCTGGCGCTGCTCCCGCAGCGGATACTACTGCTGCTCAACCTGCCGCCTAATCGAAACGCACCACAACATGTTTGTATTCACATCAAAAATGAAACTCCTCGCCGGCTCCTTGACGCTGGTGGGTTTGGTGTTTTTGCTTATTGGCTTTAACACGGACTACTCTTCTCATGCAGAATCAGGGGATCATGGAGCCGTCGCTCAAGGCCATGAAAGTCCTGCTCATGCCACGGAAGCTCATGCTGACGAGGCACATGCTGCGGAAGGACATGCCGACGAGGCACATGCTTCAGATCATGGTCACGACTTGAGTGCAAACCGTCCTTGGGCGGCATTCCTTGTCAATAGCATATTCTTCTTGGGCATTGGCATCGGAACACTCTTCTTTTTAGCCATTCAGTACGCGGCCCAAGTGGGCTGGTCAGTGGGACTAATTCGCGTTTTTGAGGCTGTTTCAATGTTTGTTGGAATTCCTATTCTCGGAATCCTGTTCTTAATTGCAACCGGCGGAATGCACATGCACCACCTCTGGCATTGGATGGCCGAAGGAATCATGGATCCCGCGAGTCCGAACTACGATTCCCTTATTGCCGGTAAGGAAGCCTACCTCAATGTGCCCTTCTTTGCCTTGCGGACCCTAGCCTATTTGGTTATTTGGGCAGGCGCAGCCTATTTACTTCGCCGCAACAGTTTGCGCGAAGACGCTCTGCCTCAAGGTCAAAATATGTTCTTTACCCAGCGCAAACTGGCGGCAACCTTTATCGTGCTCTATGCGGTAACGTCTTCTACCAGCGCATGGGACTGGGTTATGTCGGTAGACCCCCACTGGTTCTCAACCCTGTTCGGATGGTACACCTTTGCGGGAATGTTTGTTACGGCCATGACGGTGCTCAACCTTTTGGTTATGTACCTGCGCCTCAACAACCACTTGCCTTGGATCAACGAGAACCACCAGCACGACTTGAGTAAATTTATGTTTGCATTCAGTGTGTTCTGGACCTACCTATGGTTCAGTCAGTACATGCTCATATGGTACTCCAATATCCCTGAGGAAGTCACCTACTACCTGCCAAGGTTTAAGGGCGAATACAAGCCTCTCTTTGTAGCTATGGTTGCAATGAACTTTTT
>JABMNC010000087.1 GCA_013205365.1 Cryomorphaceae bacterium | reverse complement strand
CTGAGCTTGAGCTTGGCAGACTTAGAAGGAGCAGGCTACGTTTCGGGCGACAGCGAAGGCCTCGTGAATTGGGGCCTTTCGGTAGATGGGGTTCGGGTTAGTGTTCTTTTGCGCGAAGACGCCTCAGGGCTGGTAAAAATGTCGTTTCGGAGCAAGGGAGATCACGACGTTAATGAGTTTGCCCGAAGCCACTACGCAGGCGGCGGGCACCGAAATGCGGCAGGCGGAGCCTCAAAGCTCCCGCTTGATGCCCTTCGTGCCGAGCTGGTTTTAAAGCTGACCGAATGGCTCGCGCACTAATTTTTTGCGGATTTATTGCCGCTTTAGCCTGCCAACGCCCCGAGGAGGGTAAGGCTGCTGCCCAGCCCACCGCTGCAGAGGTTCAGGAGCGGATGATTGAGCAAAATCGGGCTGTTCTTCAGCAAGAACGAGCTTTTATTAGCCGTTTTATCGACTCCACTGGTTGGCCCTTTGAACCGGCAGGATCCGGGGCCCTCGAGTGGAAGGTTCAATCGGGCAGTGCCGCGCCGGTTCAGGAGCAGGAATTGCTGCGCATTAACTACCGCTTGAGTGGATTGCGGGGCGAGGAATTCGGTGCTGGAATTCAAGAGGTTCGCGTGCTTCGGGACGCCAAAGCGGTCTGGGGACTGCAGTATGCCCTTGCGAGAGCAAGGCACGGAGACAGTTTGCTGCTGCTGCTCCCGGCCCATCTTGGGCACGGTTTGGCGGGCGATGGAGAAGTTCCGCCAATGAGTCCTCTTCTGTATTATCTTCGCGTGCTATGAACAAAACCTCGCTTCTTGCCGCTACGGCACTGCTAGCAGTGGCCTGCGGCGCAACACCTGAAATTCGCGTGAATAACCAAGAAATCAAGGTCGGAGACGGCCTGTATGCCCTGTTTGAGACAAGCAGAGGCGACATCCTCGTTCAACTTGAAATGGAAAAGGCCCCCATAACGGTAGCCAACTTCGTAGCACTTGCAGAGGGAAACCACCCCAAAGTGCCCTCCAAGAAAGGCGTTCCGTTTTATGACGGGCTCATTTTTCACCGCGTAATTCCCCAGTTCATGATTCAGGGTGGAGACCCCGACGGTCAAGGTTCGGGCGGACCAGGCTACCAATTTGCCGACGAGTTTCATCCCACACTGCGCCACAGCGTTCCGGGAATTTTATCAATGGCCAATTCCGGACCCGGCACCAACGGTTCTCAGTTTTTTATTACCGAAGCCGCTACGACTTGGCTTGACGACCGCCATAGCATTTTTGGCAAGGTTGTTTCTGGAATGGAGAAGGTGACCGAGTTAGCGAACGCGGAACGCGATCCGCGCGACATGCCCAAGACCCCGATTACGATGAACGTCAAGATCATTCGTCAGGGCAAGGCCGCTAAGGATTTTGATGCTCCCAAAGTATTTACCGAGGGTCTTGCTGGAGCTGAAGCCAAGGCCGCCCAGACAGCCGCCGATGCCGGGGCCAAAGGTGCCTTGCGCGCCGCCGAGTTCACCTGGTTCAGCGATGGAACGGTGAATTCCGCCGAGTTCGAAAAGAAGTATGCAGAGTGGCTTTCTAAGGCCGAGACGCGCGCCGAGGGCCTAAAGGTTCTCGTAGTTACCGAAGGCGAGGGCGAGCCCATGGTCGACGGCGATCAAGCTTTAGTGCATTATGCGGGCTACCTCAACAGCGGCAAACCCTTTGACTCGAGCGTGAAGGAAGTTGCCTTAGTTTGGGGCCAGTACAACCCCCAGCGCGAGCCCTACCAAGGCTTCCCGGTAACCTGCGGAAATCAGGGTCAGGTCATCAAGGGCTGGCAGCAGGGCCTCATTGGGCTAAAGAAGGGCAGCCATGCTAAGCTCATCATTCCACCAGCCTTGGGCTATGGAGCGGCAGGAGCTGGAGACGTAATTCCGCCGAATGCAACCCTCGTATTCGATGTCTGGATTGACGACATTAAAAAGAAGTAGACATTAGAAAGAAGTAAAAGTTTAGTGCATTGTGCCAAGGGCCTCGTCGTTTCGGCGGGGCTTTTTTGTGGTTGTTTTTTTGGGCCGTTTAGGTCGCCGCAGAAAGCTGGGTGATGGCGTCGCGCAGTTCTGCCGCGCGCATAAAATCAAGCTCTTTGGCTGCCTTTTCCATTTCGCGCCGGAGCTCGGCGGCCTTTGCTCGGCGTTGCTCGGGGCTGGCGTACTTGGGCAAGGCTTCTGCCAGGGTAATGCGACGCACCTCGGCTGCTGCGGACTCCGCTGCCTTTTGATTAAAGACTGTCGAGCGGTCTTTGCGTTCAATGGCCGTGGGGGTAATTCCATGCTCGGTATTGTAGGCCTCTTGCTTCGCGCGTCGGCGCTCCGTCTCCCTCATGGTACGGGCCATGGAATCGGTTATTTTGTTGGCATAAAAAATAGCCATTCCGTTGACGTTACGCGCGGCACGGCCAATGGTTTGCACCAACGATCGCTCGCTTCGCAAAAAGCCCTCCTTGTCGGCATCCATGATGGCAACCAGAGAAACTTCGGGAAAGTCCAGTCCCTCGCGAAGCAAGTTTACCCCGATGAGTACATCAAAAAGTCCGGCCCTAAGGGCATCCATGATCTCGATTCGCTCCATGGTTTCTATGTCGCTGTGGATGTAGCGGCAGCGTATTCCGTAACGTGTGAAGTACTTAGACAGCTCCTCAGCCATTCGCTTGGTTAGCGTAGTGACCAGTACGCGTTCGTTGCGTTCTGACCTCAGGCGAATCTCTTCCATCAAGTCGTCAACCTGGTTGTCGATGGGGCGCACCTCGATGATGGGGTCAAGCAATCCGGTGGGGCGAATTAGCTGCTCCACCACGACTCCTTCGGAGCGCTGCAGTTCGTAGTCCGCAGGAGTAGCCGAAACGTAGATGGTTTGGTTCTGCAGCTGCTCAAACTCCGCAAACATGAGCGGCCTGTTGTCCATAGCAGCGGGGAGTCGGAATCCGTATTCGACCAAATTTTCTTTGCGGCTCCGGTCGCCTCCGTACATGGCCTTTACCTGCGGCAAGGTGACATGGCTCTCGTCGACGATAACCAAAAAATCCTCCGAAAAGTAGTCGAGCAGGCAGAAAGGGCGGGTTCCTGGCTCCCGTCCGTCGAGGTAGCGCGAGTAGTTCTCGATTCCAGAACAGTAGCCCAATTCCCGAATCATTTCGAGGTCAAAGACGGTTCGTTCCTCGAGTCGTTTTGCCTCGAGGTGGCGACCCATTTGGGTAAAATGCGCGATTTGCGCACCGAGATCCAGCTCAATTTTCTTTATGGCTGAATTGAGCATGTCGGGAGTCGTTACAAACAAGTTGGCCGGGAAGATCCGAAGGTGCTCCATGGCACCCTGCCGTTCGTTCGCTACCGGATCCCACTGCTCGATGCGTTCGATTTCGTCGCCCCAAAAAAGGATGCGGTAGAAAATGTCGCCGTATGCCGGGAACACGTCTACGGTGTCGCCCTTTACCCTAAAGTTTCCGCGCTTGAATTCCCCTTCGGTGCGGCTGTAGAGGGCCTGTACTAGGGAGTGCAAAAACTTTTGCCTGCTCATTTTTTGCCCGGAACTAATCTGGACCTGCTGGCTTTTGAAGGCTTCGGGGTTCCCCATGCCATAGAGGCAGCTGACCGAGGCAACTACTAGTACGTCACGCCTCCCGCTTAGAAGGGATGAGGTGGTCGAGAGCCTGAGCTTTTCGATTTCTTCATTGATGCTAAGGTCTTTCTCGATGTAGGTGCCCGAACTCGGCATGTAAGCCTCTGGCTGGTAGTAGTCGTAGTAGCTAACGAAGTACTCCACTGCATTGTCCGGAAAAAACGACTTAAATTCCTGGTATAGCTGGGCTGCTAAGGTTTTATTGTGCGAAAGCACCAGGGTGGGGCGCTGCACGCGTTCCACCACGTTGGCCACACTAAAGGTTTTTCCTGATCCGGTAACTCCCAGAAGCGTTTGGTTTCGTTCTCCTTCGAGCACTCCGCGCGTCAGTGCGTCGATAGCCTTAGGCTGATCGCCAGTAGGTTTGAAGGTGCTTTGAAGCCGAAATCCACCGTCTGACCCGTCGACAACCAACCCGGCTGTGCTAAGGATCTTGCCGCCGTGGTTTTGAGGACGGCCTTCCATCGTTTATGCTTTGGCGCGGTCCTCTCCGCTCTCGGGGGCTAAGCTGCTGGCAATTTTGGCGCGCTCCGCTTTTTGATATTCCGCAAAGGCTTTTTCGGCAACTTCAAGTTCTTTGCGAGCCTGTTCCACCTTGTTTAAGGCGTCCTGCACAATGGGACTGTCGGGCTTGGCGTACTGAAAAAAGCCCATATTATTCTCCATTTGCGCAAACTTGCGTCGAGCCAACTCAATAGCCTGGCGGGCCGATTGCATGCCCTGAGCCTGGCGGTAGGCTACCTGCTTCACGGCTCGTTCCTCGCCATGGGCGCCGCGCAAACTATCAAAAAACACGTTTCCTGCAGCGCGGAATCGAGCCCAGAGTTCGTCGGTGGCCTTTTTGGGAGCGAAGCCGGAGTCCTTCCACTCCTGCTGAAGCTGCTTCATTTCTTTAGATGCCTCGGCAAAGTCCGTTCGCTGTGCCAACGCTTCTGCCTTCAGGACAATTTGCATCTTCACGTCTATGGCATTCTTGAGCAGCTTTTTACGGTCGCGGTAGAAGCTGCTGCGCTCTTTGTAAGCCCAGCGATCTACGGCCTTAAACCGGTTCCATAGCTCGTCACTGGGTCCTCCAAAGGTTCGACCAATCTTACCCAACTCGGTGCGAAGCTCATTGAGCTTTTCGGTGACCTGCTCCCAGGCCTTATGGCTGGTCGGCACGGTTTCCCGTAGCGCTTCTGCCTCGGCAATTTTTGCAATTTTGGCTTCGAGCCTTTGCCCATTCTGGGCTTTCTGCTCGTCGAACTTAATGCGACGCTTCTCATGCAGTACCGCAGAGGCAGCCTTGAATTCTTCCCAAAGTGGCTCTTTTTGGTCTAGGGAGACGGGTCCAATTTCCTTCCAAGCCGTATGAATATGCTGCAGCTCAAGCCCCACGCTGGCGGACCAATTTTTGGTAGAAAGCCCCTTGATTGCACGAATCAGCATCTCCTTAGCCTCCTTGTTGACCTTATAGTCCATCTCGCGGAGCTCCTGGCTCAAGCGGAGGTTGTCGTAGAAGCGGTCCACTAAGAAGCGGAAGGTCGCATTGAGGTCGCGAGCGTCCTCTGCCGGTACCGGACCAACGTCCTTCCAGCGATCAAAAATCGATTTGAACTTGGTGTAGGTATTGCGGTCGGGCAGGTCTTCGTTGCCAGAGAGCGCCTTGAGCTCAGTGACAATCGCTTTTTTGAGGTCCAGGTTGACCGTCAGGGCGAGTGTTTGCTCAGACCTCCAAGCGGTCCGGCGCTTTTTGAATTCGTTGAAGGTCTCAAAAAAGGATTCGCGAATTTTTTGCTCGAACCTAAAGTCCATAGCCGCTCCACCTTCTGCCACGAATTTATCGAGTGCATTTTGGCGTACTTCGTCAAGGCGCGGGAGTAGAGTATTGCGCAATGCCAGCATGGGCAGCCGGACTTCGGCGATGGGTACTTCACGCAGCACTCGCGCGGCCTCTGCCACGAGGGCTTCGTCGCTAAGTTCGCTGTAGTCCGCCTGGTGGTCTTCGTGGGCTTCGCGTTCTTCTTCGGTATGGCTGTCCGACTCCTCAAGGGCCATAGGTGCGTCAAGGGCCACGGGCGCGTCAGGGGTCGCGGGTGCATCAAGTGCCACGGGCGCATCAAGTGCCACGGGTGCATCAAGTGCCACGGGCGCATCAAGCGCCACTTCTTCGGCCACGATTTCAGCCACTGCTGGTTCGGATTCAGCCAATGAAACGTCCTGAACCGGGGCTTCGGCGGCGGGAACATGCTCCAGTGCCGTCAATTCTTCGGCCGGCTCTTCTAACTCTGTGGCTAAATCGACAGACTCGGGTTCGTTTGGAACTTCGGACTCAAGAGGCTCGGAGCCATTGGGCTCTAGAGCTTCCTCATTAGTATTGAGTGAGTTAACTGCCTCTTGGGCCTCGGGCGTACTCCCTTCGAGGGGATTTTGGGTATCTTCCACCATGGTATATGGCTTAATGGGTTGAAATGGGCCTCAAAAGTCGGCTATACCGAGCATACTCGACCAATAATCCCAAGCTTTTTTTGCCTGCATTTCTAACATTGGTATTCCATTGAGCACTCGGGCCCCTGCCTGGGCAGCCTGTGCCTCAAAAAGACTGGGTTCGTCGCCATAAACAGCATCCATTGCCCATCCGCCCTGAAGCTTGGGCCAAACAACCTCAGGGGCAAGCCCAGACTGCTTGCCATGGCCCAAAGAGGTTGCATTTACTACCAAATCGGGCTGGGGGGCTTGAGCCGTGGCAGAAAAGGGCATTTGGTTCAATCCAAAAAAGTCAGATCGAGGGGTTCGAGCAAAAACAAGTACTTCAAAGCCGCGCTCCATTAAAGCATGGGCAATGGCTCTGGCCACTCCGCCGTTTCCAAGGAGCCAAACTCGCTGGTGTTGAGGTTGGTAGGTGCCCCATGCGGACTGCCATGCCAGCCAAAACCCGTCTGCGTCGGTATTGTGGCATTGCCATCCTGATTCGGTGCGGACCAGGCAATTGCTTGCTCCAACTGCTTGGGCTACCGGAGTTCGGTCCAAAACTGCATTCCACACGTCAATTTTGTGCGGAACAGTAGCGTTAAATCCACTCCATCCATGGTCGTGGGCCACTTTGAGCCATTCGACCCAGTCAATCCCGGGCTCGAGATCAAAGGTCTGGTAGGACCAATGCTTGCTCTGTGGGTGACCGCTCCATAGCTTTTGATAAAGTTCTGGCGAACGAGAGGTGCTCCCAGGAGCCTTGAGCAATCCAAACCGGTGCACGGCCTATGATTTAGCCTTGCCTTGCTGGGACCATTGATCGAGTCCGAGTACTAAAAATCCGCCCAAAAGTGCGGCAAGAACTACTGCGGGCCAGGCTATGCTTAGCCCGGTTTCGGCCTGCCAAACAGAGGGAGAAACAGGAACTTCCCAACCGCTTCTAAGGCTTCTGAAGGGCCAAACCTTAATTAAGGATCCAATGATGAATCCAGTCATCAGCGACACGGTCGCCTGCTCAAAGCGCAGAAAAAGCCATCGAAGCAGACGGCCGAAGGTGAGCAGTCCAATGAGGCAGCCCGCAGCAAAAATTCCAACTATGCCCAGCTCGCGATCGTGAAGGGCATTGAGTATTGGTTCGTAAGCTCCGAGCAGCACGAGTATGAAGGAACCGGAAATACCCGGTAAAATCATGGCGCAGATGGCTAAAAATCCGGCAAAAAAAGTAAAGATTGGAGTGAGTTCAGCGCTGCCCGCTGGCATGGACGACAGCAGAAGGCCCAGCACAACCCCGAGTGCGAGCATGAACCAGGCGCCTTTGACGTCTCGAGCAAGCATTTTTAGGCTGGCGACAATGAGTCCGAAGAAAAAACTCCAAACCACCGTAGGGTGATGGTCCAGGCCCCAAAGAACTATTTTGGAGAGGCTAACAATAGAGGTTGCGATGCCCGCAAAAAGACTGAGAACAAACCAGCCGTCGAGAGCCTTCCATGCCCCCGCGACTCCCTCTTTGCGCAGGGCAATCCACATTGGTCCGCCCGCTGCGTGAATCGCGTCGAGCAATCGCTGGTAGATGCCGGTGAGGTAGGCAATGGTTCCGCCCGAAACTCCTGGAACTACATCGGCGGCGCCCATGGCGATGCCCTTAAGGAAGGTTGCAATAAAATTCATGCGAGCAAAGTTATTCCCTCGGGAGCAACCAAATTTGCGCGACCACCGGGTCAGTGCAAGCCAAGGGGTAGAATTCCATCAGCGCAAGGTGAAAGGGTTCGCCAAAGCGCAACCAGGAATGCTTGATACCTTCTATTGCCGGGGGAAGGTCTGCCGCCATGCTCCACAGGAAGCCAAAATATATGGCCCACATTTCGGGGTCTTCGGCATAGCGCTGTACGCCGGCCTCGAGTACGGTAATGGCAGAATCTACATGACTCATTTCGACCAAAATTCCTGCGTATTCCTGAAGGCCACGCGGGTTTTCTACCCGAAGCGCGTGCAAAATAAGCTGCAGGCTCTTTGCGGCCTCGCGCTGGAGTCCGAGTTGGGCATAAAGATCGTGGGCCACCATGTGGTAGTCTGGATTGTCGGGGTCTAGGGCAATGGCTTTTTGGGCATTTTGAACTCCCTTGAGGGCGTTGCCCGCCTCGCCCTGCAAAACGGCGAGCTCAATCCAGGCCTCGTCGAGCTCTTCATCAAGCTCAATAGCCTCTTGAAAAATGCGGAGCGCCTCCGCGCTGCGGTTAAGAGACTGCAAACAGACCCCTTTGCGGTAGAGGGTGTAGCCATTTTGCTCGCTGTGCTCCATCGATTGGGAGTAATAGTCCAGGGCCTCTGCGTACTGTTCTTGGTCTTCGTTGAGGCGGCCAAGGTCAAACAAGGCAGCGCTGAACTTCTCGTCGATGGTAATGGCATAGCCAAAACTCCGCCCTGCGGCCTCGAGCTGACCTTGGCGAAACTGCGCCACGCCAAGGTGGTACCACCCGGTCTCGGAATAGGGGTAGTCGTTGAGGTAGTTTTCAAAAAAAGAAAGGGCCTTGTCGTCGCGGTTAGCCATGTCAAAATTGATGGCCAATAAGTAAAGCAAATGCGCATCTTCGGGCTCTTCCTGCAGCATCGCCTTAAGAATTCTGATTGCGTGCAGAAACATGCCCGAGCCAGAATAAATAGAGGCCAGTGTGCCTTGAATAGGGAAGGGGTCGTCGGAATTCTGTATCGCCTTGCGCAGCGATTGAATCGCTTCTTGGGTCTTGCCCTGCCGCATCATGAGCATCCCGCGCGCCCACTCGATGTCGGGGTGATTCGGGCTCAAGCCTTCGGCTCGCTGAATCGCCTCCTGGGCTTCCTCGAGTTGGGAGGATTGAACCAAATAGCGCGCCATTTTTGCTGCAAATACCGTGGCGTAGGGGTGCTGGGCTCCGCCCATGTCAATGGCCTTGCGGGCTCGCTGCAGCTGGCCTGTTTCGAGGTAGTAGTCGGTTATTTCTTCAAATTCCTCCACATCAAAAAACAGCAGGGAGTCGTCTCGTAGCGCTTGCTCAAAGCGTTCAATTAGGGGGTCGGAGTCGCTGTTGTTCATCAGGCATAGTAAACCTAAGCAATTTTAGGGCGGATTTTGAGTCGATTTTAGCGCGTTGTTAACCGCGTTATTCACCGCGTAGTATTGCGGCCGGCCTGGGTTCTACCTTTGCGCATACTCAAAAACCTCGCCATGACTCTAATCGCATCGGTATCAGGAATTCGCGGAACCATTGGGGGGCCCGTGGGCAGCAACCTAACTCCCCTGGATGCAGTGGCATTCGCTAGCGCTTACGGCCAGTGGCTACGGGCGCAATCCGGCAGCGACCGTCGACTTCGGGTTGCCCTTGGTCGCGACGCGAGAACCTCTGGCGAGGCCCTGAGCGACCTTGTGGTTTCTACGCTGCGCTTTCAAGGAATCGATGTGCTCGACCTCGGACTTTCTACCACGCCCACGGTAGAAATGATGGTCACCTGGGAAGGCTGCGACGGAGGCATTATCCTCACTGCCTCGCACAACCCCGGAGAATGGAACGCCCTGAAGCTTCTCAACTCGCGGGGTGAGTTCCTCAGCGCCGAGGATGGCGCTAAAATTCTAAAAGCCAGAGAAGAAGGCAATTTCATTTTTGCCCCAGTATCTGAGTTGGGGCTTCGAATCGAAGTTCAGGACGGCATTGAGCGGCATATTCAAGCCATTCTAAACCTTGATTTAGTTGATGTCGAGGCCATTAGGGCCTGCGGATTTTCTGTTGCGGTTGATGCCGTAGCGTCGACCGGCGGAATCGCAATACCCATGCTTCTCAAGGCATTGGGCGTGGCGCGCATCGAGGGGCTGCATTGCGAGCCAACGGGGCACTTTCCGCACAATCCGGAACCATTGCGCAAGCACCTCGACGAGATCTGTGCCCTTGTTCCTGAAACGAAGTGCGACCTCGGAATTGTCGTCGATCCCGACGTCGACCGCTTGGTCTTTGTCAGCGAAGACGGTGAGCTCTTTGGCGAAGAATACACGCTGGTTGCGGTAGCCGACTACATACTGGGCCGGCAACCGGGCCACGTGGTCAGCAACCTTAGTTCGAGCCGTGCGCTGCGCGACATCGCCGAGCGCCACAATTCAACCTACTCGGCCTCCGCGGTTGGCGAAGTTCACGTTGTTGCCGAGATGAAGGCCAAGGGCGCCGTCTTAGGCGGCGAGGGCAACGGTGGAATTATACTGCCCGAACTTCACTACGGCCGAGACGCCTTGGTTGGGGTGGCCTTGTTCCTAACCTACCTCGCTCAAAGGGGCGGAACCTGTTCCGCACTGCGGGCAACCTACCCCAACTACGCAATGGCCAAAGAAAAGATGGATCTCGATCCGAGCGTAGATACCGATGCGCTGCTCGCCCGAGTGGCTGCGGCACACCAGGAATTGCATCCGTCCACCCTAGATGGAGTCAAAATTGACTTCCCAGACCGCTGGGTACATTTGCGCAAAAGCAATACAGAGCCCATTATTCGCATTTACACCGAGGCGCCTACCCAAGCGAACGCAGAGGCGCTCGCCACGGAATTTGCAGCTAAGTTGTTATCCCTTTAAGTCTTTTTTATGAGTATATACCTTGATAACGCTGCGACAACCCCCCTTTGCCCTGAGGCAAGGGAGGCCATGATTGCCGCATTGGATCTCTATGGAAACCCAAGTTCTACCCATGCCGAGGGACGTAAGTCCAAGGCCCTCATTGAGCGAGTGCGCAAGGATATTGCCGCCGCATTGAACTGCCTCCCGGCTGAAGTAATTTTTACCTCGGGCGGAACCGAGGCAGACAACTGGGCTCTTCAATCAGGAGTTGAGTTTATGGGTGTTAAAAAATTGTATTATAGTGAATTAGAGCATCATGCGGTAACGCATGTGGTCGAGGCCTTAGTAGGCCGGGTTGAGGTTGTTTCTATTCCCTTCAATGAGCATGGCGACCATGACTTGGACTGGCTAGAGGCTCAGCTCGAGGCCGACCAGCTCGCCGGCCGCAAGGCAATGGTGACCCTTATGCACGCCAACAACGAAATCGGTAACCTCGTCGATTTGGCTCGTTTGTCAGCAATTACGCGCGCATCCAGTGCCATTCTGCACAGCGATACCGTGCAAACCATGGCGCACATGAGCCTTGATTTTGGCGCAACTCCCTTAGAATTTGCAGCATGCAGCGCGCACAAGTTTCATGGACCCAAAGCCATCGGCTTTGCCTACGTCAAGCAGGGTTCAGGAGCGCAACCCTTCATGCGGGGCGGAGGACAGGAGCGCGGGCAGCGAGCAGGAACCGAGAACGTAGTGGGCATCGCGGGCATGGGTGCAGCCTTTGCCGTTGCTATGGCTAACCATGAGCAGGATGCGGCGAAGATGCTCGATGTGAAATCGTATGCCATTGAGCAGCTTAAGAAGGCATTTTCTTCGGTGCGGTTTAATGGTCGTTCGGGCGAGCTCGATCGGAGCCTTTTCACGGTCCTAAACTTTTATATTCCAGAGCTCCACGAGGGAGGAATGCTGAATTTTCAGCTTGATCTTCAGGGATTTTGCGTGTCTGGAGGCTCTGCCTGCAGCAGCGGCGCGGTGGGCGGTTCGCACGTGCTAGCTGGCCTAAAGGTACCGGGTGGGACCCGAGTGAGTTTCTCTCGGATGACCAGCCGAGAAGACATTGACGCGCTTGTTCACGCGCTGCAAAACCTGCCCAAACTCGATTAACGCACCAGATTGACGGTCCCATAGAGGGTTCCGTCCTCGGTATCAAATCGATACACGTAGGTATCCTGCTGGGCGGGTTTGCCCTTAAGGGTTCCGTCCCAAAAAACTTCAAAAGGGCGGTCTGTTTCAAAGACGACGTTGCCAAAACTGTTTAGAATAGTGAAATAGTCCGACTCGAAGCAATTGTTCCCAGCAATTTGTAGCAGCTCGTTTCGCCCATCTCCGTTGGGGGTGAAGGTATTGGGAATCCATACTCGCTGGTCGTAGCGAAGAATTACCGACGAAAATTCATAGGGGTAGACGGCGTTGCAAACCGTATCAATGAGCTCAAGCTTCACGAGGTAGTTGCCCGAAACAGGCACTCGGTAGGTCGCAACTTTGCCGGTATCGACCACTCCGTTCGGGAATATCCAACGGTACTGGTAGTCAATACTGTCAAGGGTGTAGCTCACGTTAACTCGTATTCTTCCGTCTTTGCAGGAGTCGGGGGACACCCGCACGTCGGGTGCCGGGAGGTCCGGATCAAAAAAGACCGTCCCGAACGCGGTATCGGAGGTGTTGCAGTTTGTGTCGATGGCTATCAACCGAATGGTATGCATTCCAGGCGCGTTGTACCGGTGGACCACCGAATCTCCGGCCACCGTCGGGCCGCCGTCAAAGCTCCAGTTGAATTGCTGGGCGTCAAGGCTGGTGCTCCGCACGCGCACTTCAAAGTTGCGGTCGCAGGCTTTGTACTCTTGGTCAAAAGAGGCCTCAGGGAAAATCCCTTTGTCGTGCATAATAACGATGGATGCAGTGTCTTCGATGTCGCAAATGGTATCGTATGCCGTCAAGCGAATTCGGTAGGTTCCTCGGGTGAACCGAACGCTGGGCTCAAACAAGGTAGAGGTTTGCCCGTTGCCAAAATCCCAGAAGTAGCGGTTAGCATTGAGGGATCCGTTGGTAAAGCGAACTACCAGTTCCTCGCAGACCGTGTCTACGTCTGCATCAAAATTTATGCTTGCATTGGCGGTTACTATGGTTTCGAAGTCAATTTTCACTACGCCCAGGTTGCAGTTTCCCGAGAGCCTCGTCGGACCGACTACGCCCGGTGTGGTAGGGAAGCTTTGCCCTCCGCAGGCCGCGCAGACCGCCTGAAAGATGTTTCCTCCCGGGGAAAAGCGCGAGGTTCCTCCGTCTACGTGCTCGCTGGAGGTTCCGCCAAAAAAAGTAGCGTACGATAGGGCTTGAGCGTTCTGCGTGAGCACCATAAAGTAAAAATCGCTGCCGTCGGTATTGGGCTTGATGGCGTTGGCGGTAACGGGCAAGCCCGAGGTAGTTCCACCATTCCCGGCATTTACTCCGCCGCCCCATCCGGAGAGCAGAATGTTGAGGCAGCGGTCTACGTTAAAGGCGCTCGGAACCAAATTGGTGATGCTGTTGGAGGTTCCGAACCGGGTCGAAAACAAGGTCTGATCGAGGTTTGGCCCCAGCTTGTGAATGAACTGGGCCCCGTTGGTGGTTCCCCAAGTGCCTGCCGTACGGGGGTAAATCCCCAGGCTCTGCCCAAAAACGTATACCGCGCCATACTTGTCGAGGTCAATCAAAAAGGACTGGTCGTTTCCTGAGGTACCGAGGTAGGTGGCTTTTTCAAGCGTACCGGTGCTGCTGAGGCGGGCGATCCAGCCGTCGATGCCTCCACGCGCCGTAGCATGAAGACCTCCCGTAGTTCCCGGGAAGTTGGTAGATCGGGTTCCGCCCGTAACGTAGACTTTGCCGTTTAGGTCTGTTTTTATGCCGTAGCCGGATTCGTGGTTGCTGCCACCCAGGAGCGTAGCCCAACGCATGCTAGACAGCGACGGATTGAGTGAAAATGCTACTGCGTCGGTCGATAGGTTGCTGCCCGTCGCCCCGGGGAATGAGGAAGCCTGTGTTGAAGTCACAACATAAACCTGGTCCACGTTGTCCACGACCACCTCGCCGCGCATGGCGTCTCCGTAGTTCAGGAAAATCCCAAAATTGAGTCCTTCGTTCCCTGCGGTTCCCACAAAGGTCGAGGCACTCAGTGCGCTGCCCGTTGAATTGACCTTTAGGACAAAAAGGTCAACGCCATCATCAAAGTCGAACGCCAGGGAGGAACTCGTTGGGGGTCCGCCATTAAACGACACGTCGTAGGCGCCGGCAGTTACCGGGAAATTGCTTGATCCAGTCGTGCCCATAACCACCAGTTCGCCGAGCGAGCTGACCATCATTGAGTGCGGTTGGTCCGGACCGTCGCCGCCAATATAGGTGGAGTAGAGGCGCTGCGAACCGTTGGCACTGAATTTTGTAATCCCAATGTCCATGGTCGAAAAGTTGGAGGTCGAGTCGTTGTAGCTAGCGTCAAATGCACCCGGAGTGGTCGGGTAGCCGGCATCAAACACGATTCCGCCGCCGTAGAGGTTCTCTTGGTCGTCGTAGGTTGCGGTGTAACCCCAATTGTCGGCCGTAGAACCCGAAAAACTCGAGAAGACCAGATTGGGGTCGATGACCAAGGCATCGCTCTTGCGGTAGGCGCCAAGTTCAAAAACCACCGTGCTGTCGTCGGCCAGGCGGTAGGCCACCTTCACGGGAATACGTCCCTTGGCACTCAAAGTGTAGGCCAGCGGCCGCTCTTCAATCCAAGTACCCATTGGAGTGGTAAGGTGCAGCTGCCCCTCGGCGGTAATTTTAGGCATGCTTCCGCGAAACTGAATTCTAATTTGACGCGGGTCTGCCTTAGGGCTTATCCTCCATTCGGACTTTACCCCGTCGTGGGCATGCAGGGCGAAGTCAATTCCCGGGTACACTTCGCGTACCGTCCAGTCTTGAAATTCGGCCACATTGCTGGCCCATTTCGCCGGATTGCTGCCAAGCAGATAGTGCCTAGGGGATTCCGTTGCATTGGATCCTGCCGACGCAGCGCTATTAGTGGCACCTACAAACTCCGTAAAGATGGCAAAGGCATCAGGCCAATGATCGGGCCATTGGGAAGTGGGGTAGTGGGGGTTGGCTATGGATCCTCCGCGATGCTTGGGGTGCACAATGCGGACTCGGTATCCGTTGTCCTTCCAAAATATAGCGCCGTCGCTCAGTGCAGTTTTTGCGGTAAAGTCACCCTCCCATTGACCCTTATTGGGAACGATCACAGACTGCGCCGCCGCAGTAAAAACGGCGCTTAAGCTCCAAACAAATGCAAGATTCCGCACCAAGGCAATTTAAGTAAATATTCTTGGCAAATCAGCCAAAGACCTGTCCCTTGGTCGGTTTGCCGCAGCAGAGAGGTCAAAAACTGTTCCGAATTATTGGTTCGAGCACCAGCTTGCTAAGCTTAATTAGGTCCGTGCTGACGGACTTTAAACTTTTGTAACTTTCGTGCTATGAAAGGCACCTCACTTTTAAGGCTATCGGCATTTGCTATTTTGACGGTTTTTGGACTTCGAAGCCTTGAGGCTCAAGTCATAACTGCTCCTTGGTCTGAGGCCTTTTCAGGGGTAGTAATCGGAACTCCCGCCTACAATGCATTGTCCAGTATCCCCTTGGGTTGGACAAGGACCCCCAGCACAACTGGAGGTAATTTCGGTACCTCAGCCTACTGGTGGGGTGGCGGTCAGGGCCAAACCCACACTCGCGCTGGGGGTGGGTTAACGGGTCCGTCGGCTGATCACACCTCCGGAACTGGAGGCTACGTCTATGTGGAGTCGAGCGGTGGTGCGGGCAATGCGGTTGCCTCTTTAGTGAGTCCGCCCATCAGTACGGTGGGAATCGCCAGCCCCGAGTTGATTTTTTGGAGGCACCAGTATGGCACCACAATGGGGCTTTTGCGAGTTTTCATTCGTTCCTACAATCCTGCCGCTCCGACCGCCCCTTGGGATACTCTGCACGTCGGGAGCAATGCCAATTTGGGTGATTCCTGGAACCGGGTTGCCATTACCTTGCCGACGGCCTACCTGAACGACACCCTGCAGCTCCGTTTTCAAATGAATAAGCCTGCCGGTGGTGGGGGACCTTTTAATAACAACCAATTGGGAGATTTGGCCATTGACGATGTATCTATCGCTCAACGTGTTACCTGCCCGGCCCCTACGGGATTAACTGCTACTCGCCTTACTGCAAATTCCATACTGCTCAACTGGACCACCGGCGGAGCTTCGTCTTGGAGGGTTGAGTATGGTCCGGCGGGATTCATTAATGGCGCCGGCACCAAAATCAATGCAGGTACTAATCCTTTTACCGTGACGGGATTAAACCCTAGCGCGACGTATGAATTTAGGGTCAAAGACAGCTGCAGTGCAACCGACGTTTCTCCATGGACGGCTCGTGCCTCAGCAATGACCGACTGTGGACCTGTCGCGAGTCCTTGGTTGGAGAATTTCGATGGGCCTAACTTCGTGGTGCCAGCAGCCCACTGGGCCTATGGAGCGATCGATACCTGCTGGTCGCGTCCTTCGGGGGCGAACTATTGGTGGCGTCCTAATTCTGGTCCTACTCCAACGGCATTAACCAACATCGGCACAGGTCCCAGCGCGGACCACACTACCGGCAGCGGTAAATACTTGCACGGAGAAGCCCAGAACGGTTCCGGCATTGCGCTTCTTCGCAGTCCTAACGTTCTTCTGGCGGGTCTGCTCACTCCGGAGCTACGGTTTTACTACCATCAGTTTGGTACGCAGATCGACAGCCTGGTGGTCAAGGTGTTTAGAAACGGTGCTGAGACACGAGTCTGGGCCAATGCCATAAGAACCGCCTCGGCAACCGCTCCCTGGAGCGAGGCTGTGGTTTCGCTCTCGAGTTTTTTGCCCGATACCGTTCAAATACGATGGTATGCCTACCGATCACCAAGCGGCAACAATCAGGTAGATGTCGCCATTGACGACGTGTCGATTGCTAATACCCCGGCCTGCGCCAAGCCCTTAGGCCTCACGGTAATCTCAACGACCCAATCTACCGGAACCATGACATGGAATCCAACGGGTGCTGGCACTTACGAGGTGCGCTACGGGGCACTAGGTCAGGTACCTTTTAGCGGAACTACCGTTACGGCCAGCACGAATCCGTTTGTGTTAACGGGCCTCAGTGCAGGAACCGTGTATGCTGTTTCGGTACGCAAGGTTTGCAGCCCAACCCTTCAGAGTGCCTGGAGTACCATCGATACCCTTATTACACTTTGCGGCGTAGTGTCGGCACCCTATATCGAGAATTTTGAGGTGGGCTTTGACGTTGGACCAGCAGGCGGTCAATTCTGGAATCAGAATTCTACGGTTGGTCCCTGCTGGGTGCGGACTCCCTTGAGTTCGCCAGCTCCCGCCAAGTTTCACTGGGGCGGGGGGCAAGGCGCTACGCCTACGCCCAATACGGGCCCTACAAACGACCACACTACCGGTCTAGGTAAGTACGTGTACACCGAAGCGGGTTTTGGCAATCCAGCCGGTTCAGCAAGAATCGCCTACCTCACTTCTCCCCAAATTTTGCTCAATACTCTGACTGCTCCAGAGCTTCGATTTTGGTACCACATGCAGGGTACGACAATCGGTTCCTTGACTGTGGAAGTTCAGACAGGTTCGGTGACCTCGCCTTTTGTCGTTCTGGATTCCATTGTAGGAGGTCAGGCCAATGCTTGGCTTGAACGCGTTGTTTCTCTAGGTGGCTACGTCAATCAAACCGTAAGAATTCGTTTTAAGGCTCGCACCAACTCATCTGGCCCGCCGCCGAATTCTTCCTCTTCAACACGGGCTGACATTGCCATTGACGACTTCACGGTTAAAAACGCACCTCCTTGCCCGCCCCCGACCGCTTTGAGTGCAACTGCACTCACCGCTACCACAGCGACGGTAAGTTTTACCAATTCCGCGACAGGAAGTGCCGTTCTAGAATATGGCCCCGTTGGATTCACTCCCGGGAGCGGAACCTTGGTTAGCACAACAAGCAATCCTCACCTATTAACGGGTCTAACTCAAGGTCAGAGCTACCAGGTTTATGTATTTGACAGTTGCGCGGGTGGCTTGACTTCGGGTTCCTTTGGTCCAGTGTCCTTTAGCACCTTCAACTGCCCCAATGGCTGCGTGTACACCCTCAAGCTGCAGGATAATTTTGGCGACGGATGGAAGTCAAACCAGCAAGGCGCCTACCACCGAATGGAAGTTATTGTGAATTCCGATACGACGTCCTACACCATTTTGGACTTGCT